>JAISRC010000190.1 GCA_031273845.1 Desulfovibrio sp.
CGACAACGCGCGAGTCACTTTTTGAGACCATTGGTGCAGCTTTTAAGCAGATAAGTCCGAAAAATATCCAAGGATGGTTCAAGAGTTGTGGGTATTCTCAAAGTTGAAATGCTCTAAACGCCGGCAGGGGCGTCTCAAAATCAAACTGCTCTAATCGGGGCGCTGCCCCGAACCCCGCCGGGGGAAATTACTACAGGATTTTGTCCGCCTTCACTTCGTTCAGGACGGACAGGCCGCCGGACCTCCTCAAATAGAACCTGCTGAAATATTTATTGGGGGTGCTGGGGCCGTTCGTCCCGAACCAAGTGAGGGCGAACAAATTTGAGCAAGGCACCCCTGCCGGGGGAGTTTGAGGGGGGCGGAACCTCATCAAAGGAATAAATCAACGTTTCTCTAAAGTTTTCCCTCCCGAATGCCGACAAGCGCAATGGTTCCCTTTGCATTGCGAAGGTGCCGGGAGGCTTCAGCGTGAGCAATTATTCGTCTACCCTGCAAACCGTGCTGGCCGTTCAGAGCGCGCTGATCGGGGAACTGCTCCGGAGCGGCGGGGGGTCCGCGGCCGAATTCATGTTCAACCGGCCTCGCAAAAGCGGGCGGGAAATCATGGCCGAGGCGCTGACCGGGGTCATGCGCTCGGACGCCGGCATGTACCGCCAGGCCGCGCGTAACGCCCTTGAAGGCAAAAGCATTGCCGACATCCTGCACACAACGGCCCAGGGTATAGAGCAATCACTCTCCACGATGATCACCGCCCTGTCGACCGACCCCGCGGCCTTCATCGACTCGTCCAGCCAAACCGGCACGGCCCTCCGGCAGACCTATGACGATGCGTTGAAAACCCTGAAAAACGTCACAGGCAACGCGGCATACAACGGCACGAAACTGCTGGACGGCTCGACTTCCAATATAGAGGTATACATCGGCAACACATTCAAGGATATTCCGCTTGAGAACCTGAAGCATATTTTCGACAATTATTATGACTCCGCCGGCATCATTGCCGTCTCTCCTCCGGCAGACACGTCCACAGCGCTGGGTGTGCTGGCTGATTTGAATAAGATGCTCGATACCATGCGGCTCAAAAATTCCTCCTGGCAGGCTATGGGCGCGGGTTTTCAGACTGCCGCCGAAACCGTGGAGCGTCAGGCGAAAATTTACGAACTGACTGCCGCGCGGTCCATCCTGGGCGCGCGCGCGGACCCGGCGGACAGACTGCTCAATGCCCTGCTTTCCGACCAGGGAAAGATAATGAACTTTCTGGCTTGATATCAGGTCGCTTTCGACAGAAAGTGAATCGGCATGAGAGGTGAGCATGGCATACCGCAATCTGCGGGACTGCATCCGGGACCTTGAGGCTTCCGGGCGTCTGAAGCGTATAGACTCCCTGGAACCCGACCCGTACCTTGAGCTTGCGGCCATACAGCGGCGGGCCTTCCGCGCCTCGGCTCCGGCCTTGTTGTTCAGCCGGGTGAAAGGCTGCGCCTTTCCGGTGCTGGCCAATCTGTTCGGCACAAGGGAGCGCATTCGCTATATTTTTCGGGACGGGCTTCGGGACATTGAGCTTTTGTTCAAGTTGCGCGCCGATCCCCGCGATTTCCTCAAAAAGCCGGGGAACTGGACGCGTCTGCCCGGCATTCTTGCGCGCATGCTGCCGCGCCGCGCGCGCTCCGGGCCGGCCGTCGCCGGGCGGACAAGACTCTCCGAACTGCCGCAGATCGTTTCCCGGTCCCCGGACGGCGGGGCTTACGTCACCCTGCCTCAAGTATACAGCGAGAACCCCGCAAGACCCGGTTTCCTTGCCTCCAACCTGGGCATGTACAGGGTGCAGATCAGCGGCGGGGACTATGTGCCGGATAAAGAAGCCGGTCTGCATTACCAGATACACCGGGGCATAGGGCCGCACCACCTTGAGGCCCTGAAGCGAGGCCGGGATCTGCCGGTGAACGTGGCCGTCGGCGGCCCGCCCGCCCTTACCCTTGCCGCCGTCCTGCCTCTGCCCGAAGGTATCCCGGAACTTTGCCCGGCAGGGGTTCTGGCCGGACACCCCTTGTCCTATATCATGCCCGATGCCGGGTTTTCCGTCCTGCCCATTCCTGCCGAGGCGGACTTCTGCATCTGCGGGCATGTGGAGTGTGCCGGGGGCGGATCTCCGCTCAAGCGCGAAGGACCTTTCGGGGATCATCTGGGCTATTACAGTCTTGCGCACGACTTTCCCGTGCTGCGCGTCGATGCCGTGTACCATCGGCCGGAAGCGGTGTGGCCCTTCACCTCGGTCGGCCGGCCTCCGCAGGAGGACTCGGTTTTCGGGGATTTTATCCACGAATTGAGCTCCGCCCTGACGCCTTCGGTATTTCCGGGGGTGCATGAAGTGCATGCCGTTGACGCGGCCGGTGTGCATCCTTTGTTGCTGGCCGTGGGCAGCGAACGCTATGTGCCCTTTGCCGCCTTCCCTGTCGGGGCGGAGGGGAAAGAACGTGTGCCGCAGGAACTGCTGACCTGTGCCTTTGCCCTGCTCGGGAACACGCAGACGAGTCTTGCCAAGTACCTGTTGATCGCGGCGCGGGAAGACGACGAGCGGCTTTCGGCCCGCGACGTGCCGGGCTTTCTCGCCCATATGCTCATGCGCACGGATTTTTCCCGCGATCTGCATTTCATCACCCGCACGTCCGTGGATACCCTGGATTACAGCGGCATAAGCCTGAATCAGGGATCAAAACTGATCTGGGCGGCGGCGGGACGTCCCAGGCGCGTGCTGGCTGTTGAACTGCCTGTGGATTTTTCTTTGCCCGCGCCTTTTTCCGATGCGCGTCTTTTCGCGCCGGGCATAGCGGTTTGCCGGGGGCAGGCGCATACGGCGGCGCGCGGTTCCGCGGCCGAAGATATGCAATGCCTGGCTTCCCGGCTCGGCACAGGCGGGAGGCCGGGAGCGGGAGATGGTGCGGACGACCCGCAGGCGGCCCTGCTGGTTGTGGTTGACGACCCGGATTTCGTCTGCGCGGATATGGATAATTTCTTGTGGACGACCTTTACCCGTTCAGACCCGGCGACCGACCTATACGGGGCGGGTGGATTCACGCATTGCAGGCACTGGGGCTGCTCCGCCCCGCTGATCATAGACGCGAGGAGAAAGGCCTTTCACGCTCCGCCTCTGGAAGAAGACCCGGAAGTGCAAAGGCGCGTGGACGCGTGGGCCGCGCCGGGCGGTCCTCTGCACGGCCTGCTGTGAAGAAGCGCGCTGCAATTCCCTGAAACACGGTTTCGCTCACGCCTTCAGGGCAGGCGGCGGCGCTCCGCGCTTGTCCGCGAAGGCCCGGCAGGCCCGTTCAATCCTTGCGAGCCCTTCCCGCAGAACGGCGCGCGGGCAGGCCGCGTTCAGACGCATAAAGCCGAGGCCCTCCGGGCCGAAAGAAAGGCCCGAGTTCAAAGCGACCTTGGCTTCCCGCAGAAAAAACTCCACAAGGCGCTTTTGCGAAAGACCGAGTCCCCGGCAATCAAGCCAGAGCAGATAGGTAGCTTCGGGCATGCCGACGCTGATGCCGGGTATCCGTTCGTTGATGTAGTCAACGGCGCAGTCGAGGTTGCCTTTGATGTAGGGCACGAGTTGATCGACATAATAGGCGCACTGTGTGTAAGCGACCTCGTACGCCAGCAGTCCGAGGGAACTGCGTCCGAGTTTGGCGTTGGTCACGGCGGTGCGGTAGCGCTCGCGCAGGGGAGTGCTGCTTGAAATGACCCCGCCGGTACGCAGGTCGGCCAGGTTGAAAGTCTTGCTCGGGTTGATCGCTGTGAGGCTGATGTCCGCAAGTTCCGGCGAAAGGGAAGAGAAGGGGATGTGTTTCCTGTCGCCGAAAACATAATCGCAGTGCACTTCATCCGACAAAACAAGGACATGATGCTTGAGGCAGAGTTCGCCTGTCCGCAGCAATTCTCCTTCGGAGAGCAGCTTGCCCGTGGGATTGTGGGGATTGCAGAGCAGCAGGAGTTTCGACCGGGCTTCGGCAAGCAGGGATTCAAGCCCGTCGAAATCAATTTCCCAGCCGTTTTTCCCGGCCTGCAACGGGGATGAGAGGGCCTTGCGCCCGTTGAAGGCGGGCGCAGTGAAAAAAGGAGGATAAATCGGCGTCATCATGACCACATAATCGCCGGGGTTGGTAAATGCGCTGACTGCGACGGAAAGCGCCGTCCCCACGCCGGGAGAAAAAACGACCCACTCCGGGCGGACATCCCAGCCGAAGCGCGTCCGCATCCAGTGGGCGGATGCTTTTTCAATTTTCCCCAGGTCATCTTTGCAATAGCCGAAGACGCCGTGTCGCACGCGTTCGAGCAGGGCTTCAATCACGGGAGCGGGGCACTTGAAGTCGGAATCGGCAACCCACATGGGCAGCACGTCCGGGGGGTAATTGTTCCATTTTTCGCTGTCTGTGCCGCGTCTGTCTGTAATTTCGTCGAAATCATGCTGAATCATCGTTTCTCCGCTTGTTGCGTATGGGGGCAGGCCCCCTGTAAAGCCGATGCCATAGGCAGATTGCAGGCGCCGGCATCGCCCCGGAAAGGTGCCGTAAATCCGACAAAAAATCAATACGGAGCATAATCCGCCACGCCGGGGTTCAGAACGGCATGCGGCAACGGTTGCAGGCTATCGGCCGCGCTCCGCAACGGCAAGGCACGGTGGATTTCGGTGGACAAAGGGGAGAGAATGAGGCTAGTGTCGTGCAGGCAACATGAACCGCTTCCCTACCGGAGCAGATCAACTTTGAAAAAGTGTATCCGCTCGGCGGGGATTTGCCTGCAAACCCCTTGGAAATGCTCTGACTCAAGCGTAAAATGCGGTATAGAGATACCGCATGAAGCAAATAACATCTGCGGGCAAATGCGGAAATCACGGGTATCCCCCGCGCTGTGCAAAGGAATCAGCAGAAAAAAGAGTTGGATATGTCCGACAAATGTACAATCGCTGTGGTCGATGACAGCATCACCACCCTGAATGCGATCAAAAGCTCCCTCTCCGACGAGTACGACGTCCATACCCTGACCGACGGACCCGAGCTCCTGCATGCCCTGTCCCATGGCGCCCTGCTCCCCGACCTGATTCTGCTTGACATCATCATGCCCGCGCCGGACGGATACGAAGTGCTCAAAATCCTGAAAAACGACAAAAAAACGGCGGATATCCCCGTTATCTTTCTGACCGTGAAGGAAGACAAGGACAGCGAGCTGCTCGGGCTGACCCTCGGCGCGATGGACTACATAAAAAAACCCTTTACGCCGCTTTTGCTCAAAAAACGTCTGAGCATGCATCTGCTCCTGGAACAGCAGAAAAAAGAACTTCAGGCCATGAACGAGGACCTGAATTATCTGGTTCTCCGCAAAACAGAAACAATCAACCGGCTGCAAGCCGGCATAATACGGATGATGGGTGAATTGGCGGTATACAGGGACTATTTGGACGGAAGCCATATCATGCGCACCACCCGCCTCCTTTCCACGCTCGTCAACGGCATACCGGCCGACAGCATTTATGCGCAGATAGTGAAACGCTGGGATATTGAAATCTTCCTGCAGTCTTCCCAACTGTACGATATCGGAAAAATCAACATTCCGGACGCGATTCGTCTCAAACCCGGTCCTTTGAACGCCGCGGAACGCGAGGAAATGTGCAGACACGCGCTTGTCGGCGCGCAGATGATCGCGCAGTTGCAGGAACAGGTCGAAGGAAGCAATTTCCTCGAACATGCCGGGATTATGGCCTGCACCCACCACGAACAATGGGACGGCAACGGATACCCTCAAGGCCTGAAAAAAGAAAAGATTCCCCTGCAGGGACGCATGATGGCCTTCGCGGACGTATACGATGCCCTGGTGTCCAAACGCCCTTACAAGGAACCGTACAGTCGGGAACAGGCGCTCGACATCATCGAGCGGCAGAGAGGCAAACACTTTGATCCCGAACTTACGGACATATTTCTCAAAGCAATGGAGAACTTTGACACGCAACAGCAAATATGCGGGTAGAGCCTTTCAACTTTCAAAAAGAATATCCGCGCGGCAGGGCTTTACCCGACGTAAGCAATTATCTCAAGCGTAAAATGCTCTGACCCGCCGTCCGGCTACTCCGCGGAACTTTGTTCCGCCGGACGGCTTTTTCCTTTTTCTTCCTCGTAACCCCGCTGATATCCCTGTTCCAGGTCCTGTGCCCCACGTTCAATTTTAGCCTGGGCTTTCCCCGCCGTCCGGCCCGCCCATGAACATCCGCCCGCCGACAGCGCCGGCAACAGCATGATCAACAGCACTCCAAGTATTTTCATATGCACTCCCATAATCCGCCGCGTTTCATGTCTTGTCTTGTTATTCTGAGCGCAATGAAGGATCTATCTTTGTGATTTTTTTTAAGATAGATTCTTCACTGCGCTCCGCTCCGTTCAGAATGACAAGAAAGTTGCGTTCCGCTGAACCTGCCCTAGGGCTTCCGAAGGGTTCAGAATGACATGCGGCAATGGTTGCAGGCTCCCGGCGGGCCTCGAAACGGCAAGGCACGGCGGATTGCGGACTCCGCCTCTTTTACTGATATATGCCTTGAAAAATTCATTTTCAAGGCATATATCAGTAAAAACATAAAGGCAGGCAAGATTCCGGCCCTGAAACCGGCGCTTTTGAAATCAGCGTTCGTTGTTCCTTTTCTTGACGGCCGCCACGGTCTGTTTAACGGGAGTCCGCTGTTTTTTCGTCGCCGCGGCCGGCCCGGCGTCAGGCCGACGCCGCGCGGAAGCGCTTTTGGGCGACGTATGCCCGGCCACCTTGGCTTGATGACGTGCGGGATATTTTTTACCGCTTTTGCTTTTTTCCGGATTTTTGCCGGAGGAAGGGGCGGCTGCCGCCGCAGCCGCTTTTTCGCCTTTAACTTTTTCGAGATAGGCGACGTAAAGGGCCTGTTCGCTGCCGTTGCGGGGAATGCGGCGCGCCCCGGCGAAACGCCGGGCGAAGTAGTCCTCATCCATGCCGCTTTCCATGACTGCCTTGCCCCTGGTCGGGCTGTGTATGAATTTTCCGTTGCCCGAATAGATGCCGGAGTGCCAGCCCGTGCGGCTGCGGATGCCCTTGAACACCACGATGTCGCCGGGCTTGAGGTCTTCCGCGCGCTGTACCGGTATGCCGAAGCCGATCTGCTCGCGGGCGCTCCTGGGCAGGCGCACGCCCACCTGCTCATAAGACCAGAGCACCAGACCGGAGCAGTCGAAGCCGGTCTGCGGAGATGTGCCGCCGAAACGGTAGGGAACGCCCAAGCTCTTGCGGGCGGCCGCCACTACATCGTGCCCCGGCGCGGGGGGGGCGGCACCGGGGGCAAGACTTCCCTCCGGCGCGTTTTTGGGCACGCAGGCCGGCAAAGCGGCAAGGACGGACAGGGAAAGAAAATAAACGACAAATCTCAGACGGCGGAAGAGTCCGGCGGACACAAATCGGGGCGCCCGGCCGCTGTTCGACATGTTCATTTTGCAAGTATACAAAGAACGCGGGCACGAGGCAAGACTTTTTTTCCACAAAAAGCATGGCGGATTATGGTCAAAATCAGATTGCCTTATTCGAAATCCGCCGTCGCGGAAGCGATTGCCGCTTCGGAGGCAGCGAGGCGTTCCAGCAGTTTTTCCGCGTCGTTTTGCAGAGCATAATACGCTTTCAGCAACTCCGTGGTCCGGGCGGAATCGGCGCAGACCTCCGGCAGGGCCAGCAGGCGTTCCGTTTCGCCCTGCCGGGCCAGGGTATCCTCAAGCTCGCGCTCCAGAAGCGCGTGTCTGTCATGCAGGGGCTTCAGTTTCCGAGCCAAGGTTTTGCGCACTTCCGCCGCATCGCGTTTGCGCTGTTTTTGCTCCTCGCGGCTGAGGCCGCTCAGACGGGAACTTTCCGTGCGCCGCAGGGCCGCGGCCCCGGCGCTTTGCCCCCCGACGAGCGCGCGGCGGAAGGCGGCGTATTCCGCAAAACCGCCGTCGAAGACGGTAAACCCTTGCGGGGTCAGGGCCCAGATGCTGTCCGCCGCCTCGTTCAGTAGATGCCGGTCATGGGCCACCATTAGCAGGGTGCCGGAAAACAGGGACAAGGCTTCGACCAGGGCTTCGCGGCTTTCCAGGTCCAGATGGTTGGTCGGCTCGTCCAGAATGAGAAAATCGGCGCGGGCCAGAAAAAGGGTCGCCAGAGAAAGACGGCTTTTTTCACCCCCCGACAGGCTGCCCACGCTGCGCTCGAAATAGTCCCGGCCGAGCATGAACAGGCCGAGCACGCTCATCAGTTCCTCCTCCGTGGTGCGCGGGTCCGAGAGGCGGCGGATTTCCCCCGTCACCGTGCCGGCAGGGTCCATGGAATCAAGGCGGTGCTGGGAAAAATAACCGGCTTTGACGTTCCGCCCCATGACTATGCTGCCGCACTCGCGTTCCAGGCCGCCGGTGATCAGCCGAAGCAGCGTGGATTTGCCGCAGCCGTTGGGGCCGGCCAGAGCGATTTTCTGCCCCCGGTAAATATTGAAAGACAGGGAATCCCATAGGCGTATGCCGTCGGAAAAGACAAAGCGCAGGTCGGCAACGGCGAGCACGGTGCGCTCCGAGCGTTGCGGCTCCGGCCAGCGGAAGCGCAGTTCACGGCGGCGCTGTTCCGGGCGCAGGCCTTCCAGTTCCTTTTCCAATTTTTTTGCCGACTTCTGCCGGGACGCCGCCTGCCTCGCCTTGCTCGCCTTGGCCCGGAAACGGCGCACAAAGTCCATCTTGCGCTCCAGTTCGGCCCGCGCCCCGGCTTCCTCGCGCGCCCGGCGCTCTTCCTGTTCTTCCTGCATTTCCAGGAATCTGCTGAACGCGCCCTTGCGGTAAACAGCCCTGCCGTTGCCCGGCAGATAGAGCAGGTGCGTGCCCACCCGGTCCATGAACACCCGGTCGTGGGCCACGAAGACCAGTATACCTTCGTATTCGAGGAGGAACTTTTCCAGGCCCTCGACGGACTCCAGATCCAGATGGTTGGTCGGTTCGTCCAGAAGCAGGATGTCCGACCCGGCAGCCAGAGCGCGCGCCAGCTTGGCCCTCTCGCGCATGCCGCCGGAGAGGTCGCGCAGGGGCACATCGAGGCGGGAGGAAGAGAAACCCAGGCAGGAAAGGACTGCCTCGGCCTTGTGCTCGGGGCTGAAGCCGCACTTCTGCTCCATCTCGTGCCGGCGTTCGGAGAGACGGGCAAGGGCGCTTTCGTCCCCGAGGGACTTTTCCCAGTCGGCCCAGAATTCGTTCCAGTCCGGCAGGGCTTCCTGAACAAAGGAGCGCAGGGGCCGGCTCAAGGCATGCTCGCCGAGTTCCTGCTCCACATAGCCGATCCCTGCCCCGCGCGCAGCGCCTGCCGTGCCCGAATCAGGCTCCTCGCGCCCGGCCAGCATGCGCAGCAGGGTGGATTTGCCGCCTCCGTTGGGACCGCACACGCACAGGCGCGAACCGGCCTGTATCTCCAGGGAGAAGTCCTCAAGGATGACGCGGTTGCCGTAGCTTTTGGAGAGATTTCGGATGCTCAGGTGCATTTACGGATTTCCGCAGGGAAATATAACCATCGGTGTTTTTTCGGCTTCGGTAAGGAAAGGGCCGGTTGCGGATTGAAATGGAACCGCGGGATCAGGTTCCGAGAGAGTCTATAATCGCGCAGATTTCCGCCGGGTGCAGGTCTTCGCCGTTATCCTCAAGACGCAGGATTTCGGCCGCTGTGCCCACCCGCGAGGGCCGTTCCGCCAGCAGAATGCGGATGCGGCGCCCACCCTGCTCCTGCTCCTGCTCCAGGTTCAGTATCCAGGCATCATCCTGCTCTTCCCATACGAACCTGAAATGGCGGGGCGGGGCGAAACTGAACACGAGCATGGCCTTGAGATCGTTCAGGGAAAAGCGTCCCCGCTTTCTCCCTCCCGCTCCGACATAGCCGCCGTGCCCGGCCGCGGCGACCAGAGGCAGGGCGAGAAAACGGCGCGGAGGCTCGGCGGCGGGGCTTTTCGGCATGCGGGGCGCGTCGGGGGTCGGGCCGCGGGTCCCCGGCGTATCCTGCCTGCGCAGGGGAATAACGCGGCAGACTTGCCCGGCCGGCTCGTCATCTGTCCGTCCGGAAAGTCCGGGTGCCTGTCCGGACGGCCCTGTGTCCGCCTGTCCCGAGCCTTCGGGCGCCTGTCCGGACGGCTCCGCGTCCGCCTGTCCGGAGCTTTCGCGCACATGCCCGAAGCCGTCGGGCGACTGTCCGGGGCCTGCGGGGACGGCCGGTCCCGCGCCCGCGGGGGTTGTCTGCAGGAGCGCGGCCAGACGGTCCAGGCGTTTGATGATTTCCTTCTGGCCCTGGAAGACGGCGACCATGCTCCGGGCCAGTCCGGCGAGGGCGGCGTTGCGTTCCGGCGGATGTTCTTTGCCTTCCCCTCGCGCGGGCCGCCGCTCGGGAGTCTCGGCAGGCGGGGCGGCGATCCAGGCGAATTCTCCGGCCAGACGCGCGCGGACTTCGTCAACGCCCAGACCGTGTTCGAACAGGTCGCGGATGCGCCGCGCAACACGCAGGGCATCCTCGCCGAAACGGATGGGTTTGCCGTAGCCTGCTACGGGGATGCATCCGGGGAACTTGCGCCGGTAACTTTTGACGGTGGTTTCGGAAACGCCCAGCAGCCGGGACAAATCCTTATGGGTGAATTCTTTGCCGCTCATTGCGCGGACCCGCCCTGTCCCTGAGCGGACGCGTATTCCTCAAGGTCGGCATCGCCGTTCAGCAGTGAACGCATCCGGCCGCACTCGCTTCTGAACGCTTCGAGTCTGGCTTTGGGCACGGCCTCGTCACGCGGGGAGAGCACTTTTTCCGGGTTCAGAAAACGTCCGTCCTTTTTCATGCGGAAATCAAGGTGCGGCCCTGTGGCGTAGCCCGTGCTGCCGACGAAGCCGATGACTTCGCCCTGGCGCACGCGGCCTCCCTGTTTCAGGTTGCGGGCAAAGCCGCTCAGGTGCATGTACATGGATTCGTAGCCGCCGGAGTGCTTGAGCACGACATAGTTGCCCGCGCCGCGCCCGAAGCCGCGAAAGGTCACCACGCCGCCGCCTATGGCCTTGACCGGGGTGCCGGTCGGCGCCGCATAGTCCACGGCCGGGTGCGCCCGCACTATGTGCAGGATGGGATGCAGGCGCGCCGAACTGAAACGGGAGCTGATGCGCGTGAAGGAGAGGGGAGCCTTCAAAAAGGCCCGTTTCAGACTCTCGCCCGCGGCTGTGAAAAAGGCGTTGTTGCCGAAACTGTCCTTGAAGCGGAAGGCCTCGAACTTCTTTTTCTTATTGACGAATTCCGCGACGGGAATGTTGCCGTATCCCTTGAATTCTCCGTCGCGCCAACGTTTTTCCACCAGCATGCGGAAGGAATCGCCGGGTTGCAGGTCGCGTATGAAATTGATTTCCCAAGCGAAGATATCCGCGAGACGCACGGCCAGAACCGGGTTTTCCCCAAGCAAAGACATGGTTTCAAAAAGATTGGAGTCTATGCTGCCTTCCACACGCGCAAGTCGGATTTCGTACTCGATCTTTTCCAGGGACGCCTTCCAGCGGATGGCGCTGCCCTCGATTTCACGCACGATGACCAGACGGTTGTTGTCGTCGGCCTCGTATTCAAAGCGGACCAGATCGCCCTGATCCAGCCATACGGCATAGGGCCGGCCCGCCCGGATGCGGGACAGGGGCCAGGCGTCTTTGGCCGCTTCCACAAGAGAACTGACGGCGGCAGGGGAAAGCCACTGTTGCAGCACGGCGCCGGCAGTGTCTCCGGGGGCGATTTCTCCCCTGATCAGGCCGGAGCTTTCCTCTTCTTCCTCTTGGGCGGTTTCACCCGGTTCGGGTTGAAAATAGGCTTCGGGGAGTTCGGTCAAGGTCCCTTCTTCCTGTTCCGCGGGTACGGCGGCAACAGGCTCATCGCCCTGTCTGACGGGTTCCCTGTCGGTAAACTCCGCATAGAAAAAAACGGCGACCAAAAGCACGCCGATGAAGGCGGCCAAGTATCCCGCTCCCTCAAGCCTGCGCTCGGCAAAGCGCGGCGTCGGTCTGAATTTCCCCCGGTGTCCGCCTTTTTTCAAGTCTTTCATGGCCGGTGCGGTCTCAGGCAGACAGGCAGGGCGCGTCCCGCGGCCCGGAATGTTCGGCGCGGAAGGGCGCGGCCGCCGTTCCGCGCCGAAAAAGAAGGGTCATACGCGCACAAAGACGCCGGGAGCTTACCGCAACTCCGCCGTCTGTCCGGGGAAAAAGAAGGTCGGTACGCGCAAAAGGACGTCCCGGCCGGGTACGGCGATGCGGGAACGGCGCGGCAGGGCGATGCCGGGCACAGAGCGCGTACCCGGAGTCGGGCTCAATCCTCAATGCCCGCGACAACGGCGACATACTCGTCGAGGGCGTTTTCCAATTCACCAAGGTGCATGACGACGCCCGCCATGTCATCCGCCTTGGCGGCCTGTTCCAGTTGCTGCGCGGCGGCGTAGACCGCGGTGATGGAAAGGTTGGCGGACGAGCCTTTGAGGGAATGGGCCTGTTCCCGCACTTCGTCGGTGTTGCCGGACATGACGGCATCGTTCAGTTTTTCCTTGATCTTGGGGGCATCGCCGGCCACTTGGCGCAAAAGTTTGAGATACAGCTTTTTGTTGCCGGCGACGCGGGGAAGCCCGCTGGCGACATCAATGCCCGGAAGGCTGGAAGAAAGGTCGGACACGCTTTGACTCCTGTCACTTGTCGCGTCTTTTCGGCCGGTCGGGTTCCGCAGGACGCGGGACTGCGGTTTTTGCCGGTTCCGGCGCTGCGGCGGCGCGCACGGCGTCGGACTACGCTCCGTAACCTAAACCTTTTAACGGATATGTCAACGGAATAATGCGCCCATAATCCGTTGCGCCCTGTCGTTCCGAGGTGCAGTTGAAAGGCCTGTAAGCATTGCCGCACAGCGTATTGTCATTCTGAGCCGAAGACGAAGAATCCATCTTGGTGCCTTGAAAAAACAAACCCCGAAGAGGGACACTTCGCTACGCTCAGAATGACGGACAGAAAGCGTGGTGGATTTCGGGCGCCGGAATCCGTTACGGTCCGGAGCCGGCGCGGCTGAATTTTTCCGTTGCGATATTTTTCGGACTTTTTATCGGCGGCCGGGTTCAGCGGGTATTGTAAGCGGCTTCGCCTTCCCGCAGATAGGGCAACAGCGTTTCCAGCCAGACAGCGTAGGCGGCGGGCAGGAGATGCACGCCGTCAATGCCGTAGCCGGGACCCAACGCGCCGCCGGCATCCGCCAGTTTGTCGTACAGGTTGATATAGACCGATCCCGTGTCCTCCGCCGTCTTTGCAAGCATCCTGTTCAACGTGCGGATATTTTCGTTTATCCGGTCCCGCAGGTCGAAGTCACACGCAGTCGGCGCCAGTGAACAGATGTACAGTACGCATCCCGGTATCTCCCGCAGCAGGGTTTGACAGATCGTAAAGTGTCCGCGGGCGATCTCCGCAAGGCCCGCGTTTATACGCGGTTCTTCGTTACCCGAAAAACAGTATATCCCGAACAGATCATTTATGCCGATCTGCAGGAAGATTTTGTCGGGTTTGAACGCAATTACCCGGTTGATCCGGGCAAGGACATCCGCCGTAGTGTCGCCGTCCATGCCGAAGTTGTGTATATTCTTGTCAGGGACGGCCCGTCGCCAGTCAAACCTGTATGTCAGACTGTCCCCGAGCATGACTGTACACTGCCTTGTCGCAGTCGGCTTATCCATACGCAGTACTTTACCTTGCAGTATTTTACCTTACAGTATTTCACGCTTGGGACTGTCGCTTACGACGGGCAAAGCCCGCCTGCTCCAATCCCGCGACAGGAATTTGCCGGCAACTCCTTGCAGGGCGGATACATTTTTTCAAAGTTAATCTGCTCCGGCCGTAGCGGCACGTCTTTTATTACCCGGAAATTTTCCGGGCGTTTTTTCAAATAGCCGCAGGCGAAAATTTTGTAAAGATTGACTTTGCATTCGTATGTGCGTAATTTTGCCGGTACTCCCCAAGTTATGCCCCGACGCGGCAGGGGGTTCTGCGCGTGCAGGAGGCGGGTCCGACGGTCTCTCCGGAACGGTTCATGGGGATCGCCGCCGAGGGGGGGCTGTCGCCGCGATACTTATGCCCCGGCGCAAATTGAGAGGGGGCGAAAATGAAAAACAAAAGTTCCTGGATCACATCCTATACGGCGGCGCTTATCGTCTTCTGGACGATGCTTCTGGCGCTTTCCTTCTTCTTCAATTACCGCAACGCGTATTCAAACGCCGAAGCCGCCGCGCATATCCAGGCCGCAACCGCCTTTGAAAAAGACGTGATCTACCGGCGCTGGAACTCCATGAGCGGCATCTACGCCGTCGCTTCCGACTTCGTTCCCCCCAATCCCTACCTGGACCCCGAGGGCAGGGACATCGCCGTCGGACCCGACCTCCTCCTCACCAAAGTCAACCCGGCCTATATGACACGACTGGTGCACGAATTAGGCGCGCTGACATCCGGCATCCAGGGCCACATCACCAGTACCGACCCGATCCGGCCGGCCAACAAGCCCGATGCCTGGGAAAGCGCGGCCCTGAAAATTCTGGAGGCCGGCGGGAACAACGGGGAAATTTCCGAAGTGGTCAACAGGGACGGCAAACCCTACCTGCGCTTCATGGGCGTTCTGCTTACCGAGCCGAGCTGTGTGATCTGTCACCCTGATTACACCGTGGGTTCTCTGCGCGGCGGCATTTCCGTGGAAGTGCCCATGGATCCCTTCCTGGCTGCCGCGGACAGTACCGTCAAATCTCTGGCCGTTTCCCATTCCGGCATCTGGCTGCTGGGTCTGTTCACCTTCCTCGGCGGTTCGCGCAGTATTTCGAGGCGCATCAAAGAACGCGACCGCGCGCAGGATACCCTGGAAAAGCTCACGAAAGAGCTGGAAGCCATGGTGGTCGCCCGTACCGAGGATGTGCGGGACCGGCAGCGGCAACTGCGGGCCTTTATGGATAATACGGACGCAGCCGTGTACATGAAGAACACGATGCGCGAATTCATCATGGTCAACAACCGCTTTGCCGACATGTTGGACGTCTCGCCCGACGACCTCATCGGCAAGGTCGCTCCCGTCGGCTTTCCCGCGGAGGCGGAGGCGCGTATCCGCGAATGCGAAGAGCGCGTGCTGGCCGGCAAGCAGGGCAAAGCCGGCGTCGAGGCGGAGCTCTTCCACACCCCTGATGCCCTGTTTCCGCCGCACAGCGCCTCCTTCTTTCCCATAATCAGCAACGAGAACGACGAGCTCACCGGCCTCGGCTGCGTCATGGTGGATATAACCAAGCAGAAACTGGTGGAGGAAACCCTGATTGAGACCAAGGTGGCCGCGGAAAGGGCCAACCAGACCAAAAGCGCTTTTCTGGCCAACATGAGCCATGAAATCAGAACGCCCCTCAACGGCGTGCTGGGCATGGCGGATCTGCTGCTGCGCACCGGACTCAACGAGGACCAAGCCTCCATGGTCGCCACCATCAAAAGCAGCGGCGACAGCCTGTTGGCCGTGCTCAACGACATCTTGGACTTCTCCAAAATCGAAGCCGGCAAGATGGTTGTGGAGAACGCGCCTTTCAATCTGCGCGACACGGTCTTCGGGGCCGTGAAAAGCATGGTCCCCATGGCTTACAAGAAAAAAATCGAATTCATCGTCAATATCGCGGCCGCCATACCCGACAACCTCTCCGGCGACGCTCAGCGCCTGCGCCAGATACTGCTGAACCTGCTGAACAACGCCGTCAAGTTCACCAAAGAAGGCGAAATAGTGGTGGCCGCGCAGTTTTTGGGGAAAAGCGAGGACGCGGTATGCATGCGCATAAGCGTTACCGATACGGGCATAGGCATCCCCCCGGAGAAACAACTGCGCATCTTCGCCGCCTTTGAGCAGGCGGATTCCTCCACCACGCGCCAATACGGCGGCACCGGGCTGGGACTGGCCATCAGTTCCAGACTGGCTGTGCTCATGGGCTCCGAACTTTGTCTGGAAAGCCGACCCGGTTACGGCAGCACCTTCTGGCTGGATCTGACCCTCCCCTGCTCGGAGGAAGCGACCTCCAAAGCGATGGTCCCGGCCGCCGCTCTGGCCGGCCGAAAAGTCCTGGCGGTGGACGACAACCCCACCAACCGGAGCATCATCCGGGAACAACTGGAAAGTTGGAAGATGCAGGTTGCAGTCTGCTCCGACACGGACGAGGCCATGCGCTTTCTGCGCATGGCAGGCAACAGCGGGAGCCAGTATGAACTGGTGATCACCGACATGCAGATGCCGGAAAAGGACGGCACTGACCTGGCCCGGCTGATGGCCGAGGAGCCGACATTCCGGGGCATTCCGGTCATCCTGCTTTCTTCCGGCGATCAGCGGGTTCGGAAGGAGGCCGCCGCGCGGTTCAGCGCCGTGCTGACCAAACCTGTGCGCCCGGAGGAACTCCTTCGCGCCGTCAGCGCGGCCCTTGCTGTTTGGGAAAGCACGGACGTCAGCCGGATGCGGACGCCGGCCACGGACAAGGCCAGGCCCTCCGACGTTTCCCTACATGTCCTGCTGACGGAAGACATGGAAATGAACCGGCTTGTGGCCCTGCGCATGCTGCGCGACCTGGGGCATTCCGTAAGTATGGCGGAGAATGGCCGACAGGCATTGGAACTGCTTGAGCAGGAGCGCTTCGACATGGTGTTCATGGATATTCAGATGCCGGTGCTGGACGGCGTGCAGACCACTCGGATTATCCGCGAAAAGGAAGCATCCGACCCCTCGCGGGGACATATTCCCATCGTGGCCATGACCGCCCATGCCATGAAGGAAGACCGGGAAAAATATCTGGCCGCCGGCATGGACGGCTACCTGTCAAAACCTGTATTCCTTGCTGATCTGGTCAAAATCATTGAGGAAATGGTCCCCCTGTGCGATCCGGACGCACGGCGCACGGCCGGCCCCGCCGCGCCGCCTGCGAAGGCGCCTGAAGCGTCGCCCGCGGAGGAAGACGAGGCAGCGGCGGCGGCCGTAGACGCGGCACAGGATGCCTCGACCTTTTTCGATCCGGAAATCATTGACGGGTCCTTTTACGGCGATGCGGAGCTTATGTGCCGGAGCATGGAGTTTTACATCCAAGATTCCGGCCGACTCTTGGCCGGCATCGACACCGCGATCTCCGCCGGCGACAATACCAAACTGACCGAGGACGCGCACGCGCTCAAAGGCATTACCGGCTACTACACCGCCGGAGAAGTCTATCGGAACTGTCTGGCTCTGGAGCAGGCCGGGAGCACCGGCAGGCTGCCGGAAGACAGGCCCGCCCTGGCCGAACTGTATGCCGTTGTACGGACGCAGGTGGAGCAAATGCAGGAAGTGATGAAGGTCCGCATCGCAGCCGGGGGGTGACGCTTTGGACGCCATGCATATTCTGATTGCCGACGACCAGCCGACGGCGCGGTTCATCCTGGCCGGACTCCTGCGCAAATGGGGGCACAGGGTTGTGGAAACCGCAGATGGGGCTGAAGCCCTGGAGCATATCGAGCGGGACAACCATGATATCGACATGCTCATCACCGACTGGAGCATGCCCAAAATGGACGGTGTGCAACTGGCCCGGCGCGTACGCGCTCTGAGTTCGGTTTCGCAGTATATTTACATCATACTCCTGACCGGCAAGGGCGAGTTGAACGACAGGATACGGGGATTCACCGTGGGCGAGGTTGACGATTATGTCGTCAAACCTTTTGAGGCGATGGAATTGCGCATGCGCATCCAGGTCGGCGGGCGGGTAATCCGGGCCGAGCGCACGCAACGGATGTACAACCGAAGCCTGGAAGATGTCGTGCGCCGCCAGACCGAAGAGATCCGTGAGACCCAGCAGGAAATCATCAGCCGCCTGTTCAGCGCCCTTGAATCGCGGGACCAGGAAACCGGCGAGCATGTGCTGCGCATCGGGGAACTCAGCGCCGGGCTGGGACGAAGGCTCGGCTGGGGGGCCGACCGCCTGTCCGCCGTTCAGTCGGCTGCGCCTCTGCATGACATCGGCAAGATCGGCGTGCCGGATACCATCCTGCGCAAAGCCGGACCTCTGACCGCCGAGGAATTCGAGGCGGTCAAGCTCCATACCGGCATAGGCGCGCATATCCTTTCCGGCTCGCATAACCGGAACATTCGTCTTGCCGAAACAATCGCCCTGCGCCACCATGAGAATTGGGACGGCAGCGGTTACCCGGACGGCCTGTCGGGGACGGAAATTCCTGTTGAAGCCAGGGTGGTGGCCTTGGTCGACGTGTACGATGCCCTGCTTTCCGACCGTGTTTACAGACCGGGTCTGCCCATGGATGAAGTGTTGCGCATTATCAGGAGCGAACGCGGACGCAAGTTTGATCCCGATCTCTGCGACATTTTTTTGGACATGGTCGAGGAACTGCCGGGTACGGACATAAAAACGTGATTTTTTGCCGGCTCGCGACGTTTCACGGCGATATTTCACAACAGGCCCAGACAGCGCATCAACGTCCCCGCGTCCGGGGCCATGATGTCCGGCCCCGCCGCCGCAAGCCCGGCAAAGTCCGACTCGCCGGTGAGCACCGCGGCCGTATAGGTGCCCGCGCGTTTCCCGGCCTCTACATCCATGACATGATCCCCGACCATAAGCGCCGCCCGGCCGGCACAACCCGCGTGCGCCAGGGCCCGCTCTATATGCTCCGGGTGCGGCTTGACGTTCCGGACGTGCTTGCGGGTGAGCACGCAGGCGCAGTAGTCGTCCAGGTCCGGAAAGACGGCATGGAGCGCTTCCGGGCAGTTGCGGGTGATAACGGCCGTGGCCGTTCCCCGTGCGCGCAGGGCGGCCAGTACGGGCCGCGCAAAGGGGAAAAGCCCGGAACGGCGCGCGGCTGCGACCTCCACCTCTTCCACGGCTGCAAGCGCGGCCTTTTCGGCCTCGGCGGCCGAGGCCGGGGGCAAAGAGGCGAGAATGCCGGCCATCTGTTCCATAAAGGGCACGGATACGCCTTCGGCATCGGGATCGGCGGGAACAAAACGCGCGAGCGCCTCAAGACCCTTGCGGCGGAACTCGTCATAGACCGGAATCGTATCCGAAAGGGTGTTGTCGAAATCAAAAAAAACGGCCCGAAGCGACCCGACAGGGACGGGACGGAGCAGGGAAATCCATTCCCGGAATATTCCGGACCGGGTTGAAGCAGGCGGCGCATGTTTCGTGGGAAACAGTTCCGGCTTCGCGGGCGACGGCTCAAGGTGCACGGGGAAGGGTTCCGGCTTTGCGGACGGCGGCGCATGTTGCACGGGCAACAATTCCGGTTTCTCGGCCGGCAGCCTGAGGTCTTTCCCCGTCATCCTTTTTCCGCGTCGAAGGTGTATGCGTTGCCGACCATATCGGCTACGGGGTTGCCCAGGTCGTCGCGGACGGTCACGCGGTATACCGAGACTTTTCTGCCTCTGGAAAGCAGGGCGGACCGTGCGGTCAGGCGTTTGCCCCTGGCCGTGCCCAGATAGGATATGGAGCAGGACTGCCCTACGGTCATGCCGACTTTGCCGCCGCAGACGCGGGCAAGATTGGAATGTACGCCGAACGCCATGTCGGTCAGGGTGAATATTGCCCCTCCCTGCACTATGCCTCCGGCGTTCAGGTGCCGTTCTGTGATATCCATGCCGCATTCCACGCAGTCTTCGCTCACGGAGTCCACGGTGATGCCCGCGTCGGCCGCGAAAAGGTCGCGGGAGAAAATTTCCCGTATCGCCTGCAAATTAATATTCATTGTAAAATTCCTCCGTGCCGGGGGGCGACGACAGCTGCGGATTCCCTCGGGGAAATCCGGCAGCCGCATCCGGCCGGCGGGATTACCTACTCCCAATCCGCCGGCGGTGCAAGAGCCGGCCGGCGCGGCAAAGCCGGACGAGATCCCCGGCGGGAAAGAAAGGCTCGACAGAAAGAAAAGTTCGCGCTGGACGAAAGACGCAAAAAAGCGTAGAATACCGCGCAAGGTTCATACCCGGTAATGAATCAGGAACAGCCGGAACGGCGAGAGATGAAAACGGCGCGCCGGTTGCGATCAACCACACTCAGGAGAATAAAACAATGTCGTATGTATGGGACAGCAGCCTGGAAACAGGCAATGCGCAGATCGACAACCAACACAAACAACTGGTCGCCGCGCTGAACAACCTGCTGGATGCCTGCCGTAGCGGGAAAGGCACGGACGAAGTCGCAAATACCATGGAATTTCTCGCCGGCTACACCATAAAACATTTCGCGGACGAGGAAAAAATCCAAAAAACACACAACTATCCGGATTACCTGAACCACCGCAGGATACACGAGGATTTCAAACTCGTCGTTGCCGACATGGCCAAGCGCCTGAACAGGGAAGGACCGACCGAGGAACTGCTGGCGGATGTTTACGCCAATGTGGGTGACTGGCTGGTAAACCATATCAAGGGCGACGATTTCAAGCTGGCCGTGTACGTGCGTTCCCAGGCCGTATGAAAAGACCTTGACGGCAGGAGCGGAGCTCTGCCCTTTTCTCAGAGCGGGGGAGAAAACGCGTGGAATATCTGCTGCCGGGACTTCTGCTGACGCTCATGGGGGCGGTGTTGCTGCTCAATCTGCTGACCCTGCCCGCCAACTGGATCATGGTCTTTCTGGTTTTTGTCTGGCGTGTCGCCGTCCCGCAGCCGGGTGCCATGGATATGGTGTATTTCGTCAGCCTGATCGGGCTGGCTCTGGTCGGGGAAGTGGTGGAGTTTTTCGCCCAGGCCTGGGGTACGAAAAAGTACGGGTCGAGTAACACGGGGCTGATCGGGGGTATCATCGGCGCCATTGCCGGAGCAGTTGTGTGCGCTCCTTTTTTCCTTGGTCTGGGCGCCCTGGGCGGCGCTCTGGGCGGCGCGTGGTGCGGCTGTTTTCTTTTTGAAATCATACGCGGCAGAACTCCGGGCGAGGCGGGGAAGGCGGCCAAAGGCGCTCTGGTGGGGCGTTTTTTCGGCATCTTCATCAAGTGCGGCATCGGTGCGGCCATGCTCGTTCTGACTTACCACGCCGTCTGGCCGGGTCCGGCCGCCCTGCCGGCGGAACCTCCGCCGGCGATCCCGCCTCTTCCGCCGGGAACATCGACCTGAACGCAAAGGATACCCCCGCACAAAAGCTGATTCCGCTTTCGGAAAAAGCAGAATATCATAGGCACAGCAAAGGAACAGCCCCATGCCTGAGCGCCTGCGCCCCGAATGCGTGATCACCGGCCACGTCAACGCCGACTATGACGCCCTGGCCTCCATGGTCGCGGCCTGCAAACTGTATCCGGGGGCCGTGCCGATAGTGCCGCCGATGATGGAGCGCCGCGCCCATCCCTTTTCCGACAACATCACGGACATGTTCAACATGCGCAGGGCCGGAACCTGCGACCTTTCAGCAGTCCGGCTGCTGGTGCTTACGGATACGCGGCAGTTGCCGCGCCTTGAGCACATCGCCTCCGTCTTCGCCGGTACTCGGCCGGAAATCCACGTCTACGACCATCACCCGGACTCGGAACACGACGTCCGGGCCGACTTCAGCATGATCAGGCCGTGGGGCGCGACCACATCCATCCTTACCCTGCTCATAAAGGAGCGAGGCGCGGAACTCAGCCCCGATGAAGCCACCATGCTCGGCCTGGGCATTTTTGAGGATACCGGGTCCTTTACTTTCACCTCGACCACCGAACACGATTTTACGGCCGGGGCCTTCCTGCGCGGCCGGGGCATGGACCTGCGGACCATCGCGGAACTGACCGGCGGGGACATGACCCGCGAACATATCCAGATGCTCGGGACCATGATCGCCGATGCTGCGGTGCATACCATACGCGGCATACCGGTGACCGTTACGGAGATCGCCCCGGAAAAATTTCCGGACGACCTCGGCTCTCAGGTGCAGAAATTCATGGAAATTGAAGGGTTGAAAGTCGTTTTTGTCTTGGCCTCCATGGGCGGCAGGATATACCTGATAGCGCGCAGCAGGCTGCCGGAAGTGAACGTAGGCATGATCTGCGCGTCTTTCGGCGGGGGCGGGCACGCTTTCGCGGCTTCGGCCGTTGTGAAGGACCGCACCCCGGCCGAACTGCGCGCTGCCCTTCTGGCCCTGCTGACCGCTGTCATCACCCCGCAGACGTCCGTCGGCCGGTACATGACCTCCCCCGCCGTCACGATCAGCTCCGGCGCGAGCATAGGCCAGGCTGAGGAAATTATGAGCCGCTACGGGCTGAAAGCCGTGCCCGTGCTGCCGGGGGACGAGGGCGGGGGCATCGGGCTGATTGAGCAACAGACGGCGTCCAGGGCGTGCGCACACAAACTCGGCGACCAGCGTGTCACGGAATACATGCAGCGTAACATAGCTGTCCTGACTCCGGATTCCGGCCTGTACGATGCCGTGAACATCATCCTGAAGCAGCGCCAGCGCCTGGTGCCCGTGCTGCAAGACGGTGAAACGGTCGGAGTGCTGACGCGCACGGATGTCATACGCCTGCTCATGGACGACAGCCTGCGTATTCCGGAAGGCGCTCCCCTGACGCGCGAACACCGCGAAATCACCGTCCTGCGGATGATGGAAGAACGTCTGCCCGAGGAAAGCATCGCCCTGTTGCGCCGGGCAGGCCGGCTGGGGGACGAACTGGGTATGTCCGTATTCGCCGTCGGCGGTTTCGTGCGCGACCTGCTGCTGGGGAACGCCAACCTGGACGTGGATCTGAGCGTGGAAGGCGACGGCATAGATTTCGCGGAAAAGCTGGCCGCCCAGCTGGGCGGCAAAGCGCGGCCGCACCGGGAATTCAGGACGGCTCTGGTTTGCTACAGGGACGCGCGCGGCGCGGCGCAGCGGCTGGACGTGGCTACGGCCCGCCTGGAATACTATGAGTATCCCGGTGCCCTGCCGACAGTGGAGCTGTCTTCCATAAAAATGGACCTCTACCGGCGGGACTTCACCATCAACGCCCTTGCCGTGCAACTCAACGCCGCCCGCTTCGGCACGCTCATAGACCCCTTCGGCGCGCGGCGGGACATGAAGGAACGCACCATAGCCGTGCTGCATTCTCTGAGCTTTATCGAAGACCCCACGCGCATACTGCGGGCCGTGCGCTTTGAAAAGCGCTTCAATTTCCGAATCGGCACCCAGACCGAGCGCCTGATCAAAAACGCCCTGTCCCTGGGCATGCCCGGCAAACTGTCCGGCACCCGGCTTTTCCACGAACTACGGAACGTCTTTGAAGAAAAGGCCGCCCCGGCCTGCCTGCGGCGTCTGGACAACTGGGGGCTTCCGGCCTCAATCCACCCCCTGCTTCGGCTCAACCCGCAAAAGGAGCTGTTGCTGGACACCGTTGAGGAGCTTCTGAACTGGCATCGTCATCTGTACAAGGACTATGCGCCGGCGGCGTGGCGGACCTACCTGCTCGCCCTCTGCCGCGGAGCCGGGCGCGGCGAAGTGGAGGAACTTTTGAACCGTCTGGCTTTCCCCGAGAAACAGAAAGCGGACTTCACCCGATTGCGCGCACAGCTCCGCTGCGTCTCGGGCAAACTCACGGCCCTGCGCCGGGACGGCGAACCGACCCCCGGCGCGCTGTACAGGATTCTCAGCCCCGCGCCTGTGGAAGGGCTGCTCTACCTGATGGCCGGGTATGGGCAAAAAAACAGCATCGGCAGGGATATTTCCTTTTATCTCAATAACCTGGCGGGAGCAAAGACCGATATCAGCGGCCGGGATATGCTGGCCATGGGTGAAAAGCCGGGGCCGCTCATCGGTGAGACGTTGCGGCATGTGCTGGCCGCCAAACTGGACGGCCGCGTCGCAAGCAGGGAAGACCAACTGCGTCTGGCTTGGGAATACCTGAATTCCAGGCGCGAAGGCGGGGGTACGGCGCTGAATTTGGAAGAAGTGCTGCGGGGCAGGACCTGATCCACATTCCGGGGCAATGTGATTTGGAATACTCCCGCCTGCGCATACTGTCGACGGTTGTGCAATTACTTGGCTATGGTCTGATTTGCTTGCGCTGTCATTATCTTCCGAAAAATCGTCGGGCGAACGCAATAAGATGGATGTATGAAACTCAGCGATTCCTCTGCTTTCCTTCGACTACCACTTTTTCTTGCGCTGAGCCGCCAGAGCCGACGCCTGCTCGTAAAAATCGGCAAAACCGGCCTGATGCAGGGCGTCCAGGACAAGTTCGCTCCAGTCCCATGCGGCATAGATCACCGGCTTGTGAAAGGTACGGCGGAAATTTTCCAGTTCGCCCCGGTAGAATTTTTCCTTGGGCGTATCCATGCTTTCCCGCAGATGTTCCTGCAGACGGGAAAGCTCGCCTTCGTACCATTCTTTGATGTCTTCCGCCTGATTGTATTTTTTGAGGATGTGCCCGTACCCTTTTTCGGTCATGACGGCGCACAGGGCATCGTAATGCCTTGCCTGGAGCCATTTTCCGAGTTCTGAGGTCGGAATGTTCTCGGCTTCCACCTCAGCCATGTCCAGTTTTGTCCGGTAATAGGTATCAGGCACCACGGAGGCGGACACGATGCCGGCAATGGCCACCAGCCCGCGCAGAATGCGGCTGTTGGAAACGCCCTGACCGCAGAACCCTATCTTTTTGCCGTATTTCTGACCGGAAAATATGGTTACCAGTATGGCCCAGACGACAGCCGGGTCCTCTTCGTCATAGATGTGGGCAAGCCGGGCGTTGTCGCGGTCGGTAGCCAGAATCATCTGGGTCATATCATTGGAGCCGATGGAAAACCCGTCGAATTCCTCCAGAAATTGCTTGGCGATGACGGCATTGCTCGGAATTTCGGACATCAGGACGATTTTCAGCCCGTCCTGCCCGCTCTTCATCCTGTGCACCTGCTCCAGATAGCGCCGCATGCTCCTGGCCTGCTCAATGGTGCGCACAAAGGGCAGCATAATCTGCAAATTGTTTCCGCCGTATACGCCGCGCGCCATTTTGAAGGCTTCGAGCTCCCAGTCGTGCAGGTTGCGCGACACGCCCCGCCAGCCGAGCATGGGGTTGGCTTCCTCCTGCTCGAAGAGCAGGCCCCCTACCAGATTTCTGTATTCGTTGGATTTGAAATCGGTGGTGCGGTATATAATGTCTCTGCCGTAAAAGGCCATGGCGAACAGGGCCAGCCCCTGGGCAAGGGTCTGCACATAGTGTTCGCGCCCCGAACGATAGCCGTGCACGCGTATGATCTCGCCGATGATCGACGGTATATGCCGCACTTCTTCGATTTGGGTGATCATGCCGGTACGGTGACCGACATCCTCCCGGACGGTGCGTATTTCGTCCAGCACCTCCCGTACATAGGGATCGACGGCGGCGATCTCCGCCATGCGGGAAACCTGGGAAGCTATCTCTCCACGGCGCCGGACCGTTTCCGGGTCGTTGCCGGAAAGCAGGGCCAGTTCATCGTCGAAGCCCATGGCAAGGCGGATATGTCTTTCAATATCCGCGGTACTTTTGAGAATATCCAGGCGGCGCGAAGCGGCGTCGAGGTATTCGTCGAGTTTGCGTTCCAGTTCCCGGCTCCGCCGGCGCAGGGCAAGCACCTCTTCCTCGTTGCCGCTGCCTTCACGTTCGGCCAGGCTTTCGATTTCCCCGGCCAGCCCCGTGATTTTACCGATATAATCGCGCATCCGGATATTGACGAAGACCATGCCGGCATTGAGTTGCCGGCGCAGAATCTTGGTCAAATTCTCGTCCAGCACTTTGAGATGCCGCTGGATGATGCCGTCCAGTTCGCCGCTGTCATAGGCGTCAAGCGCCAGGGGATGCACGCCGATGTTTCCGAGCATGAATTCGGCGCGCAACAGCCCTACTTCAAAATCCTCAATCCTGCGCAGGCGGGAGAGGAACATGGCCTGACCCACGTCGGCGAGGATCAGGCCGACCTTGGTTTCGGTGGCGGGCAGTTCGGAAAGGTCCATTTCACCGCCGACCATGCTCAGGGGCAGCAGACCGCGGTAAACAGCGCCGCGTGTCCCGTCCACGGTGACTTCCATACCGTCCAGGGCGCGCAGGGCTTCGATGCGCTGGATGCCTATGACTGCCGGTATGCCCAGTTCACGCGAGGTGATGGCCGCGTGGGATGTGTCGCCGCCGACATCGGCGAGAATGGCCGAAGCGGCGCGCATTCCGGGCACCATGTCCGGGTCCGTCCGCTCGGCCGCGAGGATGTCGCCTTTGCCGATCTTGTTGAGTTCCAAGGCGGAGCGCAAAAATTTGACCGTCCCCTGCCCCGCTCCGCGCGACGCTCCGTTGCCTTCGAGCAGAATTTCGGCCGCTGCAGCCGCATTTGGATCTACTTCCTTGCGGCGCATGAAAATAATGTCCGGATGCAGCTCGAATTCCTCATTCCAGCGAGTTTCCGGACGAGCCTGCACGAACCAGAGCCGGTCATCGGAATCTATGCAGAATTCCGAGTCCATAATGATCCCGCCGTAAGCCCGGCTGATCGCGCGCACTCCCTTGGCCACGTTCTCGGCGTGAGCCATGGACAAGGCCCAGCGTCCGACTTCAAAGTCCGGCACGGCAATCTTTTTTGTGCCGCCGCTTTCGTCGTAAACAATCTTTATGTTCTTGCAGCCCATCTGGCGGATCACGACTTCATGTCCGTCGTCGCGGGTAAAAACAAAATACTTGTCGGGGGTGACCATGCCGCCGACCACGGCTTCGCCCAGACCGTAGCTTGCGTCAATGGACACCAGATCGTTGCGGTCCGTTCCCCGGCAGCCCGTGGCCGTATCGCCTGCAAAAGCCGTACCGGAGATGACCGGGTTGATCATGCGCATGATGCATACGGACAGGGAGGTATTTTCTATGGCCCATTCTTTCTTGGCTTCTTCGGCGATGCTTTCGTCCCCGCTTTCTTCCGCCCGGGCGACGGCATCAAGCACCGCCTCCCGCCTGTAGGTCATGGAGCGTAAATTATAGGCCGAGGCGCAATCCCAATGGTAGGCGCGGATAACCTGTTCGGTTCCGCGCACATTGAGATAGGTGTCCTGCAGACCGGCAAAGGCTTTTTTTCTTGAATCCTCGCCCGCGGCCGACGAGCGCACCGCCACCGGCACGTCTTCTTCCCCGGCCTCGACGCAGATTTCCGCGTAAGCCTTGCCCACCGCCTCGGACACGGCTCCCGGCAAGGGCACGGACAGAATGCCCGCCTGCACGAGCACGGCGCGGCGGCGGAGCTGGTCTATGCCTTCAGGCGAGGTGGCGAAACCTTCCACCACATTGTTGATGAAGGTCCGCAACTTGACATGCCCCTGTGAGCCGCCTTTAGCTTCGTTTTCAGCGCGGACCGTCCTGCCGAGGTTGCGTACGAACTTCTGTAAAAATTCCGGGTCACCGCTGATTTCCGGGTCTCCCCAGTCGATGCGCCTGTATTCTCTGTCCACAACGGCGCGGGTCAGGGGTGCGTTGACCCTGGTCTGGTCCAGCAGCAGATGGAAAGCCAAAGAAGACACCGCCCGGAACTGGGGCGCGCTTATGCCCTTGACCTCGCTGATGATGGCGGTGTTATAGTTTTTGCCGCCCACCAGGAGTTCGGCCGTTTCGCCTATGGCGACGATGTCCGCGCCGTTCAGGATGAGCTTTTCTTTGAGGATCCGTCCATTTCGCGGTACGCCCGCAGACTTCTCCCCCGTATCGCCGGAGGCGTTTTGTTCCGCCGCGCTTGCTGAAACGGCCTGCGCCGCATCGGATGATTTACCGGCCGAAGGCTTGACCATCGTGCTCTCCTTGGCTCTTGCGGATTACCGGCTTTATAGCATTTAGCATGTGAAATTGCCCTGACCGGCAATTTTTTTAAGCTTAAAACCGATTGTGTCCTGCGTCAATGCGCTCCGCCCCTGTATTCAGGGCAATCAAGTGAAGATGACAATATATTGAAATACCAAGATAAATTTTTAAGGTGCTTATTTAAAAAATCTTGTTATTTCAAGCTGTTATCGTTATTCATTCGATTGCCCTGCCCCCGTATTCCCCATCGGGCTGCTGTTCGACGCCGCAGTAAGGACAGAAGGCGTATCCGATTGCGGCCAGAGCTTTGCCGCAGCCGGGATTTTTACAAAACAGGGGTACAGGCCCCAATTCCACAATAAGTTCGCCCTCGCGCACCGGAACCATTTTTTTGCTTTCCCGGTAATCGGCCGTTTTGAGTACGCGCAGCACCAGAGCGTCCCTGGGCGCAACTACGGCCTTTTCCTGTTTCATGATGGAAATATTGAATAATTCCTCACCTTTTTTCACAATGTCTCCGGGATTGACATACATGATCCAAAGTTCGCCGTTGCCGGGCGCGCTCACATGAAATTCGTCGGCAGGGTCGGCCATGGTCACGGAGTGAACGGCATCGGCGGCCGGCCGCTCCACCTGCACGTCACAGCTCATGATTTCAGAATCCAGCACATAGCGGACAACAGCGACCCCGTTGGAACCGGGACTCTGGATGCGGATTATGTTCAGGTGATGCGGCTTGCCGTTTGAATCGTTGAAGTTCAGTTCTTCGCCGACTTCCAATCCTTCAAACCAGACATACAGAGGCAGGTTGTTCGGATCGCCGTATGCGTGCCTGAATTCGATGCACTTTACCGCATCGCCCGGATGGTTCAGATACATGAGAAATTCGTCGTCCGAGGGATCCCTTTGGATGACGGCTTTCAAAGCGGCCCGCTCGGCTTCGAGGTCGAGGTCGGGAAGAATGTCCAAAGGGGATTTTTCCGTGCGTTCGGCTACGGCCCTTTTCCAATCCGGCCCGAAAGCGCTCCTGTACACCCAGTCCGGGGGAAAATCCAAGGGGAGCCTGCCGAATTTGCCGAGCAGCAGATCCCGGAAGGCATCGTTGCAGTCCTGATAAAGGGCGAGACGCGCCTCCTTCATCTCCGGTGACAGTGAATCCTCCGGATTCTTAATGACATTATCAAGTATTTCCAGAAGATATTCGACTTCGTGCTCGCCCCCGCGCCTGAAAGCGGCGCTGACGGCCAGAAAGGCTGTATTCCAGGTAATCTGCGAACCGGGGGTCACATCGTGGTAGCGCACGATCTGCCGCACTCCGGCCAGAAAACGCAGCATATACGGAAGCAGACGGATATAGCCCTGTTTCAGAGCGCCTTCCTGGGAGGAGGAGGTTGCGCCTCCCGGCATGCCGTGCAACACGGCGTCATAATCCACGCCCTGGAAGTACGGCGCGGTATAGCGGTCGTAATACGGCATGATCTGCTTGAGCACGAAGCCGGCATCGCGGATCATGCGCTTGTTCAGGGCGCACTTCAGGTCCAGTTCATCCTCAAGGTAAGCGGCAGTGGAGAGGACTTCGCCCTGCCCGTACCAACGCATGCCCGCGCCCAGAGACACGTCCAGAATATGCGCCCCTGCGGCGGCAGCCGCGCCGACGGCGGGCACAAAGAGGCCGTCGGTATAGTGGCGGTGGTAATGCAGCACCAGCCCCGGCCATTTGCGGCTCAGGGCCTGCACCAGATCTCGCATCATGCGCGGCGGGCAGTTCCCGGCCATGTCCTTGAGGCCGAGCACTATCCTGCGGGAGGCGTCCTTCTGCCCGATGCCCATGATCTTCGCGGCCTGACGCAGCATTTCCCCGGCCGTGCCGAGGTAGTGCTCAATGCTGAAACCGCGCCCGGGGGTCAGGGCGACAGCCGGCTCAAAAAGGGCCCGTCCGTCGTTCAGCACGACTTCTGCAAAAGGTTTCATATTTTCGACATGATTGAGAAAGTCGAAACAGCGTATGACGTGATATTCCTCGCAGAGTTTTTCCGCCATGAGGCGCATGAGATTTTTGGGCTGCGGCTTGTAGCCGAGCACGTTGGTGGAACGGACGAGGATCTGCTTCATGGTTTTGGGCGCAACGCGGTTCAGCTCTCGCGCTTCGTAAAAGGGCGGAGTCATGTTGGTCATCATGTTCATGTGAAAATGTGCGCCGCCCCCCGTTTCCAGGGAGAAAAAGCCGCAGTTGTCCAGATAGGGGGCTATAAGTCTGTCCTCGGCAAGGCGAAAACGATTGCCGCTGTTTGACTGCGTCGTATCCCGGCAGGTCGTGTCGCAAAAATGGACGAGTGAAGAGTCGCGGATATAGTCGAGCAAAGCCTTGCGGTCGTTGCGCGGATAAGGGGAAGGCCTGCGGAGCACGGAAGGCGGGATTTCCGGTATGGCAGCTTCGTGCCGGGGCAGACGAGGTGTTTCCCGCGTGCGGTATTTGCCGAGCCGGACAAAGGCGTTGAAGCCGCGCGCGGAAATGTCCGCGATCAGGCGGGCGTTGCGTTCGCATTCCGGATCAAGGTCCGTGTAATCCATCAGTTCAGGGGTTTCGGCAATGAAACGCGTATCGCAGCTGCCCCGGCGAAACCTGGGATGGGCGATAATCTGGCGGAAAAAAGGGATGGTGGTCTTGAGACCGCCCACAGTGTATTCATCAAGGGCCCTTTCCGTAATGCCCAGTACCTTGTTCCAATCCTGTCCGTAGCCGATGAGCAGAGCGCCCGCGGAGTCGTAGTTGGAAGGAAATTCATAGCCGGCGCTCAGATTGGAATCCAGGCGCACCCCCGGACCGCCGGGCGAAACGTAGCGGGTTATCAGCCCGGAATTGGGGGCGAAATTTTTTTGCGGATCTTCACAGTTGATGCGCACCTGCATGGCCGTGTACATGGGGCGCAGGTGCGCCTCGGAAAAGCGCAGCCTGCTGCCGAAAGCGACGGCTATCTGTTCCTCGACAAGATCAATGCCGTAGCGGCATTCGGTAATGCCGTGCTCCACCTGGAGGCGGGTATTGACCTCTATCAGGTAGGGAGAACCTTCTTCGGTGACCAGAAATTCCACCGTACACAGGGAATAATAACCCACCTTGCGGACCAGGACGCGGGCGTAATCCTTGAGTTGTTCGCGCAGTTCGTTGCTGAAGGCCGGCCAGGGAGAGGGCGTGATCTCTATGAGCTTCTGATTGTTGCGTTGCAGACTGCAATCGCGTTCGTCAAAGACGAAGATGTTGCCGTGGACATCGGCAATGACCTGGATTTCTATGTGGCGCACGCCGGTGAGAAATTTTTCCACAAAAACGCGGGGATTGCCGAAGGAGGCCTGGGCCATGGCCGAGGCCTTGATGAAAGCGTCTTCCAAATCGTTTTCGTTGTAAACCTCAAAGATACCCCTGCCGCCGCCGCCGCCTTCGGCTTTGAGCAGGATGGGGAATCCTGTTTTTTCGGCGACCTCGCGGGCCTGGGGCACGTCCACCGCGCCGTTCGACCCCGGTACCACCGGGATGCCCAGTTCCTGAGCCAGACGGCGAACCTGCACCTTGTTGCCGAGCAATTCCATGGATTCGGCCGTGGAGCCGATGAACACCAGACCGGCCTGCGTGCAGACGCGGGGGAAATTTTCGTCTTCCGAGGCAAAGCCCCAGCCGGGGTGGACGGCCACGATGCCCCGCTGCCGGGCAAGGTCCACGATGCGCTCGATATCAAGGTAAGCGCGCGGGTCCGGGCCGAGCAGCAGCAGCTCGCGGGCGGAGGACGCTGCCGGGGCCGTTTTGTCTATGTCCGTGGCGCTCATCACGGCTACTGCGTCAAAGCGCTCGCGTATGGACCGGCATATCCGTCTTGCGGAAATCCCCCGGTTGGCCACCAGGATGGCCTTGCCCTTGAGTTCCTTGACCACCGCGTCAAAGGTCGTGAGCCTCATAACAATTGTTCTCCCGCGGCTGATTCCGCAAGCGCTTATTTTGTTTGTTTCGATCCGCAAGCCGGGATCCGCCGCGCCTCTTATTCGATTCATTCCGGGCGTTGAGCGGATCAACTCTGAAAAAATGTATCTGCTCCGCAGGGCTTTGCCGGCAAACGCATGCCGCAGGATTGGAGCAGGCGGGCTTTACCCGCCGTAAGCGACGATCTCCGGCGTTAAGATGCTCTACAGAAACGGCAAAGATAAACTGCCTGTAAAAATTTCCTGTATGCTTCCGTTATCCGGACGCAAAAGCAGTCCTCCGCCCGGTCCGCAACCCAAGATGCGCCCCGCCACCGGCGCGTGTCCGCCGTCCTCCATCGTCGCTTTGCGCCCCGTCCAGGCAAGCAGATGCGCAGATTCGCCGACAAGTTCAGGCAGTGTCCTTTTCCCGGCTCCGGCGCCGCAGGCCACGATAATGCCGCTTAAAAGAATACGCCACAAATAAAAAGGGGCAACGGCGCTCCCGGCACTTCCGGGCGCATCCGGATACGGGAGCACGGCGGCCGGCAGGGCGCGGCCCCCGCGCAGCAGTTCCTCTTTCGGCGCCTCCGCCGTATTGACGCCCAAGCCCGCGATGACAATCCCGTCCCTTTCCTCCACAAGCATCCCGCCCGCCTTGGCGCGCTGATCCACAAGCAGATCATTCGGCCACTTCAGAGAAAGGGGGAAACCCATCTTCCGGAAAACCCCACATACAAGCAGGCCGAGAGCGATCGCCGCGGCATCGCCCCTGAACAGCCCGTCCGCAGGCAGGCGGAAACATACATGAAGATTGCCGCGCGGGGAATGCCAAGCGCGCCTGAACTGCCCGTAGCCCGTTTCCTGGCGGGAGACAAGCACGCTTCCCCACACCGGAAGCAGACCTTCGCGGGAAAGCCGCCAGGCAGGATGAAAAGCTGAAGAGCAGCTTCCGGCAAGAAAACACGCCTCAGGCATATCCGCACCTTGCGGGCGATCCGCCCCTCGCACAGACCCGCGGGAGAAAAAAATCAAGGCGGCGCGGTCTTCGAGGCCAAGCCCGTCACATTCTCTCCTCAGCAAGGCACAGCCGGCATACTCAGGATTGTGTAAAAGCGGCGAAGCCGTATCCTGCCTGACGGACGGGGGCACAAAACCCGCGCCGAACAGGGCCTGCATGTCGTCCTCGTCCATGGGCCGGGCAAGGGGCAGCAAAGCCTCGTCCGGGGTTGCCGGGATCTTTCCGTCAGCCGGCATTTGCTTCATCCGGATTTGTTTTCATCATAATTTCCCTGTTTTAATACATAGTTATCACCGTATAGTCCAGCACCCTCAAGGAAAGAAAAGGGGGGCGGCAAAAAACGTCAAAAAAACGTCGGTTTGCGCCGGCATAGGCCTGGAAACAGGCACTTCACATTTGGCATGCCGGTTGCATAGCGGATGTACAGACAACGAAGCGACAATTATTCCAGACCGAAAGACGACAGGCCTCCGGGCATTGTGTGAACAGGGTACTCCATACAAAGGACATTGAACATGTTACAGCGCAAAATACACATACGCAGTTGGGGCATAGGACTTTCAGACGGACAGGCGAAACTTCTGCGCCGCGTTCTGGGCGAAGGGCGGGAGCTAATCCTCTATCCCGATGTGCCGAGTTCCGCCTGCGGGGAAGAAAAAGCCCCGGCCCCCTATGTGGTCTGGATATCCGCGGCCTGCTGCCGGGACCTGAGCCGTTTGCCGGAATCCCTGTCTTCCTGCGGCGAACCTGCCGAGATTGTCATGCTTCTTGATGCCGGCTACAGCCTGGAAGATTTTGACCGGGCCTGCGATTACGGCATCAAGGAAGTGTTGCGTCTGCCGCGGGATACGGGACGTGTTCCCGAAATTATGCTCAGGGCCGTCGAAAGCCGTGCTGCCCGTCAGGCCTCCGCCCGCCTTACCAGGGAACTGTTGTTTGAACGTGATGCGTTGCTGCGTAAAAACGCTTCCCTCGGTTTTCTGGCGGATTTTCTTGCTGCGGTCGGCCGCAGTCTGAATGCGGACGAGCTGCTGAAGAGCGCCTTTGACAATCTCGGGAAGCTGTTGCCCTTGCGTTCCATGCATGCGGCGCTGGCCGTGCCGGATACGGGCGGGGAAAAAATACTTTCCCTGCGTATCGGCCTTGAGGAAAATTCCCCGGACTTCGCCCTTTGCGGCGACCTTCTTCTGGATCAGGCAAGGGCTGTGCTGGGCGGAGACTGCCGCCGGGGTGATATCCGCGCCCTGTCTCTGTGCGGACGTGAAACGCCGGACAGGGTTCCGGAATCTACCGCTCCGCTCTGCCTCCCCCTGGTCAGCGACGACAAATGCTTCGGCTGCCTCATGCTGCTCACGGACCCGGAGCTGGTTCTGAACCGCGATCAGGCCTCGGCCCTGGATTTCGCCATACGGCATCTTGCCTTGAGCCTGAAGAACGCCGAGCAGTTCAGCGCCATGCGCATGCACGCGGAATACGACTCCCTGACCGGCATACACAACCGCAGACATTTTGAAGAACTCCTCAATGATGAAATGCAGCGCCTTTCCCGTCACGGCCGTCCTCTGTCCTTACTCATGGCGGATGTGGATCATTTCAAGCGGGTCAACGATACTTGGGGACACAGGACAGGCGACGCCGTGCTCCGGGAAATAGCCTTCCTGCTCGCTGACGGCATACGCACCACCGACTTTTGCGCGCGCTACGGCGGCGAAGAATTCGTGATCCTGCTCCCGTACACGAGCACCAGCGAAGCCGCGGCTCTGGCCGAACGCATACGCAGGAGAATCGCCGCCCACGTTTTTACGGCCGAGGGCGGCGAACCACTGCATCTTACGGTGAGTTTCGGGGTATCCGGTATCGGACCCGAAGAGGACCCGTCCAAAGAACGGCTTCTGCACGATGCGGATACCGCACTGTATAGCGCCAAGGAACAAGGCAGAAACCGTACCATTCGTGCCCGGACCGTTTTCCGGACTACGGCCCGCAAGGCGGGATAAGCTCCCCCTCAGCCCGGCTGCCGTTTCATGAATATGCTTGTCCCCTTGTAGCTCATCATCACTTCGTTCTTCTGATTGAGGGTTTCGACAAAGATCTTCACACTGCCCCGGTCTTTTTTGGATGAAGAAGGCACGACGTCAAGTATCGTCAGCCGGACACGCAACGTGTCGCCGGGACGCAGGGGTTTGAGCCAGCGGACTTCGTCCATGCCGGGAGAACCGAAAGATGTCTTGCCCGCTATGACGTTCCTGACGACCAGCGCGAAGGTCAGGCTTATGGTATGCGCGCCGCTGGCGATCAGTCCGCGAAAGACGCTGTCCATTGCCGCTTCAGGGTCCGTATGAAAATACTGGGGATCGTATTGTTCGGCAAAGGCAATGATCTCTTTTTCGGTCACGCCGACCGTTTCACTGAACTCGAATACCGTACCGGGTTTGAAATTTTCAAAATATCTTTCTTCGTACGGAATGGGGGGAAGGGAAAAAGCTTCGGCCACTTGTCGCTCCTTTATGATGGTTTGCTTTTAGAGCATTTCAAAGTTGAAAATGCTCAGGCGGCGTATGCGCGGAGCGCCGCCGTCCGCCCCGCAGGCGTAGGCGAAACCGTGTTTCGCCGTTAAGCGCCGGAGGAGGCGTTTCAAAATCAAATTGCCTTAAGATGCATCACGCGTGTCGTCCCCGGACGCCTGCTGGGTGATGAAGGAACCGGGGAGAACGCTGCGGGTCAGCCATACGTTGCCGCCTATGACCGACCCCTTGCCGAGGGTGACCCTGCCCAGGATGGTCGCCCCGGCATAGACGGTGACGTCGTCCTCAAGAATGGGGTGCCGGGGCAGACCCTTGACCAGCATGCCGTCATCATCCTTGTTGAAGGAGATGGACCCCAGGGTAACGCCCTGATACAGCCGGCACCCGCTGCCGATAACGCTGGTTTCCCCGATCACCACCCCTGTGCCGTGGTCTATGAAAAAGCGTTCGCCGATACTCGCGCCGGGATGAATGTCTATGCCTGTGGCCGAGTGCGCCATTTCGCTGATGATGCGCGGGATCAGGGGCACGCCGAGCTTATACAGGGCGTGGGCGATACGGTGATTGGTCACCGCCATCACGGACGGGTAACAGAAGATGGTTTCTCCGGGGGTTTTGGCGGCCGGGTCCCCTGCATAGGCGGCGTTGACGTCCCCGGCCAGCATATCCCTGATGCCCGGCAGTTCTTTCAGAAAAGCCATGGCTTTTTCCTCGGCGTCACGTCCGCAATTCGGATGCGGGCGCATCGTTTCGGCGCAGGTGAAACAGATGCCCCGCCGTATCTGCTCGGCCAGCAAAGTAAAGATGGAATCCAAATTGGCGGCCATGTGGAAGGGCAGAGAATGCAGGGAAACCCGCGTATTACCGAAAAAACCCGGAAAGAGGGCCGCCCGCAGCCTGCTCATGATTTCCCCCATGATCTCCAGGGACGGCATGGGCGTGTCGCCGGGCGACTCGTAAATCATCGTCTGATAGGGCGCCGGGGAACAGAGGGCTTTACAGATGCGCTCAATCTGCGGGGCGCCGTTCCGGAAAGGACTTGTATCCAAAATTGCCGCCTTGTCTACAGCATTTTACGCTTGAGACAGTGTTGAAATGCTCTGAAAATGTCCGGCATTTTACCGTTGAAAATGTTCCGCAGATTATTCGCAATAAACACGTTCGATGTCAAACGCTCCCGCGCCCTGTTCACCTTCATCAGCCGCCTCGCCCGGCGCATCCGGCACGGGAAGGCCGAAACCCGGAAAAGCGCACGCCGGAATACCGGCCTGTGTTGCCCCGCACACAGCCCACATATGCTCCACAAGCTCTTCCAGACCCCGGCCGGTCAGGGCGGAAACAAAAAAAATCTTCCGCCCTTCGTGTTCAGCGCGCTCGGCTATAGCCCGCAAGGCATCATCCGGGACCAGATCAATCTTGTTGATCACTTCAATCTGCCGGCGCAGCATAAGTTCAGGGGAGAAAAGCTCCAGTTCGCGGTTGAGGAGCTCGAAACCGGCGAAGGGATCGTCGAGGCTGACATCTTCCACGCTCAAAAGATGCAGCAGAAAACGCGCGCGCTCCAGATGCCTGAGAAAACGATGTCCCAGGCCGATCCCTCTGTGCGCTCCTTCCACCAGGCCGGGGATGTCGGCAATGACCATGCGCCGGTCATAGTTACCCTCGTCGACCATAACGCCGAGATTCGGCTCCAGCGTGGTGAAGGCGTAGGGGGCGATCTTGGGTCTGGCGGCGGACACGCCAGAAATAAACGTGGATTTGCCGGCGTTCGGCAGACCGAGCAGGGCACAGTCCGCCAAGATTTTCAGTTCCAGCCCCAAGGTGAGTTCCTGTCCGGCTTCACCGGGCTGGGCGAACCGCGGCGCGCGCATGGTGGCGGACTTGAAGTGCTCGTTCCCTTTGCCGCCTCGGCCTCCGGCGGCGACAAGCAGTTCCGCGCCGGGCTCGGCCAGATCGCCGAGCAACCCCTCCTGCCGGCCGCCCCGCAACACAAAGACCTGCGTGCCGACGGGCAATTCCAGAATCAGGTCTTGCCCCTTGCGCCCGTTGCATTGTGATCCCTGTCCCGGCCTGCCCTTTTCCGCCTCATATAGGCGCTTGAGGCGAAAATCATACAGCGAGAGCAATCGGGAAGACGCGCGCAACACAACGCTGCCTCCGTCCCCGCCGTTCCCTCCGTCAGGTCCGCCCCTGGGAATGAATTTTTCGCGCCTGAAGGAAACGCAACCGCTTCCGCCCTTGCCGGAACGCACGGTAATCACCGCTTCATCCACAAAGCGCATCCGAAAAATCCTCAGCGGTTCATATTGTAAAACCGGGGCATTTTAAAAATGAAAATGCTCAAGCGGCGCAAGCGCGAAATGCCGCCCCGCAGACGAAACCGCGTTTCGCCGTTAGAACATTTTACGCTTGAGATTGTCGCTTACGGCGGGCACAGCCCGCCTGCTCCAATCCCGCTGCAAGGATTTGCCGGCAAATCCTTGCAGAGCAGATTGACATTTTCAATGTTAATCTGCTCTAAGCGCCGGAGGAGGCGTCCCAAAATCAAATTGCTTTAAGCGGAAAAAAAAAGCAAAAGCGGCGGGACAACCGCTCTTGCCGGCATCCCGCGCCCCAGGCTCGTCTACTCGGCCTGCGCCGGAAGCACATGCACCCTGGTCAGCACACGGTTTTTGCGCACATATTTTTCAAATTTCACGATACCGTCCCAGACGGCAAAAATGGTGAAATCTCTGCCCAATCCCGTACCCGATCCCGGATGCACGCGGGTGCCGAGCTGGCGTACGATGATATTGCCCGCAAGCACGGACTGGCCGCCGAAACGCTTGACTCCGCGGCGTTGTCCCGCGCTGTCGCGGCCGTTGCGCGAACTTCCGCCCGCTTTTTTATGCGCCATGACCGTCCTCCATGTCGGAAAGATGCGGATGTGACTCTAAAGATACAGAGGTGCGTGATTCCGCAGAAATGGATGTGATTTTGACGGCGGAATAATCCTGACGATGCCCCTTGGTGCGCCGTGAATCATGGCGACGCCGTTTTTTGAACACAAGAATTTTTTCGCCGCGCCCGTGTTCCAGCACCTCGGCCGTGACCCTGGCATTCTCCACATATGGCGCGCCCACGGAAAGGGCTTCGCCTCCGAGCAGGAGCACCTTATCCATAACGATTTCGCTTCCGACTTCGGCATCAAGGCAGGCAACGCGCAGGCGGCTGCCTTCCTCGACGCGGAACTGTTTGCCGCCGGTTTCGATCACTGCGTACATGCATTCCTCCAAAAATAACGAAAGGAGCACTTACCCTCCGCCGCCCCGCATGTCAAGCGCCGGGGAAGGCCATAATCCGCCACGCATTGTCGTTCCGAGGTGCAGTCGAAAGGCCTGTAAACATTGCCGCACAACGTATTGTCATTCTGAGCCGAAGGCAAAGAATCCATCTTGGTGCCTTAAAAAAAACAAAACCCCGAAGATAGATTCTTCGCTACGCTCAGAATGGCAGGACAGAAAGCGTGGTGAATTTAGGAAGGCCACAATCCTTGGGGCAATTTGATTTTGTGACGTATCCTCCGGCGTTTGACGGCGAAACACGGTTTCGCCTTGCCTGCGGGACGGGCGGCGATGCTGTCTCTCGGCCCCATCCGTAAGCCGGAAAGACCGACTGGCGGCTGCGGCTTGCGCTCACGCCGCCTGTGCATTTTCATTTTAAAATGCTCTTAATGATGCAGATGCTCGCCCCGGGAGATGCGCATCAGCGCCATATACAGCATCCAGACAAAATACACGCCGATGAGGCCGACGCCTACCCATGCGTCCGCGGAATGGGAAAGGTTGACCATAAAGATGTGAGACATAACAACCCCGTCGGGAAATATGTTGTTCAAGCCGCTGCATTTTCAAGCATTCCAAAGTTGCAGATGCTCAGGCGGTGAAAGCGTGAAGCGTCCGGTGTGCCTTGTGCCTGCCGCCTTGAGTTGATATTTTGCCGCAGCCGCCGCGGAAGTCAAGACAATATTTGCCGGCGGATGCTGTTTTTTCGTCTTTACAGCATTTTACGCTTGAGATAGTTGCTTACGGCGGGCAAAGCCCGCTTGCCCATAATCCGCCACACTTCTGGTCTTGTCATTCTGAGCGTAGCGAAGAATCTATCTTGATATTTTTTTGGGAAGATGGATTTTTCACTGCGCTCCGCGGAGCCTGCCCTGAGGGCTTCCGAAGGGTTCAGAATGATGTGCGGCAACGGTTGCAGGTTCTCAGCTGAGTCCCGGAACGGTCAGGCATGGCGGATTCCGGCTGCAGCCGACTCTTGCCCGCCGGACTGTTCAAGGATAAACAAGGCCTATATTGCATCCGGAAAAAACGATGTTCTCCGCCAGACGCCGCACCCCGGAGCGCGAGGCCAGAATACGGCAGGTGCTCAGCCTGCGCCAGAAAGACCTGACCCTTGTGCTCAACAACATACACGACCCGCACAATGTTTCGGCTATTCTGCGCAGTTGTGACGCCTTCGGCGTGCCCGAAGTGCATCTTTATTACACGGATACGGCCTTTCCGGTCCCGGCAGCCGGAAGCTCCGCCTCGGCGCGCAAATGGGTGAAAACCGTCCGGCACAGGGACATGGCCTCGCTTGCACAGGCCATGCGGGCCGAGGGCATGCGCGTTTACACCGCGAGCTGTTCCCCTGCCGCGCAATCTCTGTATGATTCGGACCTTACCCTGCCCTCGGCCTTCGTGCTCGGCAACGAGCACTGCGGGCCGGATGCGGAGTTTGCCGCGCCGGCCTGCACGGAGGTATACATACCCATGTACGGCATGGTTCAGAGTTTCAATGTGTCCGTTGCCGCCGCTCTGCTCCTGGCCGAGGCCTCGCGGCAGAGAAAAGCGGCCGGACTTTACTCGCGGCCGACGTACAGCGACCGGGAACTTGAGGCGATCTGCGCCGAATGGATGGACAAATGAAGCTGAGCGCAGTGAAGCATCCACCTTCAAGCCGTTAGAGCATTTTCAACTTTGAAATGCTCTAACGTCACAGCGTATCAGGTTTATTTTGCCTTGCCGACGGATTGAACGACCAAAATTTTGTAATCGTCGGGAAGTTTCAGATCGTTTTTCAGCACGTCCACGCCCGTTGTCTTGACCACATTCGCCAGACCGGCCGAGGCGCAGTACAGCCCGACGTTCTGGTAAATGGAACCCAGGTGCATGGCGTCACGCAGGCCTTCGGGGGCGGCATAAACCAGGGTCAGCGGCGCGCCTCCGAAATCTTTGACCGTATCGCGGCTCAGAACCCTGGTCAGTGTATGCGCCGCGCCGTCATAACGCCACACGCCTGTGGCTGTTGCCGCATAAATTTCCACCTTCTGCGTGTTTCTGGCGGTCGGGGCGGTGCGCCGGCCGTCCTGACGATTTACCCCGAAGGCCGCCCAGAGCAGATTGCTCAAATCCTGCCGCGACAGGACCTGTTCCGAAAAATCACGGTTGCTCCGGCGCTCGTTCAGGGCTTTCATCAGGGGCATTCCGCCGCTTCTGTCCGGAGGCGGCAGGACAATGACGGTATCGTCCGCGGCCCCGACCGCGACGGGAAATGCAAGCGGCAACAGCACAGTAAGCGCCAGGATCAGAACCAGATTCTTTGCGCGTTTCATCATCCTTTCCTCGAGTGTAAAATTTTTGTTCCCTCATCGGGCATGTCATGCGGTTTATACATCACGCGGGATGCAAAGGGCAAGGCGCAGGTTTTCCGCGTCTGGAGCGGATCAACTTTGAAAACGTGTATCCGCTCTGCATGAGTTTGCCTGCAAATCCCTGCCGTAAGCAACTATCTCAGGCGTAAAATGCTATGGACGGCAGGATATGCCTGCCGGTCAAAAGCGGCAACACCGGTTGTGAAAAAAGCCGGAACCGCGCTCTTTTTTTGACATGAACGCCGGCGTCCGCTATATTCCGAGCACGCCGAAAGGCCTGAAATGTCCGTGCCCGGAACGCGCGAAGCGACGACAGGCAGACCGTGCGGTACAGAAGCCTTGATGTATATGCGTGTTATCCGGTAATTTCAGACCTCTTTTTCAGTTCAAGTCCGCGATTTCCTGATACATACACATCTATGTCCCACATGCAGAAACTATATAACCGGAGGTCTTATGAAATACTTGGCCCTGTGTTTAGTTTGTGTATTTTTATTCGTCGGTTGCAGACTTTCCGATCCGGGGGCTGCTGTCGATGCCGCCGGTGATGCTTACAAAGCAGCAACCCTGAGCAATGAAGACGCAAGATTGCTGGCTTCAAAAGCCAGCGCCGCATACGACAATCAGAATAAACGCATCATTGCCGGACCGGGAAGCAAATACGACAAGCGCCTCCGCGCTCTGGTCGCCTCTCTCGGCAACGAAGGCGGGCAACAATTCAATTTTAAAGTGTACATGTCGTCTCAGGTCAACGCGTTCGCTATGGCCGACGGCACCATCCGGGTCTTTTCCGGTCTGATGGACCTGATGAACGATAACGAACTTCTTTTTGTCATAGGGCATGAAATCGGCCATGTGGTAGACGGAGATACCCTCGACAAACTTCGCGTGGCCTATGCCGCGTCCGCGGCGCGCAAAGGCGCGGGCGCCGTATCAGGAACAGGCACTGCGGGCGCGGTCATCAATGCCCTGCCGCAATCCGAACTCGGCGCTTTGGCTGAACAGGTCATCAACGCGCAATTTTCACAATCTCAGGAATCGGATGCCGACAAATATGGACTGAACCTGCTTAAAAAGTTGAATAAAGACATCAAGGCGGCAGTGACGGCATTGCGTAAGCTGGCAGGCGGAAGCGGAGGCGGCAGCAGCATCCTGTCTTCGCATCCTGATCCGAACGCCCGCGCGGACAAGATGGAGGAACTGCGCTGACTCGTCGTCAACATGCATGAACGTTTTGCAAACGTGTTGATCCGTTGATGGTTTTTCCGACTCAGACCATTGTGCCGCAAGGTCTGCTGAGGAATAAACCATCAGTAGGAAATGATATAATTTCCAAGGTGGGGCACTTTTGTATGCACATGGCGGGTCAAATTTCCATGCCGATTGACAAACCGTGTACAATTCGCATTTTCCCCTACGAAACCGGCAAAAAAAATTCAGGCAGCCCATAAGCCGCCTCACTTCTTGTCGGGTGATATCCGTATCCGCCGCATTTGTCATTCTGAGCTCTTCGGAAACCATCAGGGCAGGTTCCGCGAAGAATCTTTTTTATCTTGTCAATTTTTATCTTTGACAAACGCTTCCCGCATGGTTACATACCTCAGCACAGGTCAGCCGAAAATCGAAAATCGGTCGAAAACTTCGTTTTTCAGAAACAGCGGCAGGGCATCGGTTTTTTTAACGGTAGAATATTTCTATAATGCCGGCATGTTATCTATAAAATTCTAATCACGTTTCCTGCTCGGACATATTGCGATGCGGCGGCATAGCCAAGTGGTAAGGCAGAGGTCTGCAAAACCTTTATCTCCAGTTCGAGTCTGGATGCCGCCTCCAACATAAAGAACGCAGGTTCCCGTATAATTCCGAAAACTATAGGGGAACCTGCATTTCAGCAATTTGCTTTACGCAGTTTTCCATAGTTCTCCGCTTGCAGCCGGGAATTTTTTGGGTAATTTCCGGGTAACAATAATCTACTTCAGCAGAATTGCCCATGTTGACTGAGAAGGCTGCGGCGCAAGCAAAACCCCATGAAAAGATAACGTACGATATTTTTCGCACATTGAAAAAGTGGAAGTAGCCCGCCAAGTCGGTTAGGTTTGGTCATCACCAAACAACCACCAAACCGACGAGGGAGGGCTACAGATGGAAG
>JAISRC010000191.1 GCA_031273845.1 Desulfovibrio sp.
CTTCCATCTGTAGCCCTCCCTCGTCGGTTTGGTGGTTGTTTGGTGATGACCAAACCTAACCGACTTGGCGGGCTACTTCCACTTTTTCAATGTGCGAAAAATATCGTACGTTATCGAACCGCACATCAACGGCGAACAGGTGCGAGTGCCCGCCGCTTCCGTTCTGCACGTCATTGACCCTGTGGAGGCCGGACAACTGCGGGGCTTTTCCCGTTATGCGCCGGTTCTGGTGAAGCTGTTCATACTGGATCAGTACGATGACGCCGAGCTTGACCGCAAAAAGGTTGCGGCCATGTTCGCGGGCTTTGTGCGCCGTCCGGCGAGTGACGATATGGACAGGGAAGGCGCGGCTTCAGAGGACTTGCTTCCGCTGGAGCCGGGGCAGCTGCAAATTCTGGAAGACGGGGAAGACATCACGTTCTCGGCTCCATCCGATGTCGGGGGAAATTATGAAGCCTTCCAGTATCGGACGCTCCTGCAGGTGGCGGCTGGTCTGGGCTTGCCATACGCCAACCTGACCTCGGACATGCTCAAGGCCAACTACAGCAACACCCGCGCCGCCTTGCTGGAATTCAGACGGCGGGTAGAGGCGTTTCAGCATTCCGTGCTGGTGTATCAACTCTGCCGCCCGGTATGGCTGCGCTGGATGGACGCCGCCGTTCTTTACGGCGCGCTTGTCTTGCCCGATTATGAAAAGAACCGGGTGGTCATGCTGTCCTGTGCCTGGCTGCCTCCGCGCTGGGACTGGATTGATCCGCAAAAGGACATCCGGGCTGAGATCATGGCTCTGGACGCAGGGCTGAAGTCCCGCAGCCAGGCCATATCCGAGCGGGGATACGACGCCGTCGCGGTGGACGCGGAGATTGCTGCGGATAAGAAACGCGAACAGGAACTCGGGATTTTATCCGTTCAAGGCTGAGAGCGCTGTTTCAGGGCTTTTATCAAGAATTTTCAGGAGAGCCTTGGCAGGCCCGGCAGGTTCACGCTTGCCCTGTTCCCAGTTGCGGATTGTGTCCAGCGGAACATCAATGCGCTGCGAAAATTCACGCTGCGTCAAGCCTAAACGCTTACGCACCCGTCTGGCATACAATGCGGCGGCCTTTTGCGCTTCCATATCGTCCTGTGCCTGCTGTACGACGATGTCGGCTTCTGTCGTCGCATCCAGCGCCGCCACATTGCAACGTCCGGCAGGCCATGTTTCCGGGTGTAGGGGATCAACGGTCATGGATGTGATCGTCATAAAGATGAACCTCTCTGCTGTTGGCTTTTCGTGCGGAAATTATGCGGATGACATCACCGCGCGGGGTATACGCCACACAGAAAAGCCGTGATTCAATTTTTCCGAGAAGAATATAGCGGGATTCTCCATAATCATGTCGCGCGTCCTTACGAATTGATCGATCCGGGTCAAGAAAGGCACGCGCGGCATAAGCGAAATCAAAGCCTCTTTCCTGAAAGCAGGCATCGCTTTTTTTGTTGTCCCACTCAAATTTCATAGTCCTACTGTAGTTCTCTGGACTACTCATGTCAAGACCATTTACAAGCAGGTGAACCTCATGTTTTTTGATCTGCCCCATGTGGCGTCTCGCGTGTACGGGACGCCGCTTCTGATCGTGCGTCCGAAACTGGACGTGATCCTCTCAGTATTGGCTCCGCGCCTTCAGGGCGAACCATTGGCCGCGACCGGCAATCCTCCCGCACCCCATAGCGGCCTGCGGATAACAGAGGCGGGCATCGCCGTAGTGCCGGTCACGGGTACGCTGGTACGCCGGGCAAGCGGCCTGAATGCCCAATCCGGGCTGTGTTCCTACCATGACATCCAAAACATGGCCGAAGACGCCTTCACCAATCCGGAGGTGAAGGCAGTGCTGCTGGAGATCGATTCCTGCGGCGGGGAAGCGGGCGGCGTATTCGACTTGGCGGACAGCTTGCGGGGCATGGCCGATGTGACCGGCAAACCTCTGTGGGCTGTGGCGGACGAAGCCGCGCTTTCCGCAGCCTATGCCATTGCTTGCGCGGCGGATCGCATAGTCGTGCCGCGTACCGGCGAAGTCGGTTCCATCGGCGTGGTGGCCCTGCATGTGGACGAATCCGGAGCAGATGTCCAGGCCGGGCTTGCCTTCACCTACATTTACGCCGGGGCCCACAAGGTCGACGCCAACCCGCACACGCCTCTGACCGAGGATGCGCACGACAGGCTGCAAGCGGATGTGAACGCGCTCTATGCGGACTTCGTTTCCCTGGCGGCAAGGCGGCGCAATCTTGATGAAGCCGGGGTGCGCGGAACGGGAGCTCGCGTATTTCGGGGCCGTGAGGCTGTTGCCGCAGGGCTGGCGGATCAGATCGGCAACTTTCAGCAGGCGCATGCCCAGATTGCCCTGCTCGTTCAAAATTCACAACAACCAGCAACCATACGGGGAAACCGCATGAACGAACAAGAAACGATGGTGATGGCGGATCAGACCGTGATCGAAAAACAGGTGGAAACAAAAATCTGCGAGCGCATGACGGAACTTGCCGCCATTGCGTCTCAGGCAAAGCGGCTGGGCCTTGAAATCGACCCGGTTGACGCCCTGAAAAACGGCGTGTCGCCCGATGCTTTGCGCGAGCGTGTGCTGAAGGAAGCGGCGGAACGCGACACGCAGGACGTGCAGAGCTTT
>JAISRC010000072.1 GCA_031273845.1 Desulfovibrio sp.
AATGTCGGAAGCATTATGTCTATACGCAATTTCAATGCATTCACATCAACATTATTCATGCATTGAGTTTATTATACAAACTTAAATATGTCAAGTTTATTTTTAGACAATTCCTAAGGCTACCGAAGCGATAAGGAATGCCAAGGTTGTCAATAAAAAACTGGTCAACAAAAAATTTGGGCTGACCGGCGTTGTGTCCGGCAAATCCCTTCAGAAAATGGTTAGCGGCAAGGCAACGGAAAAATCTGTTTCTCCTGGCGCTCATGCTCATGCCATTGCCAACATTGATGCCCTGTTTGAGCGGGCTGCAATCCATGATCAGCGTAATGACAGAGATAACAATCCAAATATTAAGCAAATCCATCAACTTGGCGCACTGATGGAATATGACGGCGTATTTTATCCCATAAAAATCACGGTTAAGGAATATGCTCTGTCCGGGCAGGCAAACAAGGTTTACTTGATTGAGGCTGTAGATGTTGAAAACATAAAAAAAGAAGCTCCAAGGTCTATGAAGGACGATCCCAACGGGATACTTCCTCCTCCGCTCAAGAGCTTCTCTTTCGATAAGAGATTAGCGCGTCTTCTGGCGAGAGTCAACCCCGATTTCACGATGAACTCCTCCGGTCCCGGCGGCAAACTGCGCGGACAGGACAATGACTGCTTCGGCTACACCCGCCTTACCCCGGACGCCTACCGGATCGTCTTGGGAAAGAACGCGAACCTATCCACGCTGCTCTATTTTTTTGTCGGGCATGAGCGAAGCCGGAATGAGAGTGAACCTGCTTATAGGGCACCGTTAAAAATTCTTGGTATTTGCCTTGGTACTACGATACTTATGATATTTTTTATCGTTTAATCATACTATGTTATGCTATACATTTGGCTCCTTCCACGTTGATCGAATTCAAAATTTAGAGCATTTCAACTTTGAGAATACCCACAACTCTTGAACTATCCTCGGATATTTTTCGGACTTATCTGCTTAAAAGCTGCACCGATGGTCTCAAAAAGTGACTCGCGCGTTGTCGCCGCCTTTTCTCGTAAAATGTGTATTGCCCGGTTTTATAGGCAGTCAGGGCGCGCCGCCGTGTGTCTGCTGGTGTTATTTTCATTCACATTTTCTAAAGAAAATTTAGAGAAAAGTCAACTTTGAAATGCTCAGGGTAATTTAATTTTGAGACACTTCCTCAGGCGCTACTCCATCCAGATGATGTCCTCATGCTTGCGCGGCGGGACGGGCGGTATCTGATCCGCAAAGCCCACCGGCGTGACCCCGACCAGCTTGTAACCTTCAACCCCGAGAAAACGCATCAGGTCGCTTTCCACCAGAGCGTATCCCGTCATCCAGCAACAGGCCAGTCCGGCCTCATGGGCAAGGAGCAGGAAGTTATACAGAGCCGCCGCCCCGGAAACCATGTTCGCGTGATCCGCAAGATAGGTGTCCGCCGCTTTGGCGAGACAGACAAGCACGGTACGCGCCCCGCCGAGGTCACGAAAATAGCCTTTTACGAAAGCACGCATCTTGTCATTGAAATTTTGGACGCGCAGGGGGCCTTCCATGTTTTCCGCCATCCCGGCGGAAAATTTGATAAATCGCTGCAACGACTCTCCTTCAAGGACAATGAATTTCCAAGGCTGGCGATTCATACCCGAAGGCGCCCACATAGCCGCCTTGATCAGGCGTTCCAGCAGGGCACGGTCAACCTGCCTGTCGGTAAATTTGCGTATGCTGCGCCTCTCCATGATTGCCTTCAGCAGTTCCATAAATGCTCTCCTTTTGCGGTTGATGCCGGATACTCAAACCTTATTCGTCATTAGAGCATTTTGACTTTGAAATTGTATAAACCGACCTGCGCGGGTTTGCCTGCAAACCCGCGCAACGAGATTGGAGCAGGCGGGCTTTGCCCGCCGCAAGCGACAATCTCAAGCGTAAAATGCTCTAAATCAGTGCTTCCATAGATTCTTCACTGCGTTCCGCGGAGCCTGCCCTGAGTCTTTCGAAGGGTTCAGAATGACGATGCGGCAACAGTTGCAAGCTCCCGGCCGTGCCTCGGAACGATAAGGCACGACAGATCAAGGCGGAGCAGCCTCTGAAATCAAATCCGTCAACCCTTCCTCAAACTCCCGCATCTCCGGGCCGTGTTCATGCCCGGCCAAATGAGCCAGCCCGTGGGCCAGCAAACGGACGCAGTACGCGGCCGGATCCTGCCCGTAGAGGAAGGCCTCCCGCTCCAGACTGTCCGCGGACAGGGCCAGACAGCCGGGGAAAGCGCCCGCATGCGCTCCCGCGCCGGCCGGCGCGGGGAAGGAAAGGATGTTGGTCGGTCCCGGCCTGCCCAAGGATCCCTCATGTAAAGCTTCCATGTCGCCGTCGTCAAGCAGCGCCGTATCCGGGCAGGGCACGCCCGCTGCTTCGGACATGCGTTGCAGGACAGCGTGCAACCCGCGCCGGTCCAAGGGCATTTTGAGCACGCACAGGGCCGGGGGAACGCCGCAGGAACTGTGCAAGGCCGGCATCATCGGAGGAGCCGTGCTCTCCGTCCCCGATGCTGATCCGCGCGGGACGTCAGAACTGTGAAAGGTCGGTATCGCCATGGGAGTCCGCGTTGTTTTTCATCCGGATAACCTTGCTTCTGCTCCCTGCCGACGTCCCGCTTTCACCCGCCGCCGCGCGGGCGGGAAGGGGGCGCGGGGATGCTGCCGGCTCCGCGTCGCCGGCGGGTTTCAGGATCAGGGGCTTGGGCTGTGTACTTTTGTCCTGAGGAGGCTGGTAGCTGATGCGCTGGTGATGCAGGCCGAGGAGGAGCTGGTTGAAGCTGTCGGCCAGGGCATGCAGGTCGCGCAGGGTCAGCTCGCATTCGTCCAGTTGGCCTGAAGAGTATACGCCTTTCATGATCCCGTCGATGTGTTGGGCGAGGCGGGCGGGCGAGGGGTCCACCAGGGTACGGCTCGACGCCTCGACGATATCCGCGAGCATGACTATCGCGGCTTCCTTGCTCTGGGGCTTGGGGCCGGGGTATCTGAAATCTTCTTCGGCGGGCGGGGGCATGTCGGGCATGGCGGCGGCCTTGTCGAAGAAATAGCGGATCAGCCCTGTGCCGTGGTGCTGGGCAATGACGGCCGCGACCTCCCGGCCCAGCCTGTGCTTTTCGGCCATTTCCGCGCCCTGCTTGACATGGGAGATAAGAATCAGGGCGCTCAGGGAGGGCACGAGCCGGTCGTGCGGGTTTTCCGCGCCGGCCTGATTCTCTATGAAATAGCCGGGTTTGGCGCTTTTGCCGACATCGTGGTAGAGCGCCGCTACCTTGCAGAGCAGTGCGTGGGCACCCACGCGCTTGGCGCCGGCCTCGCACATGTTGGAAACGACAAGGGAGTGGTGGTAGGTGCCGGGGGCGAGAATCATCAGGTCACGCATCAGGGGCTGTTCAAGATTCATGAGTTCCATGAGCCTGAAGCGCGTGGTGTACCCGAAGATCATCTCCACAAGCGGGGTCAGGGCAAAGGTGATGACCATGGAGCAGAAAGCTCCGCCCCCCAGCAGGGCGAGCAGTTCCGAAAGATAGCGCGTGTGCGCGCCGCCCTGGATCATGGTGGTGGCGCCCCACATAGCCGTCAGACCGACGGCCAGGGGAAGTACGGAGCGGACCACGTCGCGCCGCGAGGCGCTGCGGTTGGTCAGCCAGGTGCTCCACATGGCGGAAAGAAAATAGAAAAGGAAGAGCGCCATGGACCCGTGCACCATTATCGTGCAGAAAAAGGCCAGCAGAATACCCGTGACCAGATAGCGCCGGGCGGAAAAAATCTGGGCGGACAGGGAGGCCGCCCCCGCCACAGGCATGGCGAAAACCAGACTTTCGGGCAGGAATCTGTCGCTGACCGCGGCTATCTGTTCCCCGTGCACGGCCACGGCCTTGGAGAGCAGCACAAAGATCAGCATGAGCATGGCCAGAAAGACGAAATCCTTGTTTTCCATGCGCGCGGCAGTGTTGCCGCTGGGGGAAAAGAGGAGTCCGCCGGCCGCCAGCAGGGCGAAAAGCGCCGTTCCGAGAAAGAGTTTGGTGTTGAAACGGTCTTCTTTGCTCCGCAGGACGAACTGCATCTTGTGTTCCTGTTCGGCGCTGACCTTTTCTCCCTTGCGAATGACGACCTCCCCGCGCTGAACGCGGTAGACCACCGGCTCGACGGCTTCGGCAAGGGCGTCCGCGCGCAGTTTCGTGGCTTCGTAGTTGGGCAGCAGGGAAGGATAGATAAGGTCGTCAAAGACGGCGTCCAGCATGCGCTTTCCGTCATTGTCGAGTTCCAGCCCCCGGATTTCTTGGGAGAGCAACAGTTCCAGCCGGCGAATGTCCGGAATGGCGAAACTCTCCTCAATGCGCTTTTCCGCGCCCGTATCCATGTTGCGCACCACCACGCCGCCGGGGTAGGGGCCGACGACGGAAACTTCCGGCAGAACGCCGTTGTTCAGGTACTTCGCCGCTATGGGCAGCAGCTTGAGCAGGGCGGCATCCTGCAGAACCCGCGAGGTCAGCGTCGAAAACTCGCTGTCCGTCAGTTCCCTCTGCATCTCCCGCGACAGGGAAAGGCGCAGTTCCTCCCGCTCGTCCGGTTCCAGCGCCTCGTTCGCCCGGATGAAAATACCCTGCATGCGCCGGTGCAGTTGTTCCACGGGCACGGTCACGAAATCCAGCACAAGGGGCTGCATTCTGCGTGCCATTTCCTGTCTGGCCCGTGTGGCATCGTCGTCGCGGTACAGAAAACTGCTGTCGGCGACGATGTCCGTGGGTGCTATGCTCCCTTCCCTCAGCAGATCCGGGCGCGGGCTGAGGTCCACGGCGGCAGGTACGGACAGAAGGACAAGAACGATTATGAGCAGAAAGAATCCCCAAGGGGGGAGCCTTTTGCCCAGGCGCTCCAAGAGCAGGGAAAATTCCGAGCGGGCCTTGTCAGGAATTTGTCTGATATTGGTCATAAGCGTCCACTATGCGACCCACAAGGGGGTGGCGTATAATGTCTTCCCTCTGAAAAAAAATCATGTTTACGCCTTCCACGTTTTTCAGCACGCTCAGGGCCTGGATCAGACCGGAACGCCCGGCCCCGTCCGTGCTCCTGGGCAGGTCTATCTGCGTTATGTCCCCGGTAACGGCGGCGCGTGACCCGAAGCCCAGGCGGGTCAGAAACATTTTCATCTGCTCCGGCGTCGTGTTCTGGGCTTCGTCCAGAATGATGAAGGCATCATTCAGGGTGCGTCCGCGCATGAAGGCAAGGGGGGCGATTTCGATGCTCCCGGCCGCTGTCATTTCCGCCGTTTTTTCCGGGTCCAGCATGTCGTTCAGGGCATCATACAGAGGGCGGAGGTAGGGATTGACCTTTTCCGCAAGGTCGCCGGGCAGAAAACCCAGGCGTTCGCCGGCTTCGACGGCGGGGCGGGTGAGAATGATGCGCCGCACTTTCTTCGACAGGAGCATGGACAAGGCGGCGGCCACCGCGAGATAGGTCTTGCCCGTCCCGGCGGGGCCCACGGCAAAGGTCATGTCGCAGTCGCGCAGGGAGGCGGCGTACTCGCGCTGCGTCAGAGTCCGGGCGACGATATTCTTGCGCGTTCCGGAAGAAAACACCGTTTCCCGGTACAGGCTTTTCAGGTCGGCATCCGGGTTTCTTTCCAGCACGGCACAGGCTTGGGGGATATCGCGGGGGTGCAGGCGCAGCCCTGATTTGAGCAGGGAATACAACTGCATGAGCAGTTCGCGCACCAGAGCGGCAGCCGGCCCCGGCCCCTGCAGGGTGACGGCCCCCCCCCGCGTAGTTATGCGCAACCCTGTGCGCCGGGCCAGAAAATCCAGGTTGGCGTTGCGCGGACCGAACAGTTCGTTGGCAAAGGCCGCATCGTCAAAGGACAGGCAGTGCTCGGCCGAGGGGATGTCCGCCGTCGCGGCAGTGTGCGTCGCGGGGTGGATATCCGCCGCCGGGGCGGACGACAGGGAATCCCGACTTGCAATCATAGGTGCATTCGCGTCCGCTCAACGGGGTATGACCAGTTTGCGTCCGATTTTCAGCGTTGTTCCGAAATCCATATTGTTGGCCTCCATCAACGCTTTTACGGACACTTTACCGGCTTTGGCTATGGAATACAGGGTGTCGCCGGCCTTGACGGTCACGCTTCCGCCCCCGGCCTGCCCGCCTTTTTTGTTCGACGCGGACGGCGTTTTGGAGGACGCAGCGGGTCCGGCGCTTTTTTTCCCGGCGGGAGCGGATTTGCCTCCGGCTTTCGCGGACGCTGAGGTCTTGGCCGGCGCGGCCTTGGCGGATGCCGTGATCCCGGCGGACGTCGCAGCCCCGGCGGACCTTGCAGCCCCGGCGGACCTTGCAGTCTTTGCGGGCACGGCGTTTTTTGCCGGCGGGGCGGGTTTTGCGGATGCGGCTGATTTTGCGGATGCGGGCGTCGTCTTGCCGGAGGGAATCAGGAGGACCGTGCCTGCCGGGGGCATGCCCGTCATGCCGTTGGCGCTTTTCAGGTCCGCATCGGAGACTTTGTAGCGTCTTGCAATGGAGGCAAAGGATTCGCCTTTTTTGACGGTATGTTCCTTCCATCCGGCATATGCGCGGGCTTCCGGCCCGGCTACCCAGTTCACGGCGACGGTCAGCTTGTCCGGCGGGACATAGGCGGTGGACGCGGCCGCAGGAGGACTTGTCGTTTTGCGGAAGGCCGGGTTCATGCCGCTGAATTCTTCCCAGGTGAGATTGAGTTCTTTGGCCAGACCGGCGAGGTTCGTGCCGGGCGGCACGCTGACGGGAGTGAGCTTCCAGGCCGCGTCCGGTCCGGGTTCCTCAAAGCCGAGCCGCCTGAGGTTGCGCATGATTTTGGCCACGGCAAGCAGGCGGGGCACATAATCGCGCGTTTCCGTCTTCAACCGGGCGCGTTCCTCAAGTTGTTCATCCAGGCGGCAGAGGTCGAAAAAGTCTTTGGCTCCCGTGCCGTTCACGGCCCGCCCGATTTTGCCCTCGCCGGCGTTGTAGGCGGCAACGGCGAGGTGCCAGTTGCTGAAGTCGTTATAGAGCTTCAGCAGGTAGTCCGAAGCAGCGTAGGTGGCTTTGTAGGGGTCGCGGCGTTCGTCCACCCATGCGTTCTGGGCCAGACCGAACTTGCGCCCGGTGAGGGGGATGAACTGCCACAGGCCTGAGGCGCTTGCGGGGGAATAGGCGTTGGGGTTGCCGCCGCTTTCCACCATGAACAGGTAGGCGACATCTTTGGGAATGCCTCGGGAGGTGAACACTCCGGCGACATAGGGGAGAAAACGCGCGCTGCGGGTGAGAAAGCGCTCGAAAAGCGCCCGGCGCTCGTGTACAAAAAACTTGAAATGCAGTTCCACCGTGCGCGCGTCTTCCGGCGACAGGTCGCGGTCCAGGTCTCCGAGAGTCTTGAATGCGTAAAGTTCGTCCGATGACAGGGGACGGCCGTCGTCCCGCGGCGTGTAGAAGGACATCATTTCCGGTGCATCCGGGTCATAAATGCCCGAACCGCCTCCGGTCGCGCAGGCGGAAAGCAACGCCGCCGCGACAAACGCAAGGAGCGGACCGCGGAACGCTCTTATACGGGATACAGCAAGGCACGCACTCCTGAAAAATATATGCATCAACACCCCTGCGCGGGCCGGCCCCGGCATCCGGAACGCCCTTTCGAAACCGTAATTCGCCGCGCCTCATGTTTTGTCATTGCCGAGCGCGGCGAAGAATCCATGTCCGGACCCGCCCCTCGAGTCAAGGTTTTGAGATGACGATATCAGATGCAATCCATGCCCGGACCCGCCTCTTGAGTCAAGGTTTTTCTTATGCCTCATATCGCCGCCGGAGCATTATGTGTATGCAATTTCATTTGCAAAATGCTCTACCTTCAGCCTGCTGATCTTTTCTCCGCGCAGGGTCGTTTTTGGGCGGCCTTTTATGCAGGCGCGTTTAAATACCCTTTTCTCTCAACGTTTTTTGCAAAAATAAAGTGATAATTTCACGTTCCCGCGCACTCAGTTCCCGCATGATGATACCCTCCAGATCATAATGTTACGCGCACAAAAATTGTGGGCTTCTCAGCAGTAGCATGGAGGATTCACG
>JAISRC010000073.1 GCA_031273845.1 Desulfovibrio sp.
GGATTGTCCTGTGTCACAGCGCATGATTTCCTGCAAATGTGTTTTCCTGAACGAGAAATGCTTCTGGCTCCTATTTTGCCAAGGCAGGGCCTTTGTATGCTTCACGCGCAACGCGGTATCGGCAAGACATATGTTTCGCTCTCGGTGGCGGTCGCCGTTGCGTCTGGTGGGAAGACCTTTGATAGATGGATAGCACCGAAGCCTGCCAAGGTTCTTTTTATAGACGGCGAAATGCCCGCAAGAACATTACAGGAGCGTCTTGCTTCTCTAATCAATGGAAGCGATTCAGAACCACCAAGTGCGGATTATCTCCGCATTCTCACGCCAGATATGCAGTATGGAGCAATGCCGAATCTTGCCACAAGCGAAGGACAGAAAGCAATCGAACCGTTATTACAGGGTATCGACCTCGTAATTCTTGACAATCTCGCTACACTCGCAAGACACGGACGGTCAAACGATGAAGACTCTTGGATATGTGGCCCGGACGCCGCTTCATTCGAAGCACAACTTGAGACTCATGACCATGCGCTGTTTTGGACTACAAAATCGATATAAAACGCGCGGTTAGAGCAATTACGCGCATTGCTTGATGAGGGGTACACAATTCGAGACGCTGCCGAGGAACTTGGAATCACCAAAAGTTCAGCTGGGCGTCTGAAGAAAAAATTGGACGAAGGACACATAGATCCTCGTATTTCTCAAGGGACAAGGTCTTCTTTGGAGGCCGCTCATGGACAGTGAAAAAGCTTGTCCCATTGTCCCAACCCTATATAGAGGGGACAATGGGACAAGAGAAAATAGCGGGACAAGCGTTGGGACAAGCGTGGGACAAGACTCCTTGAAAGCATTGGCACAAGCGTTTTTCGCTGTCCCACATATGCGGGACAAGCGGGACACGGGGCGGGACAAAACAGAAAAACTTGTCCCAGACCAGAGCATGCGCGTGGGACAAACTGAACCGGCGGGACAGCCGGAACAAGGTGCGCCGATTTCGTCCGCAACGGTCGATGGCGAGCCGGAAGATGCCCCCGCCCGGTATGAGGGCTGGTGCCCTGGCTATACCCGCTTCACCCCGGACTTTTACCGGATCGTCCTGGGAAAGAACGCGAACCTTTCCACGCTGCTCTATTTTTTTGTCGGGCATGAGTGAAGCCGGAATGAGAGTGACCCCGCTATATGGGCAACGGAAAGATTTGTAGGTATATTTGTCGGTATTAAAAAAATGTGTGTCAACTAACACCATAGTTTAACAGGATATTTTAACTGACTTCGGTAGACTTCCGCCCAAAAAGCTTTGCGGGACTTCGCTTTTCATGAGGGAGTCAATTTCCATGCGTCTATGAAAACTTATAAACATACCAAGGCATTTTTTGGTATTTCCTTTGGTACAGCGGCGTTTGGAAAAGTCGATACCAAGAAAGTCCCATGCTTTATTGTGAGCTTTCCGGGTATATACCAAGGCATGGATACCAAGAGCGGATTCAGATACCAAGTTTGGGGCAAGTAATGAACAAGTTCGCGGATACCTTTTTGAGAAGGCTGAAGTGAGATAGTTTCGACTTGATCTGACAGTCGGCTCCATTTTTGCTTGCGATATGTGGGGCATGGCATACCTCCTTTTCTCCACTGTAATATCCTGACAAGTAATTTTTTCCTCCCTCATCCCGCCGGCAAAGACCTGATCGGTACCCCCGGCAAATCCGTGACCGGCTTCATCCCCGTCGACTTCGGCCTGTCCCGCATAGCCGTAAAGCAAAGCTGCCCCTTGCGCCGTTCTCTTGTCTTCCGCCACCTTCAGCCTGCGGATCTTTTCTCCGCGCCCCGGGCCGTTTTTTCGCCGGCCATTTATGCAGGCGCATTTAAGGCATCCTTTTCCCCCAACATTTTTTGCGAAAATAAAAAAAATAGATTTAGGGTCTTTACAAGCAGCTAAATCCTCGTTAAAAAAACTCACAGCGCAATATTAATTTCAAGGAATTTTCGGGTAAAATAATGAATTTGGCACAGTTATTGCTTTCTCTCTTTCTTTCTCTCTCTCTCTCTCACTCACTCTCTTACATTTTAGTTGATTTACTTTCAGCCCCGTTTAACCTAAACACCACATATCACCTCCGTCGGAAGCCCGCCGGGGGTGCTGGTGTTTTAGTCGCGCCCTTTTTCGCGTCCATACCGGCGTACCGCGAGGCCGCGCTGTGCTGACCGTTTCCACGCACAAAGCCAAGGGAATTCTGTCCGAACTGACCAAGCGGGCTGCCGCCGGCGAGCCGGTGTTCATCGAACGCTACGGCAAACCCGTGGTCGCTCTGGTTCCGGCCTCGTCCGTGCGGCGGGTCAAACGCATCGGCATCCTGGCCGGGAAGCTCAGACTGCCCGACGATCTGGACGCGCAGTCCGGAGGGCCGGTCTGATGCGCGTGCTTCTGGATACCAACGTTCTGCTCCGCACCCTGGCAGGCGACCCCGCTGTGGAGAGCATCCGCGACATCCTGCTGGCCGACGAAACGGAAGTGTACGTCAGTGCCGTTTCCTGGTGGGACATAGCCGCGCGCATAGAGGCCGGACGCCTGAAAGCCGACCTTGCCGAGTTGCGCGAGGCTTCAGCAGCGAGCGGGTTTATAGAATTGCCCCTGCGGGGCGAGCATATCGGCGCCCTGGCCGGTTTGGCTGCTTCCGGCGCGAAAGCGCCGTCATTTGACCTTGTGCTTGCCGCCCAAGCCGAAGTCGAACCCCTGCGGCTGATCAGTTCCGACACGCGCTTTGCCGTGCGCTCTTCCCTCTTTTTGAGGGTGTGAACATGGCGCACGCTGCGGAAAATACGACGCGCCAGGAAAACGGCGCGGTATCTGCGGAAGCGGGCGGCGCTGAATTCAGCCTGCTTGTCGTCACCACCGACCGTCTCCATTTTGTGGAACGCCTGTTCCAAAGTCTTGCGGAGCAGACATATAAAGATTTTGAAGTGATCCTCGTGCACGGCGAAGCCTGCGCCGGGGAAGTGCCCTCCTTCGTGCGGAAACACGCCTGCCTGCCGGCGATCAAAACCGTCCTTTCGCCCGGCTTGGGGCTTTCCCGCGCGCGCAATCTCGCTCTGCCCATGCTGAGGGGAGATTTCGTCGCTTTTCCCGACGACGACTGCGTTTACCGCCCCGGTACACTGGCAAAGGTCCTGTCCCTGTTCCGGGCGCATCCTGAGGCGGATGTCCTGTTGGCGGGAGCGGCTGTCTTGCCGGCGGAAGCGGATCCACAGGCAGACGGGAAGGGCATGAGCGTGCGAAAGGAGCGCCCGTTCTCCTGCGGAAAGAAAAATTTGCGCGCCGTCGGCCGTTACTCCGCTTTCAGGCGCAGTGAGACTTTTGTGCAGTTTTACCGCCGGTCTTGCGTGGATGCCGTCGGCCCCTTCGACGAAGGTCTCGGTCCGGGCACGGGTCTACCCTACGGTTGCGGCGAGGACACCGATTATGTCCTGCGCGCCCTTGCATCGGGTTTCGGTGTATTCCGCGCGTCCGATGCCGTTGTGTGCCACCCGGCGGTGAATTTGCACGACCCCGCGTTGCCGCGCAAGGTGAAAGCCTACGCCGCCGGCCGCATGTACCTGTTGCACAAGCACGCCGTGCCCTTCTGGTTTGTTATGGCGAATATCGCATGGCCCCTGATGTGCATTCCGGGGGAATGCCTGCGCGAATGCCTGGCTGTCGCGCGCTGCCGCTTGGGCATGTTCCGGGCGCGGGTGGAGTCATGCGGCCCGGCGGCGGAGCATGTTCCGGGCACGCCCGGCCTCATATCCGGCGGCAGCCGGTTGATGCCGCAATCCCCGTCTTCAATGGATCGCATTATACGCAAGCTCCGCGATCAGTATGTGACGGAGCTTGATCAAGCCCTCCTTGACTGCGTGTTTGCCCAAGCGCCGACGCAGGAGACCCTTGATTCCTGCCTGAGCGTCTGCGACATTGAAGTGATGGGCGCGCACAAGTCGCTCATGCTTTCATATTTGATGCACGATCATCCTGAATTGAAGTTTTCCGAATATGCCGCGCCGCGGCTCAAAGGCTTGATCTCTTTTTTCAGGTTTGCCGATATGGAAATTCTGGCCCACTATTCCAAAATCGGCAAAGCCCTGAATGCGGCGGATATTCCGCACCTGATTTTCAAAGGGGCGGCGATGAAGGCACTGCGCCCCGAGCTTTCGCGTCCCATGGGCGATGTGGACATCCTTGTACATCCGGAGCATCTGGCGGCGGCTGTGCGTGTTTGTGAAAAACTCGGCTACCATGACGCCCTGACAGGTTCCGCTCATGCCGTGGACATGCATACGGCGGACGGCAAAAGCGCTGTGGACATCCACAGCGCCGTCATTGAATCCGCCGCGGATACGGGGCTGTTCCACCGCAATCTTTTCTCCCGCGCCCGCGCGCGGCGCGCCTTCGGCGTGGATACCCTGCTGCCCGCGCACGAGGATCTCTTTTTCATTGTGCTTGCCAACCTGATGAAAAACCTGCGCGAAAAGACCAGCATCCACGGTCTGTTCTACGCTCTGTTCGATTGCAGATTTTTGCTCGCCGACAAAGCCGGCTTTGACTGGAACATTGTACACGACAATGCGCGGTCCACGGGCATCGGGCTTGAACTCAGGCTGGCGGCGGAATTCATGAACACGCTTGTGCCCGGCATCGTGCCGGACAGGGAAAGGCATTTCCCCCTGACAAGAAAGATGGAGGACTTCTGCAACCGAATTATCTTTGACGAGGAATTTTTCCGGCATCGGCAAAACGCTTGCCGGGCCATACGCGTTGTGGACCTGAAAAATTATCCCGTCCATTACGGCGGGATGATACTCAAGCTGCTGCTGCTCAAAAAACTGCGTTCCTCCCCCGGCTTTGTGCGCCGGTATCTGGACACGCGCGGCAAAAGGGCCTGTGATGCGCATTGACGACCCTTCCCGCGAACAACTCGCCGCGTATTTCAGAGGGCTTGACGAACGCGCGGCGCGCTTCGGCGGACCTGAATTCGTCAAGTATCTTGACCTGGGCACGCATATTGTCCGGCTTGTCAATTACTCACGGGAATTCACGCCGCATGTGGAAAAACAGTTGACCTACGTGCTGAAGGATGACGCCCCGCGCTACGATGCGACCCTCGTCATTTGGCGGGAAACGGACATCGCGTCCCTGTCCGCCGGACTGGAAGACCGTTGCAACCCGAAAAGAAACCCGCGTCTGCGCGTGCAACAACTCGCCACGGGGCACATTCCGGATTGGGAACTGGAAAATCTGCGGCATCTGATTGTTTTTGACGAACGCTATTCCCGCCATCATCCCCTGATCAATGTGGATATATGGGCACGGATTGTCAGCGCCCACAATCCTGAAACATCCACATACTATTATGGTGTGGAAAATCTGGAGCCTGAGGAATTCATCAAACAGGGGCACATTTTTGTCCAGACTTTCAACAAGATTCTCAAAACTCCCTCGACGGCGCTCGTTCACGGCGCGCTCGTCGGCCTGGACGGCAAGGGGATTCTGTTCTGCGCGCGCGGGCAGCGGGGCAAATCCACCCTGGCGGTGCGGGCCATGCTGGACGGTTTCGACTATGTTTCCGACGACTATCTGGTTTTGGGCAGGGATGCGACGGGACTCTACGCCTGGCCCATATACTCCATCATCACCCTTTCACCCATGATGTACGGCGACATGTATTACGCGCTTGACGCGAAATTCGTTTCCAACAACGCGCGCAAGGACAAATATGTTTTCAACATAGCGGCGTATCATCACAGGTTCGCGCGGCGACATCCAGTTGCCCTGTGCATGTTCACGCAGATCGTTCCCGATTCGGAACCGGGCATTGTCGCCTG
>JAISRC010000146.1 GCA_031273845.1 Desulfovibrio sp.
ACTCACCGGCATTCATGACGACTTTCTGTCATTCCGAGGGCCGCTTGTGGCCCGTGGGAATCCATGTCTTTTCCCTTCAAAAGAAACTTTTCCCCTGTTTTCCCGCGCCGGTGCGATCACAGAGTATATTCAACTTTGAAATACTCTAGAAACTGCTTACGAGGAGAGCGACAAGCGAGTATTTGTCGTGCCCTGCGATCACTGCGGATCGGTTTCTCAAATCTTCTGGCGGGACATCCGCTGGCCGGAAGGCAAGATGCAGGAAGCCGCATGGCATTGCCCGCTTTGCGGCGGGGCGCACCCGGAATACAGAAAACCCGCTTTACTGGCGCAGGGACATTGGCAAGCCACCGCTTCCGGAGACGGCAAGACGGCGGGCTTCCATCTGTCCAGCCTGTATTCGCCTTGGGTTACCTGGACTGAAATAGCCGAAGAACATCGTGACGCCAAGGATGACCCGGTGCGTCTGAAAGTCTGGGTCAATACCAAACTGGCCGAGACGTGGGAAGAACGCGATGGCGAAAGCATGGACGAGACGGCCTTGATGACCAGACGGGAAAAATACGGCCCTGCTATTCCCGCCGAAGTGGCTGTACTCACCTGCGGGGTGGACGTGCAGGATGATCGGTTGGAAATGGAACTGGTGGGTTGGGGCCGGGACGAAGAGTCCTGGTCGTGCGACTACAAGATCATCTGGGGCGACCCGTCAGCGCCTGAATTATGGCGTGAACTGGAGCAGTATCTCACGGCGACCTTCGAGCATGAAACATTGTCCGATGGGCTTCATATCCATGCGGCCTGTCTGGATACCGGCGGTCATCATACCCAGGCAGCCTACGCCTTTTGCCGGGGCAAAGAGCGGCAACGCATCTGGGCCATCAAGGGCATGGCCGGAAAGCGGCCCATCTGGCCCAAACGTCCGACCAAAGCGGCCAAAGGCAAGGTGAATCTTTTTGGTGTCGGCGTAGACGCCGCCAAGGAAGCGGTCTTTGCCCGGCTGAAAAAGCGGGAGCATGGCGCGGGGTACTGCCATTTCCCCTTGGACAGGGATGCTGCCTATTTTGAACAACTGACGGCGGAGCGCTTGCGCACCCGCTATGTGAAAGGCTTTGCCCAGCAATTTTGGTGGAAACCTGATGGACGGCGCAACGAGGCTCTGGACTGCCGGGTGTATGCTTATGCGGCCCTGCACGGGTTGTTCAGCATGGGGCTGAATCTGAACAAACGGGCCGACGCCTTGCCGCCGATACCGGAGGATCGTGAACGTGTGAGCGATGCGCGGCAAGCTGTAATTGCGGCAACGGTTCCAAGTCCGCGAAGGCGGCGGGCAATAGCGTCAAGGTATATCTGAACGCCAAGGTTTCAAACGCGGGAGCCAACGCGGAACATTCCGCCTGTAGTTTTGATATGCCTCGCCAAAGCGTTTCTCAAGGGACTTTTCCTCAACGAGCGGGAAATACAAGGCGTTGATGAGGACAAAGGCGATAAGAAAGGCAAAAATCGTCCATGAATGCAGCAAAAGCGCCTCTGCGCCAAGCATGATGAAAACGCTTGTCAGCATGGGGTTGCGCACATGCCGATAGGGGCCGACCACAACCAAACGCTGTGGCGGGTCCCAAGGGGCTGCAGTGCCTTGCCCGATGTGGTGAAAAATCCGCATTGTCCATGCGGCAAGCCCCAAGCCCAAAAATAACAACAGGCAGCCGAGTGCCAATAATGCAGGGTGATTCGCCTTCCATTGATATTGCGTCAGCCAAAGAATGATTGCTGGAATGAAGATGAGAGCATTCATAGGCAATGTCAGAACGGGAATAATCCATCGGCGACCTGCGGGCGGCGTCATACTGTCCGGGCATTCAGGCTTTGCCATAAGTCTTCCTGGGGAGTTCAGGGGTTCGGGCCAACCTCTGACGCGACCACCAGTGCCATTCCTTTTGTTCATCCGGCAAATCGGGATGTTGCGCCTGCGCCACAGCGCAACAAAACACGTCGTACTGGCAGATATCCACCTTTTGCCCGGTGAGGGCGCAAAGCGAGTTGAACATCTCCTGCGGATTCGCCCCGGCCAGTTTCTCCACAGTGTGGATGCCGAGCAGTTCCATATCCCGTAATGAAGCCGGGCCAACGGAACGCAGGGAAAGCAACGGATGTTTCGGTTTTTTTACCATCTGGAGAAAATAGCATGACGCTGGAAGAACTGCAAAACATGCGCGATACCCTGCGGGCTGCCCGCTATAACGGCGCGTTGACCGTGCGGGCGGGCGACAAATGGGTGACCTACAAGTCGGACAAGGAAATGGCTGCCGCTCTGGATGCTCTGGAGCGGGAGATTGCGGAAAAGTCCGGCAAACGGAGGAAAAAGCGTGTGCTGACCTATGCGGAAAAGGGGCTGTGATGGGCATGTTGACGACATTGCGACAGCGGGTGGGCGCTTTCATCGGCGGCTTTGAAGGCGGCTTGTCCGCCCGCAGACTCAAAGGTTTTCACGCTTCCCGCGCCCATGTGAATACCCTGATCCAGTCCTCCGGCAACGACATGACGGCGCGGGCGCGGTTTCTCATCCGCAACAACGGCTATGCCGTAAACGCGGTGGAATCCTTCTGCGGCAACGTGGTGGGCACGGGCATCAAGCCTTCCTCCGGCATTGCGGACGCGGTCCTGAAAGATGATGTTCAACGGCTCTGGCTGCGTTGGACGGACGAGTCCGACGCCGAGGGACTGACCGACTTTTATGGCCAGCAGCGCCGGGCGGCACGAGAGCTGTTCATCGCGGGAGAGGTATTCTTCCGCTTTCGGCCCAGATTGCCGGGTGACGGGTTGTCCGTGCCGCTTCAGTTGCAGATGTTGCCTTCGGAGATGCTGCCGCTGCACGACAACCGGATTCTGCCGGGCGGCAACGTGGTGCGGCAGGGGATCGAGTTTGACCGCATCGGACGGCGCGTGGCCTACCATTTTTACAAACGCCATCCGGGCGACAGCACGGAACCGCAGGTACTGTCCAGAATTTTTCGCACTTTTTGTAGCAGCCAAGTAGTGTCGGTTTTGGTGCTGCCTTAAGGAGCCGACACGGGCCTTGCGAGCGATACCCTCAAAAATATCGCGGCTGCAAGGGCCGTGACGGCTCCGGTTCTATGCTGATTCCTCTTGCTTCATATTCATATACCGTTGTGTACCCCATTTTTG
>JAISRC010000031.1 GCA_031273845.1 Desulfovibrio sp.
AGCCGCGATATTTTTGAGGGTATCGCTCGCAAGGCCCGTGCCGGCTCCTTAAGGCAGCACCAAAACCGACACTACTTGGCTGCTACAAAAAGTGCGAAAAATTCTGGACAGTACCGACCGTCCCGGCTATCATGAGCTTGCGGCCAAACTGGCCGAACTGGAAAATCCGTGGTCGGACACGATCAGGCGATAGGCAATATAATTGAGGCGTTGCGTCATCTTGTCACACCGTCGGACAAGGATAAACGGCGTATTGGATTTAACTGAGGAACGACATGAACCTATACGGAGTAATGATTATGAACGAATCCCTACTACCCGGACTTGTTGCATTGATACCAATTATTATTATGAGTATTTTCTGCGGCATTCCAATATATATTATTGCTAAACCTAAAGGTTATACATCTTTGGTAGCTAAATTTTTTATTTGGTGCCCTCTCATAAACCTCTTTTCCATCTGGGTTTTCGTTGGGTTACCAGATAAAGAACTTCATAAAAAAATTGATATTCTACTTGAGCAAACAAAGAAGTAATTCCCTTATGGCGGCGTGACGGAGAGAGTATGAAAAATACAATACAAAATATCTGTTTTATTGTTGTCGCTGTCAGTTCCATTATTATTGCCTACAGCCTATACTAGAACCAGAAAGCACAATAGCAGTTGGTTGAAGCGCAGAGGGAGGCAACTGTTGCGAATATGTTTAAAGATGCGCAATCTTATTTTTTATCATATGGAAGTAAATATTATGAGGGTTTAGTAGAAATAGGTTACATGAAAGAAATTCTTTAATATATGTACGATGGCAGTATTACATCAGAAATTAAACAAAAAATCAAAATATTTCGAGAAAATCAAAAAAATTCTCAAATCCAGAATAGAGAATCGACTGAGGAAGAAGCTATAAAATGGGCTGATGAACAGTTGAAAAAAATCTCCTTAACTTTTCCTGGTTCCCTCTTGCTTTTTTGGCCGAAAGAATGAAAAAAATATGGATCTCAGTCATACCCCTGAGACGGTAACTCATTTTCCTTTCACCTCGTCTTTTTCCCCTTCCCCCCCGAAAGAAACATTTTTCCCGGGGGGGGCATACGCCTTTTTCCGATGGCCCCCCGCCTTCCGGAAAAAATGGATCATAAGTCGGCCCGTCCGGGCCATACCGACAGGGATTTGCACAGGCTTGGCCTTGTCTGGCGGGCCGCGTCGCCTGTAGAGGGGAATGGACTGTGACAAGCCGGAAGAAACGGAGCGTCAAGCGGAGGGAATGACGGATTGGCGCATGTCCATGCGCGACTTCGCGCACCCCCCGGAAGACGGAAGGGTCGCTGTTGGTCGTGGCGGTAAAAAACAGGATCAGGGCTTGCAAAAAAAATTGGTTTGGCATATCTTGTAAGTAAGATAATTTTTGTTTACAAGATTTAAAAGGAGTCTGCTTTATGGAATTGGCTAAAATAACGACACGCGGACAACTCACGCTCCCCATTGAGATTCGCAAACGACTCAAGGTGCGCGAGGGAGACAAGGTTGTTTTTGTTGAAGAAAACGGGCGTATTATTGTGGAAAACGCCGCCAAACTCGCTTTTGCCCAAATTCAAGAGGCTTTTCAAGGTGAAGCGGAACGCCTGGGACTGGAAACAGAACAGGATGTTGTGGATATGGTGAAGGAAATACGGCACAAGGTAAAAAACAATGAGAATTATGCTTGATACCAATGTGCTGGTTTCTGCATTTATATTTCATGGTAAAAATATACAAAAATTGATCGATATCCTGACAGAATATCATACTATCGTTTTATCATCATATATTCTGCATGAATTGAGAGAAGTGATAAAAGAAAAATTTTTATCAAAATATGCCGATTTAGATAAATTTCTCACAAATTTACCGTTTGAGCTCATTGCTGTCCGGTTAACATACGCAGAAAAGCATGAAATTATCTATAAAATCAAATAGTTGACTGTAGTAAAAATTTGCCCAGCCATACGGGTTTGCGATCCTGCTATTTCAAGTGGTTAACCTTCTTAACCGGACAGCAATGGTTTGAGCTTATTTATACTCCAGACATTCTGGATAGTAAAAAATATCCCACTATGCGTGATCTGGATGACTTGCCGGTTTTAGCTACTGCCATTATTGAAGATGTTGATATTTTGCTAACCGGAGATAAAGATTTTGAAGGCTTGGGCTTGGAGATTCCGGAAATATTGACACCTGCACAGTTTATCGCAAAATATCACGATGATATCTGAAAACAATTTCACCGCGAAAGTCCTTGGTCTTTGTCCCGCTTGGGCGGCGGTGGAATGATTCCCGCTGCCGTTCCAGCTTGTTCCGGTCAAACAAAATCCGGCCTTTGTCTGTGATGATGTTCAGCCCCCATTTTTTCCGGGCGTACAACAGGGCAAGGCGTTCCGCCTCGCTGCCGGTGGAGAAAAGAATTTCGCTGCCGATGTCGCGGATTTTGCCGCCGTCCGTGAAGGTGAACACCACGGTTCCTTCTTTATCCACGCCGCGCTTGATGGTTTTTTCAGATTTCCACGCGGGAACCTGTAATGCCGTTTCCTATTCCTGATGTAACATAACGACTTATTTATATCTTGTATTACAATAGGTTATGTGCGTGGATTACGACGGTAGCGGAGGAAACACTATAAAACAAATTTTCACTTCTGTCAATGTTTGTCGCGCAGATATCAACCGGGCGGCGTGGAAACCCTGATCATGTCGTCCGGAATGGGCTTGCCGCGCGGTACGGCCTCCATGTCCAGATTGTGCACATACCCGGCGCCTGCCAGCAAAACGCCGAGATAGGCGATCATGGCTCCGTTGTCCGCGCATAATTTCAGCGAAGGGACGCAAAGCGGCAGGCCTGCCCTGTCCGCAATATCCCCCATCCTGCGCTGCAACAGTGAATTGGCGGCCACGCCCCCGGCCAAAATCAGACTCCTCGCCCCGGCAGCCCCGCCGCGCTCTATGGCTCTCTCCACCTTGACGCACAGACTGTCCACCACGGCCAAGCGATACGAAGCGCAGACGTCCGCCATCGCGGCTCGCTTCTCTCCCTGCGGAATCACGGCTTCACCGCTCGCGGCGTCAAAAGACACCCTGCACTCCGGATGCTCGGAAATATAGAGCCACATCGCCGTTTTCAATCCGCTGAAACTGAAATCAAGACTCTCGTTGTCACTGTATGGACGCGGAAAAAGACGCGGCGAAGCGCACCCCTCTTCAGCCAAAGCATCCATGGCACTCCCCGCCGGATAGGGCAATCCCAGCATTTTCCCGGCTTTGTCAAAGGCTTCCCCCGCCGCATCGTCAATGCTTTTTCCCAAAAGCGCGAAATTGTCCGGGGCCTCAGCCCTGTACAGCATGCTGTGTCCGCCGGACACCAGCAGCGCCAGCGCGGGCAGAGGCAGCTCACGCTCCAGCCCCGCCGCGAAAATATGGGCGTGCAGATGATTGACGCCGAGAAAACGCGCCCCGCTCCCTAAGGCAAAAGCTTTCGCAAAACTGATGCCCACCAGCAGGCTGCCCAGCAACCCCGGCCCCCTGGCCGGACAGACCAGATCTATATCCCCTGCCGCGACGCACGCACGCCGCAAAAGACGGTCACACAAGGGACCTATGAAACGGACATGCTCCCTGGAGGCAAGTTCCGGCACCACCCCGCCGAACAGGGCATGCATCCCGGCCTGGCTGACGCTCTCCTGCCCCAGAAGAACACTGTCCTCGACCAGAGCCAGAGAAGTGTCGTCGCACGATGTTTCAATGCCCAGACAAAGCATGCGGTCCCGGCGCCTCTCAGCGATAACTGAGCATAAGCCCTTGGAATACCTTGACCCATCCGTCCAGGTAGACAAAAAGCAGCAACTTGAAAGGCAGGGAAATGGTCATGGGGGAAACCATCATCATGCCCATGGCCAGCAGGATATTGGAAACCACAAGATCAATGCAGACAAAAGGCAGATAGAGCAGAAAACCCAGTTCAAAGGCGCGGGTTATCTCGGAAAGGGCGAAAGCCGGCACGAGCACCACCCAGTTGTCCTCTTCGGCCAAGCCCCGGTAGCGCTCCGGCCAGATGCGTTTCGCAGTCTGCTCCAGCACGTTGGACACGGCCGGGTCCGCATGGCGCTGCAGAAAGGCCTTCAGCGGACCGCCGGAATTGGCGGCGATCTCCACCAGTTCCGACCCTGTAAGCCTGTTGTATATGTTCTGCTTCTCCACCAGCGCCCAAGTGTCTTTGCCCACGGGCAACATGATGAACATGGTGATGGCCATGGCAAGTCCGTTCAGGGCCATGGGCGGCGGGATCTGCTGCACCCCGATGGCATTGCGCAGGAGCGCCAGCACAACGGCCACCTTGAGAAAGCTGGTGCTCAGAAGCAGCATGAAGGGCAGCATCCCGACGCCTACGCCGAGCAGCATCAGGACGACCGGGCCGGGGATTTCCATTATTCCCTGTTCCCCTGTCCCGCATCGGAAGCGGAAAGCGAGAGCGAGACGATCATCACCCCGAGCCGGTCGCCCACCTCCACCAGCCGCCCCCTGCCCACGGCGCGTCCGTTGACTTTCAGCATCACCGGCGCATCCGGGGAAACGCCGGTTTCCAGTATATGCCCCGGCGCGAGGGCCGCGAGCTCGCCCACAGTGATCAGGCGTTCATCAAGTTCCAGGGTCAGGCGCACTTCCAGCGCATTGACCTCCGCTGCGGAAAGTCCGGGTTCGGTGCCGCGTTCCGAGGCCGGGGCTTCCGGGTTGCCGGAAGATGCGGCCCCGGTATCAGAGGGGGCGGGAAACATGAAGACATCCTTTACATCCGGACGGGACAACACGCCCTTCAAGGTGACGACTCCGTCCGCGAGAGTCGCCGTCCACAGCGCACGGGTGTTCACTTCCAGGGTCAACTTCGGTGCCGCGGGCAGGGAAAATTGCAGCACGTCCCCAGGCCTCGCTTCGCGCAGAAGCCCCAAGGGAAAATATTCATGCCCCGCGCAGAGCGAAAGGGCAAGGGGCAGGGAAGCCGTGTCCCCGGCCAGCCGGCGGGGAAAGGCGTTGCCCGCTGTTGCCGACAGGGACAAGGCTCCGGCGGAGAGCGGCATGAGGAGAAAGCCGGAACCGGCGGGTCCTCCTGTATCGTTGTATACGGCAAAGGGCAAGCGCCAGCGCTCCCTGTCGCCTGCCGGATGCTCCGGCCCTGTTTCCTCCGCGTCACGGGCCGTTGTCACATCCGTCAGTACCGCTTTTTCTCCCAGCGCGGCGGACGCCCTGTCCAGCAGAGCTTCCAGCATGAGCGCCCAAAGGGCCGGACGCAGTTCGCCCGGAATGTCTTCCGGATGCAAATCCGTGAGCGTTGCCGGCAAGGCTTCAGCAACCGGACCGCAAATCCGCACCAGCCAAGGTTCCCCGGCCACATCCAAAGTGATGCGGATGCCCCCGCGCGGGTATCCGCCTTTGCCGGGGCCGGTATCCGTGCCTGCAAGGTTCGGGCACAGGCGGAAAGTCCTGTCGCCCAGGAGCAGGGGAATGTCGATGACCCTGCGGGACAGGCGGGTGAGCAGCCGCGCAAGTCTTTGGGGCAGATGAGGCGGGATGAAGGGAACCGTTTCCCGGCACGTTTCCGGGAGGGGACCGGTCATGCGGACGCCTCGTCGTTGCGGTAATAATCATAGCCGCGGGAACGGCCGGAAGACGCGTTGCCGTCCTCCCGTCCCCCGGCATCGTGTCCGGCGATTTCCACCGAAACGTCCTTTTCCAGGGTCAGCAGTTTGTCGTGCAGGTCTTGCCGGGCCTGCACAAGAGCCCGGTGCGATGCGGCATTGTCTGTCAGCAGGCTGACGATTAGCCGTTCGCCCTCCCGGCGGAGGATAATTTCCGTATCCGGCAGTATGGATTTCCTGAGGGTGATGCGCACCTCTCCGCTTCCGCCGCTCTGGTCCGCCCGCGCGACCAGGATACGGTCAAAGAGTTCCGCCGCCGCGGATTCGTCATGCGGCGCGGCGGCTGCGGCGTCCGTCGCGGGCCTGACATAATTTTCTCCCAGACCGCGCAACAGGGCATCCCCGGAAAAAACGGGCGGAGGAATATCCTGCGGGGCGTCCGGCAAATCCGCCCCGATGCGGGATTTCTCCGTTTCCCCCGGCGCCGCGCTTTTCGCGTCGAAGCCCTGCCGGGCATCTTCCGTTCCCATGCGGAATTTTTCAGCTTTTTCCCGGACAGCGCTATTCGCGTCGAAGCCCTGCCGGGCATCTTCCGTTCCGGTGCGGAATTTCTCCGTTTCCCCCGGCGCGGTGCTTTTCGCGTCAAAGCCCTGCCGGGTATCTTCCGTTCCCATGCGGAATTTCTCCGTTTCCCCCGGCGCGGCGCTTTTCGCGGCGAAGTCCTGCCGGGCATTCTCCATGCCGGTCCTGTAATCTTCCTGTTTTTCGGGCACCGGGCGTTCATCGCCGGCGCTTTTCCCGTCTTCGCCCTCGCGCATGGCCTCTCTGAAGGCTGTCCTGTTGTCGTCGGAGACGCGCCCGGAGCCGACTTTCGCGGAAAAAGCCGGGGAGGGCGGTCCCGTGCTGTCAGTCATTCGTATGTCGTTTGTCATCAAAATTTCCTTTATGTCTGAAACCTCTCCCCCCAAGGAGATTTTCACTTGGCTCCCGGCAATGCCGGGAGCACATTGCCGATAACCCCTACCTTCAGGGAGGGGGCAATCTACCCGGTTCCTACTTCAAACCTTAGAGTATTTTACGCTTGAGATTGTCGCTTACGGCGGGCACAGCCCGCCTGCTCCAATCCCGCGGCAAGGATTTGCCGGCAAATCCTCGCAGAGCAGATATACATTTTCAATGTCAATCTGCTCTAGGAGCCTGTCGGACTTTGCCTTAAAATATTTATAACATACTGAAATTATTATATACGGCTTTCATTGATCGGATTTGCTATATATAAAAATATC
>JAISRC010000127.1 GCA_031273845.1 Desulfovibrio sp.
GGCTTGTGGAGCGCCGCCCGGTGAACCATAAAACCGGCGTCACTTCCGATCACATCATTGAAGTGACGAGCCGCGGCAAAACATTACTCCTGCGCCGTATTGGATACCGTGACGCAGAATAACCTTAGCCTGTTATGCCTCGCAGCTTAGCCGGACAGCAATGATTTTTAGAGGTTCCCTCAAGATAGATTCTTCGTTGCGCTCGGAATGACAAGACAAGAAGTGCGGCGAATTATGGGTAACAGCCGGAAGAAAGCCCTGTGCCGTATTCCGTATGGGGACACCAGTTGCTTATGCGCAGCCGAAAGAGCCTTGCATGAACCGAAGAAACTTTTTCCTTCACTCTGCAATTACGGTTGCAGCGGTTTCGCCCCTGCAGGCCGGTGCCCGGTCCCCCGCGGCTTCTCCCGGCCGTCCGGACGCCTTGGGTGTCCTGCACGATTCCGTGCGCTGCATCGGTTGCCGCAAGTGTGAGGCAGGCTGTCAGAAAGTCAATGCCGATATCCTCCCCACCCCGGACAAGTTCAAATCGCCGGAACCTTCTTTTTATCACCGATCAGTGATGGATAAAAAACGGTATCCCGATTTTCAGAGATATACCGTTGTCAATCGTTATAGAATGAAAGGACGCCTTCCGATATACCGCAAATTTCAATGCAATCACTGTATAGAACCGGCTTGCGCTTCCGCCTGCTTTGTCAAGGCGCTTTATAAAACGCCCGAAGGACCGGTTTTGTACCGGCCGGAACTCTGCGTCGGTTGTCGTTACTGCATGATAGCCTGTCCGTTTTATGTGCCTGCCTATGATTATGATAATGCATTAAATCCGCTGATATATAAATGCACAATGTGCGCTCCTCGTATTTCACAGGGATTGAGTACCGGTTGCGTGGACGCCTGCCCCAAAGAAGCCCTGACTCTCGGCAGACGAGCAGAACTTCTGCAGATCGCCCGCAGGCGCATGGCCGAGAACCCTGAACTCTACGTGGACCATATTTACGGCGAACATGAGGTGGGCGGAACTTGCTGGCTTTACCTGTCCCCGGTGTCCCATAAAGCCCTTGACCAGCCCGATCTCGGCAAAACCCCCGCCCCTGAGCCGGTATCCGGAATCCTTGCCTCTGCCGGCATAGCCGCGGGCATCTTGCCCGTCCTTTTCGGCGCGGCTGCTTATATCATCAGACGGCGGGAAAAATGCGCCGATGCGGCCCGCTTCGGGAAGACCGCCGGAAAGGCGGATGCGGCCGTACCAAATTTGAAATGCTCTGATAAGGAGGGCAGGCAATGAACTCCGAAGGCGGGAGCAGGACAGGACGGAAAAATCATATAAAAAGCGGAATACTTCTTTTCATACTCATAGCGGGTTTCGGAGTGACCTTGTTGCGATTCACATCCGGCCTCGGCGGCGTCACCAATCTGGACGACAGAAACCCCTGGGGATTCTGGGTGACCTTTGACCTGCTCTGCGGCATAGCCCTTTCCGCAGGGGGCTTTGCCGTTACCGCCGCCTGTTATATTTTTGGATTCAAACAGTTTCATGTATATGTACGGGCCGCCCTGACAACGGCATTTCTCGGCTACTTTTTTGAAGTGGTCGCTCTCGTGTACGAGGTAGGGCAACCGTGGCGGCTTTTATATCCCTTCTTCCTGTCCCGGGGCACGAGCTCCGTGCTGTTCCCGGTCGGACTCTGCGTAGTCCTGTACTTGGGAGTTCTGTTCGTCGAACTGCTGCCGGCGCTTCCGGAACGACCCGGCCGGGGCGGAGCGCGGGATAAAGCCGTCCTCCGGACGGTGCCCGCGGCTGTAATCGGCGCCGTCATCGCCGTCATACATCAAAGTTCTTTGGGCACCCTGTATCTTATTGTCCCCTCCAAAATACATCCCTTGTGGTATTCTCGGTTCATGCCGCTGTTTTTCCTCATCTCAAGCGTATTTGCAGGGTTGAGCATGGTGGTTGCGGAGGGATGTGCGGCTCATAAATTTTTGAGCGCTTATACGGACGATCAGCATGCACATGCCGCCGACAAGGCGCTTTTGAGCTGCGGCAAAGCTGCTTCCCTTTTCCTGCTGGTCTACCTTATCCTCAAACTCATTGAAACGGCTGTAAGCAATAAGCTGCACTACCTTTTCAGCGGCTACGGCGCTTGGTTTTTTCTGGAACTCGCAGCGGGCGTCGCTCTGCCGGCCTTTATGTTCCTCGTCGGCGTAAGGAGAGGACATACACGCCTGATACAGGCAGCTTCGATAATTACAGTGCTGGGCGTAGTGCTCAATCGCTTCAATGTAAGCCTTGTCGCTTTTAATTATAACCTGCCGTCATCAGAGCGATATTTTCCAAGCTGGATGGAAATCGCCGTTTCCGTTTTTCTCATGACGCTGCTGATTATTGCCTATCGCCGGATCTGTTGCGAATTGCCCATACTGAGGATGCGCGAAGATTGCATGGCTGAAGACAACACGCAAACTTTGCCGGAATAAGTTGTTGCAACTTTACTTGTATAACAAACATTCAACGTAAGGAGAAGAGGACATGGCCGGAACAAAACATTCATCCGGTGTTACGCGTCGTGAAATTTTGACGGGCGCTGCGGTTGTCGGTGCCGCTGCCGTAATGACTTCGCTGCCCCTTTCATCAGCCGAGGCCATACCGGTACCGCAAAAATGGGATCAAAGTTTTGATGTAGTCGTTGTCGGCAGCGGCTATTCAGGGCTGGCGGCGGCGATTGAGGCCCATGATGCCGGGGCCGGCAGCGTCGTTGTCATCGACAAGGCGGTTATAGTCGGCGGCAACTCCGCAACCGCCAGCGGCGGTTACAACTGTGCCGATGCCGCACGGCAGAAACCTCAAGGCATTGAAGACTCTCCCGAACTTCACTATCAGCAGACCCTGGCCGGAGGCGATTTCAGAGGTGAGCCGGCAAAAGTCCGCTTCTACACCGAACACGCCTTGGACGGGTTGCACTGGCTGGAGAAGATGGGCGTCGTGTTTGAGCCGAAAGTATATACCATAGTCGGAGCGCTGCACCCCAGAAGCCACGATCCCATTAATAACGGACGCGGCGGCGCTATTGTCGCGGCTTTGAAAAAACAGGTCGACCAACGTAAAATACCCGTCAGACTGAACTGCGCCCTGACGGGCATTGTACGGCAGGAGGCCTTGGCCGGAGAAGTCCTCGGCGTACAGGTTAAAGAACGGAACAAGGTCCTCCACATTCAGGCGAAACGCGGCGTGGTGCTGGCAACCGGCGGATTCGGGGCTGATGTGCGCTTGCGTTCCAAATATGCGCCGCAGTACGACGATAAATTGCCGACCACCAATGTGCCGTGGGCAACGGGTGAATCGTTGATCTTCGCCCAGGATATCGGCGCGGATGTCTCCGGGATGGATTATATCCAACTCCTTGTTGCTTGTAATTATTTTACAAAAAAATATGGTGACCTTGCGAACCTCGGTATTGATCACGCCGTCTTTGTCAACTTGGAAGGTGAGCGTTATGTGGCCGAAGACGCCCGCAGGGATATCCTGTCCGGGCGCACCATGGCGCAACCGGAAAAAGTATTCCTCTGGATTGCCGATGATCGCGCCGCCAAACGCTATTCCCTTGAGCGGATCAAAATGTCGCTGGACAAGGGACTGTGCTTTACCGCCCCGACTCTGGAAGAACTGGCCAAGATACTGGAAGAAAAATTGAAGGTACCGCCGGCTGCATTCCTGGATACCGTCAAACACTACAACGAAATGGTCGCCGCCGGTAAAGACAGCGACTTCAATAAAAAAGACATCAACCTCAAGACTGTCGAGCAAGGTCCCTTCTGGGCCAGCCCCACGCAGGCCGGCGTCCACCACACCATGGGCGGATTGTGCACAAAGGCGGATACGGCTCAGGTGATTGACCGCAACGGGGTCATTGTCCCCAGGTTGTATGCGGCCGGTGAAGCCACCGGCGGCGTGCACGGCACCAATCGTCTCGGCGGCAACGCCACAGGGGATTGCATAGTCTTCGGACGGCTTGCCGGGCAGCTTGCAGCCAGGGAAAGCGTCCGGTCCTGATTGTCACCTGCGGTAACTTTCTGTCCAATTCCGAAGCAGCTTGCGGCCAGGGAAAGCGTCCGGTTCTGATTGCCCGTTCGGGTTTTTTGCCCGACCGGGGCGTATTCGGAGGGGAGCGGGTGAACACCGCTCCCCCGCAGCAGGGAGAGAAAAGATTCTTCGTTGCGCTCAGAATGACAAGACAGGCAGCGCGGCGGGTTATGGGCGCGGATTCCGGCCTATTTGCCGCCGGCCGCGGCGCGGAGCGCTTCCCACAGCCTGCGCGTTTCAGGGGAAGACGCCTCGGGCACATCTATGGAGATGCGCACGAGTTGGTCGCCCTTGTTTTTTCCGCTGCCCAGGCCTTTGCCGCGCAGGCGCAGTTTCTTCCCGCTCGTTGTGCCGGGCGCCACGTTCAGTTCCACCTTGCCCGCAAGGGTGGGTATGGTGACGCGGGCGCCCAGGGCCGCGTCCCAGGCAGGCAGGCGCAGGTCATAGACCACGTCGGCGTCGTCCAGGCTGAATTCAGGATGGGGGGCGATGTTCACCTTGAGGAAGAGGTCGCCGGACGGCGCGCCGGGGCTTCCCCGGCCGCCCTGGCCGGTCAGGCGGATGCGCGCTCCGTTCCTGACCCCCGCCGGGATGTTCACTTCCAGGGAATGCGGGGCTTCGCCCGGTTCCCCTGACAGGGTAACGGTCTTTCTGCCCCCGTGGTAGGCTTCCTCCAGGCTCAGGGTGATGACGGCCTCCGCATCGCCGCCCCGGCGCGGTCTCCCTCCCCCGCCGCCGAAAGAGCCGGAGAACCCGCGTCCGCCGCCGCCGCCGCCGAACAGGCTTTCAAAGAAATCGCTGAACCCCGAAGCGCCGTCCATGCCCCCGAATTCAAAGCGCACGTTTTCAAAACCCGGCGGCCGACGGAAATTCTGCCCGCCCGGCCGGTTCCCCAACTGGTCGTACAGCTTGCGTTTCTCCGGGTCTTTCAGAACCTCGTGCGCCTCGTTGACGTCCTTGAAACGCTCCTCGGACTTCTTGTCGCCCTGGTTCAAATCCGGGTGGTGTTTGCGCGCCAGTTTCTTGTAGGCTTTGCCTATCTCGTCGGCGCTTGCGTTTTTTTCCACGCCGAGTATTTTGTAATAATCTTTATATTCCACGCTCACGGCGTCGTCTCCTCCTGTCGGATCTCTTGCGGAAATAAGTACGGTCCGTTAAGAGTCAAGCGGGGTGCCGATGAAAAGAACCTGCGCGAAAAGCCTCCCCGCGGCCATGTACCACTATGTGAACAACTGGGCCGGGGCCATCACCGTATCCCCGGCGCGTTTTGAAGAACACTGCCGGGCTCTCGCCGAAAAGGGGCTGCGCGGCGTCGGGCTGCGCGAAGCCGAGGAGTTCCTGCTGCACGGGGAAGCCCTGCCGGCCGGGTCCCTGCTCATCACCTTCGACGACGGCTTTTTCGACAACTGCCTGTACGCCCTGCCCATACTGCACAAATACGGGCACAGGGGCGTTGTCTTCGCCGTGGCCGCACGCATCGCGGAAGACGCGGCCCGCGTCTCCCTCAAAGACCTGAAGGCCGGCAAAGCCCCGGCTTTCCCGGAAGCCGACCTGCCTCTTGTGCAAGGCCCGGACGGCCCCGTCCGGCGCGACATTTTCCTCAACAGCGGCGAACTGCGGGCCATGGACGCCGACGGCACGCTGACCCCCGCGTCCCACGGGCGCGGGCATTACGGCGTCTTTCTCGGCCCGGAATACAGCGGCCCCTTCCTGCCTCTTTCCCTGAGCCGGACCTTTTTTCACACCGACCTCGGCGTTGTTTTCGGCCTGCCGGATTTCAGGGTCGGGCCGGGTCTGTTGCACAGGGCATTCGTCCCCGACCCCGATTTCGTGGAAGCCGTCAGAAGCTCTGTGCCCCAGGATTTTGTCGAAATGACCCGTTTCGCCCGCAATGCGGCGGGGCTTGCGGACCTGACCCGCCTGTACCGGCGTTTCGCCGGGAAGACCGGCCGCTTTGAAACGGCGGAGGAAGGGCGCGCGCGCATGTGGCGGGAACTGGCCGGAGGCAAGGCGGACCTGGAAACGACGCTCGGGCGCGAAGTGCGCAGCCTTTGCTGGCCCTGGGGCAAATACGGCGCCGAAGCCGAAGGTCTGGCCCGCGAGGCGGGATTCAAGGTGTTCTTCACCACCTCGGAAGGGCCGAATCCCCCCGGCCGGCCGGCGGCGGTGCATCGCTTCAAGGCCGGGGACAAAAGCGCTTCCTGGCTCCTGAGCCGGGTGCGCCTATACTCCTGCCCGCTCGCGGGCCGGCTGTACGCGGCCTGCAGAATATAGGGCCGTCAATTTTGAAAGGCCATGGAGCGCACATGCACCCTGGAAGGCCCGGAAGCGTCAAACTGCGGCGCCTGCAAGCCCAGACGCAGGACATGGTTGACCAGTATGGGGCCGAGAAGATTGAGCACGGCGTCCTCCGGTTTGCCCGGCGGTATGGATGCCGTGACCAGCACGGCGATGTCCTCGACGCTTTTTGCCTGCAGCAGTTCCTGTTCGGCGTCATCCACGGTCAGGCTGTACTCCGGAATGAAGACGAAAGGGTCCGCGACCAGCAGGCCGAGGGACGGCTCTTCAATGCTCTGCAACAGGAGCAGCGGGGCGTTTTCCTGTATCTGCAACAGGGAAAACTCGCGTTGCCCCTCAAAGCCTATCAGCCCGCGGGGAAAACGGATAACCTTGTCCGACAGCACCTCGCGTCTGCCGAGGCGGGTTTCGATGCTTTTTATTCCACTCTTTTCCATAACGCTGCCGCCGCCTTCAGGTCCTGCTCGGCGGCCATGACGGCCTGCCTGTTTTCTTCAAGAATGCGCTCGTAAATCTCTTCCCTGTACACGGCCGTCCCCTCCGGCACGGCAATGCCGATTTTCACCTGCTTGCCCTGTATGCCGAGCACGGTGATTTTTACATTGTCGCCGATGTGCAGGCTTTCGCCGGCTCGCCGGGTCAGGATCAGCACGGTAGTTCCCGCTTCTTCGCTTTCCGCTTCACATCCGCGTCCTTGCCCTTCGGAATTATCCGGTTTTCACTTCAAAACCGTGTCCTTGCGGTACGGCACTACAGGAAGTTGACGAGGCCCAACTGCATAATCATGGACGAGGATTTAAGAACGGCGTTGTATGCCGTTTCCTGTTGCGTCAACCTGGTCGTAAGCTCCAATATGTCCGCGTCCTCAATCCCGCTCAGGTGGTCCTCCTCGCTGTAGCGGCGCATGAGGTTCGCGCTCTGCGTGGACGTAAGGCGGTCTTCACGCCCGCCCACCACCGCCGCCTTGGCCAGTATATGGCTCATCACATCCTGAAGTTTCTCCAGGGATTTTTGCACCCCTGTCTGGCTGTTGCACTCCAGGGCGCAGATCAGCTCGCCTATGGTCTCGAACATGTTCGGGACACTGTCGTTGTAATCGGGATTCTCGCTGCCCACGGCAATGGGATGGTCATTGTAGACATACTCCCCGGTAACGGGGTCCGTGTAGGGATCGCCCGTGCCGGAAGCCTTGATCAGATCGCCGGGATAGTTGTAAAGTCCGCCGAAGACATCCTTGCCGACCAGATTCACCGTGATCCGCGAATCCTCGCCTATCTGGAAATCCACATCCGCCCTGTGCGGGTGGATGACAAACTGCATGCCCTCGACGCCGTTGTCAAGAACGGGCGGGGTTCCCGGCGTCACCGTCGGCACCGGATCAACGGCCAGATAGCCTCCGGGCACCGGCAGATTGATGGGGCCTGTCGTCGGCAGAGGTGCCGCGGCGGAAATCCAGTTGCTCCCGTCGTCCACGCTGTAAGAATAGCGGATGAAACCCGGATTGGCCGGGTCGGTAGCCAGATAGGGGTCCAGACGGACCTCCACATCGCGGGAAAAATAGCCGTAAGCCGTGGATGCCGGCGTCTGCGTAGCTCCTGCCGGCGTATAGGTCGTGCTCACCTGCGTGTCGTTGTCGTCGCCCAGGTATATGGCCGTCGGGCGTACGCAGAACCAGGTGCCCTGAGCGAGGCTGCTCTGGTCGCTCAACGGATTCGCGCCGGCGCTGCCGGGCGGGTCGTAATACGGAACGACCGGCACAGCGGCATCCGAAACATGCACCTGTACCCCGCCGCCGCTGATGGTGCAGCCGGGCGACGGCGCGGAATCAAGCACCGCCTGTACAGGCCCGCTCCATGTCTTGCCGCCGTCAGTGGTGTAATAGTAGTCCGCCGTTCCCGCCGTACTGCCGCCGCCCGCCACCGGCACAAAAGAAACCACGCGGGAAGGCAGAGCGCCGCCGGCCGGGGTCGAGGCGACAAGGTCCACATAGTCGTAATCGCCCATGTTTTCGCCGTGCAGGGATACGCCCAGCCCTTCCGCATAGGCCGCCTGCGTGGTCTTCTGTCCGGCAAAGAGCTTGCTGCCCGCGAATTCGGAGTTGGACAGATTGACCAGTTGCGACATAAGCCCGCGCACTTCCTGAGCGATCTGCAAACGGTTCTCCTCCGTCACCGTGCCCGTCGCGGCCTGCTCGGCCAGAACCCGTATCTGGGACAGCAGGGTCTGCACGGAGCCTTCGCCCGAACCCAGAACAGAATCGGCCGTGGAAAGCCAGCCCATGGCCGTAGCTATGTTTTCGTCGTAAGTGTCCAGCCTGGACAGCGTCGCGCGGGAGGCAAGCACCCGCCCCGCGCCCACAGGGTCGTCCGACGGCTTGTTGATCTTTTTCTGGCTCGACATCTGGATATTGGTGTCCATGTAGTCGCTCAGCGTCCGGTTCATGTCCCGGACAAAGGAGCTGAACATCATTCCCTGGGTTATGCGGATGGACATAACGGTATCCTCTATTTGAGCGAAAGCAGGGTCTGCAGCATCTCGTCGGCCGTGGTGATGAGTTTGGCGGCCGCTTTATAGGATGCCTGGAACTTGATCAGGTTGCTCATCTCCTCGTCCAGATTCACGCCGCGGATTTCTTCCTGCCTGTTGTACAAATCGGTGGCCATGGCCGTTTCCGAGGCCGATACGTACTGCGTGCTCATGGTGTCCGTGCCGATCTTCGTGACGACGCTGCCGTAATAATTCGCCAGACTCTGCGTACTCGGGCTGTTCCAATAGGTGCCTATGCCGACCTGTTTGGTCGCCAGGGCGGCTATTTCCAAGGCCGTGACATTGTCGCCCCTGTTGATTTCCCCGGCTCCGTTCAGCCGGCCGGCGTTGATCAGGTTGGTGTCGGTGAACAGCTCGCCCCGGATGCCGAAGGTATCGGCATTATCGCCCGTAAAAAAGGTGTTTATGCCCAGAGCCGCGGCCAGACCCGTGGTGTCCGCCGTCACGGCGAAGGAACTGCCTGCGGGAAGCCCGCCGGGACCCGTGTTCATGCTGATTTCCAGCCTGCCGTTCACGATCTGCGCGAAAAACGGATTATATGTGGCGCTGATTTCCCCGGTGAGGTCATCCTTGACGTGGAACGTAGTGTTGTTGATGGCCGTCACGGCGTCTTCGAGGGAATGGACCGCCGGATCGAAGTTGCCGCCGGCCTGGGCCAGCACATTGAGGCCGGGATAGTCCGACAGCAGTTTGCCGTCCGGGCCGTAAACCGCGAAGGTCAGATTGCCGGCCTGCAGTTTGTCGGACCAGGAGAATCGGGCCTCAGGCGATCCCAAAGGCTGGGAGGTGTTGCCCACGACATAGGTCCCGAGGGCGTAGGTCATGGGGGTCAGCCCCGCGCCCTGGCTGTGGATGCGGTTCACTTCCCAGATCACGCCCTCGGCAAAGGCGTCCAGGCGGTCCCGGTATTCCGCCAGTTTATAGTCGCGGAACTCAAGATAGCCGGCCAGTGTGCCGCCGGTGATGCGCAGGGAGTTGTCCGACCCGTCCTTGAATATCTGCGTGGAAATATTGACGGGGTCGGATGTGGGTTCGATCCAGTACACGTCCGGCTTGGGCCAGATCAGGAAACGGTCGCCGACATTGAAACTGCCGGGGTCGAACCAGATATCCAGTTCGCCCACGCGCACGGCGTCGGCTTCCGGCTGCGCGTTGAAGAGGCGGTCATTGCCTGCCTCGTCCTTCAGCCAGGTGCGGCCGCCGTCGATGGATACGCGGAACTGCGCGCCGGCGCCGACCGTGCCGCCCGAGCCTGAGCCGTCGTCCACGATTTCTACGGTGTATTCATAATTGTCCGAGCCGCTGAACTGAATGTTGCTCTGGGGATCCGTTCTGTAAGGGGACGTGGTGGTCAGGTTGTTTTCGGCCTGCATTCCCCGGAATTCCAGGGAAAAGGCGACGGTGTTCTGGACCAGTGTATAGCCGTTGGCCATGCTCACGTTGTAGTGGCCGGGGCCTCTGTCGTCCACCTTGACGTCGATGATTTCACCCAGAGCGCGCACCCTGGCGTCGCGGGCGTCCAGGAGGTCGTTGGGATTGTTGCGGCCGGCCAGATAGGAGGCGTTGATTTCCCTGTTCAGGTCCGCGATCTCCTGCATGAGCAGGTTGGCCTTTGCCACCTCTTCGCGGATCATTGTATTGGTCTGGTTTTCCAGATCACGCAGGGCCTGATCCGTATTGCTTATGTCGTCCATCAGCACGGAAGCCTTGCCGAGCAGGGCCTCGCGCGCCGCGCCGTCGGCGGGATTCTGGACCAGCTTGTTCCAGGCGTCGAAAAAATCGTTCAGGGCCGAGGAGGTGCCCGCCACATTGGCCTCGTTGAAAAGGTTCTCCACATAGCGGAGTTGGCTGTATTCGGCCGTATAGCGCGAGGAGGTTCCCAGCTTGCCCAGGTAGTTGCTTTCGATGAATTTGTCGAAGTAACGGATGATTTCCTTGGCCGATACGCCTTCGCCCACCCTGCCCGGATAATAATCCAGGCCCATGCGCTCCTCAAGCAGCACTGCCCGGCGCGAATAGCCGGGGGTGTCCACGTTGGCGATGTTGTTGCCTGTGGTCGAAATGGCGACCTGCGAAGCTAAAAGCGCCCCCACCCCCGTGTTCAGTACGGAACTGATGCCCCAGGCCATCTCAGTATCTCCCTGAATAAATGGCGGCTTCCGGCCTGGCTTCCCTGAGCCGGCCGCGGGCTCCGTAACATTGCACGTTTTTGGGCGTTATCTGATCGTGCAGGAAAAGCAGCAGGGAGCGGCTCTGGTCCAGCAGGGCCAGGGAAAGCTCGGCATTGCGCGAGGCGCGCCGCGAACTGTACTGCTCCAGAGAGTCGATCAGTTTATACAGACGGAGCAGTTCCTGCCTTTCCTCGTCCGGGAGCATGCCCGCGTATTCCGCGACCGTCGCTCCCTGTATGTTCTTTTTGAGCGAAACGCGCTCGTTCACGATCTGGCGCAGCAGTTCGTGTATGGAAAACTCCAGGGCGGTCACGCCGTCCGTGTCGTGCGCGCAGAGCAGATCGAATTCTTCTTCAAGCAGGGAGGCGAGGAGTTCCAGCGCCTTGAACTGCCGGTTGAGATTGCCGTGTATGATATCGTACATGTCGTCATCCTGCCCTTGTGTCTTGCCTCCGCGCTTCGTCGGCGCGGTTGAAAACGCTTTCCGGGTTCAAAGCCATTTCTCCCTTTTTAAGCTCAAAATGCAGGGAGGCAGATTTTTCCTCCCCGGCCTGCGCCGGAGACTGCGCCGCGATTTTTGCAAATTCCGCGCCATGCGCGATGCGTTCTCCGACACGCACCCTTGTCGGTTGCAAATTGCCGTAATAACTTCGGTATCCATCGCTGTGTTCAAGGACGACGGTGTTTCCTGCGCCGTCGCGCGGTCCGGCATAAACTACCGTACCCGGCAGTACGGCCCGAACAGGGTCGCCGGGGGCCGCGGCTATTTCCACGCCCGGTTTCCAGCGCCTGCGCCCCGTGCCGTCGTCTTCCCAGCCGAAACGGCTGACCACAGGGCCGGGCAGAGGTTTCAGCGCCCCGTCCAGAAACCCCGCAGGGGCACGGGTCACGGGGGAGGCATCGTCCGCCGGCTGAGTCCGGTCCGTGCTCCGGTTCGGCGTACGGGATTGCGCCTGTGCCGGCGCGGCGTCCGGGGCCGGGTTTTGCGGGGGGATCGCATTCTGTGGAGGGATCGCATTCTGTGGAGAGACAGACTTTTGCAGGGAAACGGGATTTTGAAGGGAAGCGGAATTTTGTCCGGGGACGGAGCCTTGCCCCGGAGCGAAGTTTTGCGGGGACGCGGGATTGGGAGCGGAATTTTGCAAGGGCGCGAGGTTTTGGGCAAAGGTGCCGGCGCCCGGCCTTTCCGTCCCTGTCCGGGCCGGCGAGGTGTTGCGGGCTGTCTTGTCGTTCTTCCTCCCGGTCCGGGAAGATTTTCTGTTGCGGGCGAAATTGTTTACCGGCCTCGGTTTGGCCGAAACCGGGCCGGGGCCTTGCCAGGACAGCGCGGCCGTGCCCGATGCGGGTTCTCTGTCCTTTGCCGCTTCGAGGGGCGCCGGCGCGGCGCTGTATGCCGGCGCGCCCGTTTCGTCCCGCAAAAGGTTCTGTGCGGCCTCCGTCACGGCTTCCGCAGACACGGGGGCGCGGCTCATGGCAGGCGTCCCGGCTTCCGGGGCCGTTGCCGGAGCCGAGGTCGGGGTCGGGACCAGGGCCGGAGCGCCGCCCGCGGTCACAACAGCCGAAATGCGCCTGTCCCCCGTCGCCGTTGCGTCCGCGCGCGGGCCGGGAGCGACGGAGCTTTCCACTTCCGTCCGCAGGCTTTGCAGGGCCGCGTCCAGGTCTTCGTCGTTTTCGTTTTCCGCGTCGGCAGGCAGGGGGGAATAAAGGTCTTCGGCCCTGACCGGCTCCTGTCCGGCCGGGGCTGAGGGGTCGGCGTCCTTTTTCGGCTCGGGAAGCAGTCCTTTGCTCGGGGGCACGGCCACGGGGCTGCGCATGCGTCCGGGGCTCGTGGTGCGTCCGGTGTCCGCGAGTTGCTGCGAAAGCTGCTCATAAAGCATGTCCGCAAGCCCGATGCCCCCGGCCGAGGCCATTTTTTTGCAGAGTTCCACATCAAAAAGCGACTGGTAAGTTTCCTCGTCCTTGCCGTGCAGAAAGCCGTCTTTGGGCACGGTTTTGCGCATTTGTTCCCACATTTTCTGCAGGAAGACGGCTTCAAATCCTTCGCATGCCCCGCGCAGCTTTGTTTCCCTGGTCTTGCCGGACCCGAGGCGGTCGCGCAGGGCGTCCAGATCCAGCTTGCGCCGGGTCATTTCCCTCTGCGCGTTATCCGCGATGAGGGTCGCGGGGTCGAGGGCCGCGGGGGCGAGGGCCGTGTTCATCAGATCACCTCAAGGTGGGCGTGCAGGGCGCCTGCCGCCTTCATGCTGCGCAGTATGGAAATGAGGTCGCGCGGGGTGGCGCCCACGGAGTTGAGGGCGTCCACCAGTTCCTGCAGGGTAGCGCCTTCAAGGATGTTCAGGTTGCGTTGTTCCTCGCCCGCGGCGAGGTCCGTGCTCGGTGTGACGGCTGTGCTGCCGCCGCTGAAGGGGCCGGGCTGGGAGACGTCCTGGTTTTCCTGCACGACCACCTGGAGATTTCCGTGCGCGACGGCTACGCGGGAAATGCGCACGTCGCGTCCCAGGATGATGGTTCCGGTTTTTTCGTCCACGACCACCTTGGCGGCCGAATCCGGCGTGACCTCTATATTTTCCAGAGAGGCCATGAGGGGCACCATGTTGCCCCGGAAATCCGACGGTATGTCCAGGGTTATTGTGGCCGAATCCACGGGTTTGGCGAAGGTTCCTCCCAGAGCCTTGTTGATGCGTTCCACCACCTGATTGGTGGTGGAGAAGTCCGGGCTGTTCATGCTCAGGGTCAGCCGGCTCTGGCTGTTGAATTCGAAGGGTACGGCGCGTTCGACGACGGCTCCGCCGGGCACCTGGGCCACGGTGGTTACGTTTTTCTGCGCCTGGGCCTGATTGCCGGTCACGGAAAAGCCGCCCACCGCCAGCGCGCCCTGGGCCAGGGCGTACACCTTGCCGTCCACGCCTTTCAGGGGAGTCTGGATGAGCACGCCGCCGAGCAGGCTTGTGCTGTCGCCCAGGGAGGATACCGTCACGTCCAGACGTGTGCCGGGTTTGGCCGAAACAGGCATGCGCGCCGTCAGCATGACGGCCGCCACGTTTTTGGGTTTCATCTGTTTCATGTCCACGCGCACGCCCATTTTTTCCATCATGTTGACCATGGTGCGCATGGTGAAGGCGGAATCTTTCTTGTCGCCCGTGCCGGAAAGACCTACCACAAGGCCGTATCCGGTAAGCTGGTTGTCGCGTACCCCGCTGAAGGTGGCTATATCCTTTATGCGCACGCCCTCGGCTTCCCGGGGAGCGAGCAGGAGCAGCATGCAGAGCGCGATGGCGAAGCGTAGTGTTGAAGCCATGAAATTCTCCTCGCCGCAGGGCGGATGCGGGCGCGCGGTCAAAGTTCCGACTGCGCGAGCGCTTTGCCCGTTATTATAGCAATAAACGTGCCGACAGAAGCCTGCATCGCCGCGTCCGGCCTTCCTTGTCCTGTTTCCTTGCCGCGAGGGGCTTGGCAGGCTGTGGGAGCCTGTTTATTTCAAGGATTCGGACCCGCACATCCGGCACGCGTTTTGCATATAAAATTTAGTGACAATTCAGTTGCCGGTCAGCTCTATGTAAGGATGATACCATGCGTAAAAGAATGTATTGTTTTGCGGCTGTCATACTGACGGCCCTGTGTTGCGTATCCGTGCGGACGCAGGCTGCCCCGGAGGATTTTGAAACCCCGGAGTACAACAACAGCACCGGCCTCAGAAGCCTGAACGCGTCCGAGGCATACGACCTGGGTTTCACCGGCAAGGGGGTGATCGTGGGGGTGGTGGACGACTCCTTCGCCCCGCAGACCGGAGAATTCGCCGGCAAATACCCGCTGGGAACCTGGGAAGCGGGTGAGGGAGGGAACAACGACCACGGCATCCATGTCGCGGGCATCATCGGCGCGAACCGGGACGGCGTGGGCATGCACGGCGCGGCCTTTGACGCCGGATTGTTTCCCCTGACCGCCATTGGCCGTAAGGGCGCCGACGATCGCAAGCTTCCGGTGGAAGCCTGGACTGTCCTGTCCGGCATGGACGAGATCAGAATCATCAACAACAGTTGGGGGACAAATGTCTATCCGGATCAATCGCTGGATTTCGGAGGGGGATATTCCAATTTCTACTATGGCTCAGACTATCTGAAGACTTGGCTGTACGGAGAAGAAGCGGAACTGGTCGGACTCGCTCTGGATATGGCCAAAGCCGACAAGCTGTTCGTCTTTGCGGGCGGCAACGAAGGGCATCTCAGCTCGGGCGGCGAAGCGGTCCTGCCCACCCTTGTGAAACAGTACGGAGATCCGAACGGAAATCTCGACACCGCCCGTATCCTGAAGCTGCACTGGATCAATGTCGCCGCCTTTAATCCTGATTACGTCGAACAGAACCAGAAAGGCGAATGGGTGCCGAACAGCCCGGCTTTCGTGGCGGCTTTCACCAACATGGGGCTGTATGCAGCGGACTATACCCTGTGGGCGCCGGGCGTGGCGATCAATTCCACAGTCGCACCCAGGCAGTACGGGTACAAGGAAGGCACGTCCATGGCCGCGCCGTATGTTTCCGGGGTCGCGGCATTGACCCGGTCCGCCTTTCCGTACATGGGGGGCAAACAAATCGCCGACGTGCTGCTTTCCACGGCCACGAAATTTGACGCCACCAATACCCCGCGGGTTTTCATCCTTGACCGGGAAGAGTACAGCGACCCGGACGACGAGGATAAACTCGCCGGCAGCGGAGTGCAACTGTACTATGACAAAAACCGAATAGCCGATGGCACATTAGATAATCTATCAGATCTGGACCCGGACGAAATTGATGGGCTGGTCAACGCCCTCAAGCAGCGAGGCTATACAGGTGCGGAACAAACGGTAAACGACCTTATCACCAGCGGCGGAATCGCTTTTGATGTTCCGGACGACTACCTTGCGCTGTTCGGCGCGGGCATCGTCAATGCCGGCAAGGCTGTGCGCGGACCGGGCTATTTTGACGCCAACCGCCTGGATAACGGAGATCGCTACGACTACAAAAACACTCTCTATGCCCTATACCCTGTGGACACTATGGGCTATGACAGCATCTGGAGCAATGACATCGGCGAGAAGCGAGTGGCCGGCAACATCGATCCGGGCGATCCTGACTATGGGTACATAGGCCAACTGGCAGACCTTCCCGTCGGCCTGCGCAAAAACGGTGCCGGCATGCTCTATCTGACCGGCAAAAATACATACACGGGCCTGACCTTTGTGGAAGGCGGCGGCATATCCCTGGGCAGGACGGGACAGGCGGACAGGACGGCCGAATTGGCCGGCGACGTTTACATCGGGCCGCAGGGCATGTTTACCGGCAACGGCCATGTTGCCGGCAACGGCAATCCCGACGACACCGA
>JAISRC010000046.1 GCA_031273845.1 Desulfovibrio sp.
TTTTGAGACGCCTCCGCCGGCGTTTAACGGCGAAACTCGGTTTCGCCTACGCCTGCGAGGTGGACGGCGGCGTTTTGCGCTTGTGCCGCCTGAGTATTTTCAATGTTGAAATGCTCTAAAGGCCGCAATCTGGCGGCGCTGGTAAGAGCGGACGGCAGTCTGGTCGGCGGGAGTATTGACGATGCGCTTTGGACAAATCCGTTCCGGCAGGGTATAAATATCTTTTGGGACGATACACTCGGACTCTGCAAATAATCTTTTGCCGGAGGAGGGAGAAAGTGAATCTTGTCGATGATCCGTGGATACCGATTCTCAGCGTTGACGGCAAAAATCAGTCGATATCTCTGCTGGAAGTGTTCACATCGGGCGACACCTATGTCGACCTTGCCGTGAGACCCCATGAAAGAGTGGCTCTGTACAGGCTGTTGTTGTGGTGTTCCCCACAGGCGTGGGGATGAACCGCTACGCCTGTCCCCCTCAAGCCCCCCGTTATCGTGTTCCCCACAAGCGTGGGGATGAACCGAGCGATGCCGATGCCGAAACCGCCACGGCATTGTGTTCTCCACAGACATGGGGGATGCACAGGCCTTCTGCCGTGCGCGCCGCGCCGCGCGAAAATTACGCGCAAAAATTTCCTTTGCCCCCCGTACGCCCTGTGATAGCATTGCCCTTCAGTGGCGTAAGGTAAGAAAACAGGAAGGGGTATGAGCAAAGTTCAAGAAATGTACAAAACCATTGCAGCCGACGATTTTCCGGATACAATCGCCCTGGAATTCGGCGATTCCCGCATCAGCTACCGCCGTCGCTCCTGGAACATAGGCGGCGAACAACGCGGCCTGCGTTACGGCGAAAACCCGGACCAGCCGGCCGCCCTGTATGAGGCCGTGGAAGGATACCCGAGCATCGACGGAGTGCGCTGCAAAGGACCCGGACAGGGCCTGGTTTCCTCCCTGAAAGAAGAACAGATGCTACAGGCGGGCAAACATCCGGGCAAAACCAACCTCACGGACGTGGACAACGGCATCAATATCCTCCAATACCTGCACGCAAGACCGGCGGCCCTGATCATCAAACACAACAATCCCTGCGGGGCGGCATGGTCCGGGGCGGGCATCGCCGACGCCCTGTCCAAAGCCTATTGGTCCGACCGCATCGCCGCCTTCGGCGGCACAGTGGTCGTCAACCGCCCCCTGAACCTCGCCGCCGCCGACCTGATCAGTTCCTCCTATTACGAAGTGGTCGCCGCCCCGGATTTTGAACAGGGCGTCCTCGCAATCATCAAAAAACGCAAGAACCTGCGCATCCTGCGCATTCCCGGTCTGGCCGGGCTGGAACAATTCTCCTCCATCCCCTTTCTCGACATCAAATCCCTGTGCGACGGAGGTCTGGTGCTGCAACGCGGATTTTCCGACCGCATCCGCTCCGTGCAGGATTTCCTGCCCGCACGGGCGGAAAAAGACGGCAAAGTCATTGAAGCGCGCACGCCCACCCCGGCCGAAACCGAAGATCTGCTGTTCGCATGGGCTGTCGAGTCAGGCGTGTCTTCCAATTCGGTGATTTTCGCCAAAGACGGCGCAACGGTGGGCATAGGCACCGGCGAACAGGACAGGGTGGGTTGCGTCGAACTGACCATCCACAAAGCCTGTACCAAATACAAAGACATGCTGGTGTTCAGGGAGTGCGGCAAATCCTTGTACGAAGTAAGGAAAGATGCGGCCGTGAACGACCGTTCCGCCGCCCTGCTCGCGGACGCCGAAGCCGCCGCCGCGGCCGCACGGGGCGGACTGAAGGCCTCGGTGCTGGTCTCCGACGGCTTTTTCCCCTTCCGTGACGGCGTCGACTTGGCTCTGGAACAGGGCGTGACGGCCATAGCCCAGCCCGGCGGCTCCCTGCGCGACGGAGAAGTCATCGCCGCCGTGAATGAGGCTTCCCCGCCGGTAGCCATGGTCTTTACCGGCCAACGCTCGTTCCGGCACTGAGCTCAGCCGCGGAACCCGGCAATGACAGCGGCTAAAGTACAGTTCCCGTCCGCGGGTTGCCTGGTGGAATTCATGCAGAGCAACGGCCCGCAACAAGCCGTTGTGCTTGACGCCCAAAAAGACCGCCTGCGCCTGTATTCCATCGCCAAAAGAGAAATCTCCCTGCCCCTCTCCAGGCTCTTGCCGTGGTCCGGGCCCTTTCTCGGCGCCGGACTCTCCAGACAACGCATGGACGAAGCTCTGGAGGAACACCGCCTCCTGCGCCGCTCCCTGGCCGCCGGGATTTCCCTCCCGGAACTCTGGGAACTGGCTCAGGGCGAATTGTCCAGGGCTTCGGCCGAATGGCTGGCCGGCCTGCTGTGGACAGAGCCGGACATAGACAGTGAAGCCGCCCTCGGGCATATGCTGCTCTCCGCAAAGGCACACTTTCGCTTTTCCCCCCCGGACTTTGAAATTTTCGACCGCGAAACCGTCGAAAAACGGCTCACCGAGGCGGAAAACACCCGACTGCGCGAAGTCGCGGCCGCCGCCGGCTCGCGTTTTTTCCACAAACTATGGGAAGCCCGCAACAGAAAACGCGGCGACCCCGTCCCGGACGAACCCGAAGAATTCGCCGGCGACGGTCTGGGCGAACGGCTCAAAACCATGCTCCTCGACCGCGTCGCCGACCCGGAGCACACAGAAAACGCCGCCCTCTGGACTGCTCTGGTCAAAGGACTGCCCGACCTGCCGCATCTGCCCCTGACTCTGGCAGAAATCTGGGGACTGCTCCCCGAACACCACAATTTTCTCCTCGACCGCATCGGCTACGAACGGGGCGAAGACTGGGCGCTTGCCTTCGCCGGCGAACGCGACGAACTGATCAAGGCATGCGGCCTCCTTGTCGGGAAACTGGAACAGGACGATACCCCGTATGTCAGCGTGGATTCCGCCGGCACCAAAGACCGCGACGACGCCTTCCATGTGGAACGGGAAGACGGCGCTTTTTTGCTGCGCGTGGCCCTGGCATGCCCGGCCGCCGTCTGGCCCTTCGGCGGACCCTTGGACAAGGCGGTGCAGAAACGCGCCTCCAGCCTCTATCTGCCGGAAGGCGACGAGCACATGCTGCCCTCGGACACAGGCCGGGCGCTGTTCAGCCTGGACGAAGGACTGCCGCGTCCCGCTCTGGTTTTCGCCCTGCGCCTCTCCGACAGGGGAGAACTCCTGCACGCCGGGCCTGAACTGCGTCTGGTGCGGGTCGCCGCCAACCTTGACCTGGAAAGTTGCGAGTCGGTGCAGACTTCCGGGGAACAGACAGGCATCGCGGCAAAGGCCGCGCCCTTCGCCCCCATGCTGCGCTCGGCCTTGGACCTGGCCCGCGCGCTGCGCAGTGTGCGCATCGCCGCCGGGGCGGTGATCACCGAGCGCCCCGACCCGGAAATCCTCATACATGAAAGTGAAGACGGCGTACGCGTCGAGATCGCCCCCGGCCCGGACGTCCCCCTGTCCCACATGCTTGTGGAAGAATTGATGGTGCTCTGCAACGGGACGGCCGCCGCCTGGGGACGGGAACGCGCCCTCCCCCTGCTCTACCGTACCCAGAATGTCGCCCTGCCGCGCGATTTCGCCGGGATCTGGAGCGAAGCCCAGGACATCGCCCGCGTAATCCGCGCCCTGCCGCCCGCAATCCTGGAATGCACGGCGAAACGCCACGCCGGACTCGCCCTCGACGCCTACGCCACAGTCACTTCCCCCCTCCGGCGTTATACGGACCTCTTCAACCAGGGGCAGATCACCCGCGTTTTGCTGCGGGAACGCCCGCCCCTGAGCCCGGACGAAACCCTCGCCCTGCTCCCGGCGCTCTCGGCCCGCATTGATGCCGCCGGCCAGGTGCAACGACTGAGGCCGCGCTACTGGAAGCTCTTGTTTTTTCGTCTTCATGGGGATAAACTATGGTGGGAGGCCGTGGTTGCGGAAGAAAACGAAAATTTCGTCGGCGTTGCGCTTCCTTGGGCGCAGTTGACGGTGCGCGGCAGACGCCGGCAGTTCGACGAAAAAATTTATCCGGGTATGCGCATCAAGGTGCGTCTGGGCAAAATCAATCCCGCGGCCGGGGAAATACAGGTGTTGGAAACGGCCGAAGCCTGAAGCAAAGGACATCACATGGCTTCTTTCGCGGATATGCTCCTGACGGCGGCCGCCGGGTATTTCATCGGTTCCGTGCCGTTCGGATTGCTTGTCGCCCGCGTGTTCAAGGGCATCGACCCGCGCCTGGGCGGCAGCGGCAACGTGGGCGCCACCAATGTCGCCCGCCTCTGCGGCTTCAAATGGGGCCTGTTGACCTTGGTCTGCGACCTGCTCAAGGGTTGTCTGCCCGTCCTCTTCCATGTTTCCTCCGGGGATTTCGGCTTGGCTTACGTTGCCGGGATCTGCGTCATACTGGGGCATATGTTTTCCTGTTTTCTGCGCTTCCGCGGCGGCAAGGGCGTCGCCTCCACGGTCGGGATCTTTCTGGCCCTTGCGCCGGGGCCGCTGATCATTGCCGGCCTGGTCTGCATCCTGACCATATGGAGAAGCGGTTTCGTTTCCGCCGGCTCCTTGGTTCTGGTTTGCCTGCTGCCGCCCCTGTTGTTTTTTTTCGGGCCGCCCGGCAGCGCGCTTTTTTCCCTGCTCATCGCCGCTCTGGTCGTTTGGGCGCACCGCGACAATATCCGCCGTCTGCGGCGCGGTGAAGAAAAACCCTGGATGAAAAAACAGGGACAATCCTGAAGCCCTCAGAAAAAGGAGAGTGTCGGCTTCCTAAGGCAATTTAATTTTGAGACGCCTCCTCCGGCGTTACAACCTTCTCTGATCAACATTCTTTGAAAAGGCAGCCCGATGTCCGCCCATGATTTTCCCTCCTATCGCGGAAATATGTTTTATCGTTGCCTCGGCTGCGCCGGGGAACACGGCATAGACGAACTGCTCTACACCTGCCCGCGTTGCGGCGAAGTGCTGCTTCTGGAGGATCGGAATTTTCCCGAACTGCAAAAAAAAGGCGGTGCTTACTGGCGGGATCTCTTCGACGCCCGCGCCGCCGCCAAACGTCCGGCCCTGCGCGGCATTTTCCGTTTTTACGAGATTACCGCCCCTGTGCCGGAGGAAGAGGACATCATTTATCTGGGTGAAGGGAACACGCCGCTGATTGAGGCTTCCCCCGCCCTGCGCGGCATCGTCGGGCGCTCCTTCGCCTACAAGAACGACGGACAGAACCCCAGCGCGTCCTTCAAGGATCGCGGCATGGCCTGCGCCTTCAGCTACCTCAGGGCATTGATGCGCAAACACGCCTGGGACGAAGTGCTGACCGTCTGCGCCTCCACCGGCGATACCTCGGCCTCGGCCGCCCTGTACGCCGCTTACGCGGGCGGGCCGATCAAGTCCGTGGTCCTGCTGCCCCAAGGCAAAGTGACCCCCCAGCAGCTTTCGCAGCCCTTGGGTGGGGGAGCGCGCGTGCTGGAACTGCCGGGGGTTTTCGACGACTGCATGAAGGTCGTGGAATTTTTGGCCGCGCGCTACCGCGTGGCCCTGCTTAATTCCAAAAACAGTTGGCGCATTCTCGGGCAGGAGAGCTATGCCTTTGAACTGGCCCAGGCCCGTGACTGGAACATGGACAAGGTCTGCGTCTTTGTGCCCATCGGCAACGCGGGCAATATAACGGCCGTGCTGCGCGGTTTTCTCAAACTGCATCTTCTGGGCGTCATTGATGCGTTGCCGCGCGTTTTCGGCGTTCAGTCGCACCACGCCGACCCTGTGTACAGGTATTACGCCACTCCTGCGCAGAACCGCGCATTCCGGCCGGTCCGGGTCGCCCCGTCCGCCGCTCAGGCGGCGATGATAGGCAACCCTGTTTCCTTCCCGCGCGTCAGGGCGCTGGCGGAGCAATACCGCGCCGTTGCGGGAGAACGCGCCTTCCAGGTCCTGCGGGTGACGGAACAGGCTATCATGGACTGCATGCTGCTGGTGAACCGCCACGGGCATACGACCTGCACCCAGGGCGGCGAATGCGCTGCCGGGCTATGCGAGGCCATTGCCGCCGGGCTTGTGGACGACGACGAGTATGCTGTGCTGGATTCCACGGCGCATGCCTTGAAGTTCATGGACTTCCAGGCGCTCTATTTTGCCGATGCCTTCCCGCCCGAATACGGCATCAGGGCCGACCCGGCCTTGGTCAACGCCCCGGAGATTCTACTCGACCCGGAGGAAAAGGAAGGGCTGGACGAAAAGGACTTTGTGAGGAAAAGCGCCTTGCGTATTGCAAGTCGTCTGGATCTGATTCCAATTCCGGATCAGAAGTGAGGCAAGGCGCAACAACGCTTGCGCCGCCTGAGCATTTTCAACTTTGAAATGCTTTGTGGCCGCACAGGAGCAGAAAACGCGGAGAAAATTTTGAAGGCAAAAAGCATGGATTCCCATGGGCCGTAAACGACCCTCGGAATGACAGAAAGTTGTCATGAATGCCGGTGAGTTGTCATTGCGAGCGGCGAAGCCGCGCGGCAATCCATGCCTTTTTAGGATATTCTCAACTTTGAAATGCTCCGAAGCGGAAATCGAATAAAGGAAAAAGGGGAGAATGAACGGTGTCTTTTTCGCAGGCGATCAAAACTTTGCGCAAACGTTGGTATATCGTCCCCATAGCGGTTCTGCTTGTCGCGGTTCTTGTCCAGGCGATCCGCAGTTCCGGCAAGGATCCTGCGGAGCTGCTCGGCGAGTGGGGTTATCTGATCATTGTCGTCTGGACCTTTCTTGAGGGCGAAACCATCGTCATTCTGGCGGGCATGACGGCGAAGTCCGTGGGCCTTGAACCGCACTTTATAGCCCTCTCCGCTTTTTGCGGCAGTTTCGCCTCCGATCAGGTCATGTTCAGTCTGGGCAAGCACAAGGGAGTATACGTGCTGGCGAAGTTTCCCCGTATCGCCAAAAATATGGACAAGGCCGCGCGACTTTTCCGGAAATACGACACCGCCATGATCCTCGGTTTTCGTTTTATTTACGGGGTACGCAACATCACGCCCATCATGCTCGGCATCAGCGGGGTGACCCATAAAAAGTTTTTCCTGCTCAATGCCGTGGGAGCGGGTGCTTGGGCGCTGACCTTTACTTACGGGGGCCATTACGCGGGGCAAGCCTTCATGGGCCTGATGGACCGTGTGGGGCACGGCATCTTGTACATACTGCTTGCTGTTCTGGTGGTGGCGCTGATCATCTGGCGCGTAAGAGCGGCCAAAAAATAACGCGGCTGCATACGCCGGTCCGCCGGATTTGCCGCTGCTTGCCTGAACACCGCTCCGCGGGCGCTTCGCACATACGCCGCCGAAGCATTTTCCATTTTCAAATCATTGTTGTCCGGCTAATCTGCGAGTCTTAACAGACTAACCCGTCTTTAACAAAAACCGGCAAAAAAAGGCCGAAAAAACGACTTTTTTGCCGGTTTTTAGAAAAAAAAACATCAATTATTTCAATGGTCACACATCAAAAACTTCAAATGTTGTGCCAGAAGTCAAAAAATATTCCTTGCATTACTTATCGTCTATGCTATGCTTGACCCATGTATATTCGACAGACAAAAACGAAAACTTTGATAACAGACCAAAGTTACACAACTTTTCGCATTGTCGATGGTATGCGTGACGGCACGAAAGTCAAACAGCGCACGATCCTCAACCTCGGCAAATACTTCGACCTGCCTCCCGATCTA
>JAISRC010000057.1 GCA_031273845.1 Desulfovibrio sp.
TAAAATATTTATAACATACTGAAATTATTATATACGGCTTTCATTGATCGGATTTGCTATATATAAAAATATCAGTATGTTACAGAAAATACATGCTTAAAGTCCGACAGGCTCCTAGAGCATTTCAAAGTTGAAAATGCTCAGGCGGCGTAAGCGCGAAGCGCCGCCGCCCGCCCCGCAGGCGCAGGCGAAACTTGCTTTCGCCGTTAAACGCCGGCAGGGGCGTCTCAAAATCAAACTGCTCTAATGCCGGGCGTTTTCGTCCGCGTCTTCGAAATCATCATCACAGCCGTGTTTTTTTCCCGAAAATTCTTCCAGTTCCAGGCTTTCCCGATATTCCGCCGTGCGGGCCCGCTCCGTCAGCCAGGCATCCCTGTGCATATCGACTTTTTCGGCGTCCTTGCGGGCGCGCGTCAGCCGTTCCCGCGCCTCATCCCCGGCTGTCCGCGCCTCATCCGCCTCTTTTTCCCGCCGGGCCAGTTCCTCGCGCAGGAAATTTTCCCTGTCCCGCAATGCGGCCAGACCGGCCTTGAAGGCATCCAGATCCTTGCGGCTCATTGTCGAGAAAAGGGCGACGCGGTAGCGTCTTTCCTCTTCCTCTTCCCTCTGTTGCGCATAATCGGCCAGTGCCTTCGCGCTTTCCGCGACTCTTTCCAGAGCCTCGCGCAGAGCGGCCTGAGCCGCGGCGTATTCTTTCCCGACCGTGTCCAGGCGCGCCTGCCGCACCCGCAGGAGCGGCGCGAGGGGGTATCCCGTCAACGCAGCACATCCTCCATGGCGGCCAAGGTTTGCGCGAAGCCGCTGATTTCATCCGTTCCCTGTTTGAGGAAGGCGTTTACCCGGCCGATGCGGGCAACGGCATCGTCCGCCTCGGCATCCGTGCCGCTTTTGTATTCGCCTATCTGCACCAGAAGTTCCATATCCGCATATTTTGCCAGAATTTTTCGTATGTTCTCTGCCGCCTGCCGGTGTTTCGGCGTGATGACGGAGTTCATGACCCGGCTGACGCTGCTCAGGACGTCGATGGCGGGATAGTGCCCGGCGGAGGCCAGCCTGCGTGAAAGGACGATGTGCCCGTCCAGTATGGACCGGGTTTCATCGGCTATGGGTTCGGTCATGTCGTCGCCTTCCACCAGCACCGTATACAGGGCCGTGATGGAACCTTTGTCCGAGTTGCCGGCCCTTTCCATGAGCAGGGGCAGGCTGGAAAAAACCGAGGGAGGAAAACCCCTGCGGGTGGGCGGTTCCCCGGCTGCCAGACCGATTTCACGCAGGGCGCGTCCGAAGCGGGTGACGGAATCCATAAGCAGGAGCACCTTTTTCCCCTGATCCCGGAAATATTCCGCCGCCGCCGTGGCAACGTAGGCGGCTTTCAGGCGTTCCATGGCCGAACGGTCCGAAGTGGAAACCACCACCACGGCCTTTTTCATGCCTTCCTTCCCCAGGTCGCGCTCGATGAATTCCCGCACTTCGCGGCCGCGTTCCCCTATGAGGGCCAGCACGGTGATATCGGCTTCGGTTCCCTTGACCAGACAGGAGAGCAGGGTGCTTTTGCCGCCGCCGGCCGCGGCGAAAATGCCCATGCGCTGCCCTTCGCCGCAGGTGAGCATCCCGTCCACGGCCCGCAGACCCAGGGACAGGGGTTTGTCGATGATGCGCCGCAACATGGGGTTGGGCGGGTCGGCATAGACGGGGTAACGGGTCTCAACCTCCGGAGGAGGGCCGCCGTCCAGAGGATTTCCCAGCCCGTCCAGTACCCTGCCCAAAAGAGCCGTGCCCACGCCTACGGAATGGATGCCTCCCGTGGCAATCACCTCCGTGGAAGGAGAAATGCCCTGGACGCTGCCAAAGGGGGTGAGCAGCGCATACTGGCGCTGAAAGCCGACTACCTCGGCATTGAGTTGCCACTGCTCCCAAGGGTTGCGCAGGATGCACAGCTCGCCCACGGTGACGTTGGGGAGCACGGCCCGGATGATGGTGCCGACGACGTTTTCCACCCGGCCGCGTATTTCCACCGAAGGCGTTTCCGCCAGGGCGGAACGGTACATGGAGTCGATATATTCGAAGGTGGACACGATCCGCTATCCTTTCTGCCGTTTTTCCAGGGTATTGATGATAGCCCGGATCTGCGTCTCAATCCCCGCGTCGATAACGCCCATGTCGCTCTGCAGCAGACAGGACCCGCGTGAAAGCCGACCGTCCGCCGTCACGTCGATGAACGAACCTGTTGTGTGGTCGTGCATAAGTTCGTCGATCCGGGCGCGTACGAGCGGCTCATCCTCCGGGGAGACGGAAAGGGTGACGCGTTTCTGGCCCCGCACCAGATTGAGGGAGTTGCGCACCACGCCGATGATGCGCTCTTCCGGGGGAAGTTCGCCCAGAATCTTGCGCAGGGCGTCACCGACCAGACCGGCAATGCCTTTTTCCAGTCCTTCGATATAGTCAATGGATTTGAGCACGGTGTCCAGCATGCTTTCCGCGTGTTCCGCGCGGCTTTGCCGCAAGCCTTCGTCATAGCCGCGCTGTTTTTCCGCGACGAAGGCTTCATCCGCTTTCCGGCGCAGGTCCAAGGCATATCGCTCAGCCTCGGCGACGATGTCCCCGGCGGCGCGATACGCCGCCCATTCTTCCGCCCGGATCAGGCGGGAACCGGGTGCGGCGTCGATGCCGCCGGCCCTTATGCGAAACAGGGCTGCCATTGCGGAGCCACCTCTTTCAGCAGAAGTTTCTTGACGGCCTGCCAGAGCACGGCCAGATTTTCCCTGTCGCAGCGCGGATCGGCGTCGCAGGGGCCGCGCAGTTCCGCGGGCAGGCGCGGGGCGGCCCGCTGCCGCAGGGGGAGGGGCCAGTCGGCCATGCACAGGCGGAGCGCGGCGCAGCCGGCCGCGTTCATGCGCGCGTGCAAGGCGAGGTCCCGCCGGAAGGACGTGAAAAGGTCGCGCGCCTGCCGCACCTGAAAACGCCCGCGCGACAGGATATACTCGTAAGAGTCGCCGAGGGAGGCGCGCAGGGCCCGCACTTCTTCCCGCCGTATGCAGCGGGCCGCCTCCGGGGCATACAGGCAGGCGCCGAAGAGCAGGGCGAGCCGGGCGGTGGTTTCCCTGTCAAGCAGGGCCAGACGCCGGCGTTCGTCACGAAAGTCCGTAAAAGGGGCCGGATCGGCAAGACCGCTTTGCCGCAACAGATAGGCGCGCACCAGAACCTTGCCCGCGCGGCTTCCTTCCAGACGCCGCAACACGCCGTCGCGCAACAGCCCGCCCGCTTCTTCAGGCAGGTCGGCGGGGGCGAAGTCGTCCGAGGACGGCGCGAGAAAGCGCGCCGTCGCGGCAAGCAAGGCCGGGTTGACCTGTGTGATTTCGTGCGGAAAAGATTCGCCCACGGTTTGACTCCGTTTACGCGGCTGAAACAGGGTTGATGCGCCGGAGCATTTCAAAATTGAGAATGCCCTAACGCGTGCCGCTCCGCGCCTGTCCGGTGCCCCGGACGACGCGGCGGAAAACGACAAGCCCGCCGCAGCCCGCGGCGACGCCCGCCAGAAAAATGAGAACGCCGGCCGTCCGGGCGCGTTCCGCGCTGCCCCTGAGCACCTTGATGCCGAAAATATCGGACAGGACCGGCCTTTCGGGCCGCGTGACGTCGCCCATAACCGGGAAAAAGAGCACGGAAACGCGCTCCGCCGCCACATCCGGCACGGACTGCACGACCATCTGCTGAATCTGCTGCAGGTATTGGTTGATCGGGGCCTCGGGGGCGTACCTGAGCATGACCGCGGCCGAAGCCGGCGTCACCGAGCCTGTTGTGACATCCCGTTCACCGAGCACCACATGGGCGCGCGCATCGACAACCCCGTCCAGGCGGGCGCAGGAAGCGGCGATTTCCTGGGACAGGGCGTAGGCAAAGCGCGCCCTTTCTTCCATCGGGGAACTCATCATGCCTTCCTTGCGGAAGACCGTGCCCAGGCCGTCATACACGGGCTTGGGCAGGCCGAGGTCCCGCAGAATCTCCAGGGCCCGGAGCTGATCCGCCTCGTCCACTTCCACGGCGAAGCCGGTTTTGCCCAGGCTGACCTTCTCCGCCACAATGCCGCGTTCCAGCAGCGCGCTCAACAGTTCGTTGGCCGTGCTTTCCGTCAGATCGCGGTAAAGTTCCACCCGGCAGGCGCCGAGCAGCAGGCAGAGAACCAGGAGAAAAACAACGCCCGCCGCCCTGCCCGGAGCACGGGGGATCAGGGCGCGTCCGCTCATGCGGCATGCTCCAGAAGTTCGGCGACCATATCCTTGAACAGGGGGTCGTTGACGCGCTCCGCTTCACGCAGCAGGGGCACGGCCTCCCCGCCCCTGCCCGCGAGTATCAGGCACAGGGCCAGGTGTACCCGCGCCAGATGATAATCGGGCTTTTCGTCGAGAAGGGAACGCAGAACGCTCTCCGCCTGATCGAATTCGTCGATCATGTAATGGCTCATGGCGATCCCCATCCGGGGAGCCGGGTGTCCCGGGCGCGCGGCCAGAAGTCCTTCAAAAATGGTTCGGGCCTGCAATATGTTGCCCGAGAGCACCGCGCAAAAACCGATTTCGCCGAGCGTCTGCAAATCACTGTTTTCCAACACGCAACACCTCCCGGTTAATAAGGACGGCGGCGCGCAGCCGCGCCGCCGGAACATTGCCAGCGTTCATTCGCAACACGCCTTAATGAATGGACTTCGCCAGTTCTTTGGCCTGGCTCTGGATGGCCTGCACCGTATTGTTCAGCGCGGTGACGAAGGTGTTATACTTGCCTATTTCATATTGCAGCGAGATCAAATCTTCCTGTTTGACCTCTCCTTTCCCGCTTATTACACTTTGCATCTTCGCATCCAGTGTTTTCTGCATGTCGGTCACGCCTTTCATGCTGTTCGTGAATACTGCGTCGGTCAGTTGCAAGCTCATGATTCGCTCCTTTGTGATAAGAAAATTATCGGTTGTATTTTTCCCAATATGCCGTCGCCGCGCTCTCCGCCGCATCCACGGCCGCCGCGAGCTTTGCGGAGACTGCGTAAGCTTCCGGCGAAGCTCCGGAATCCATGTCCCGGCGCAGAACCGCCCGGTCGCGTGCCAACTGTTCCCGCAAACTCTTCAGGGCGCTGCCGTCCGAATCCGCTGCCAACTTTTCTTGCCAATCGCCGGGTGATGCCGACTCCATAATTACCTTCCTTGCAGTTTGCATGCCAATGACGCATGCTTTGGAAAAATTCCGGATTGTGCCGATACTGTGCTGTTCACCACAGTACTAACGTTTCAGCAATTTGTATACCAGCGGGACGCCGTTTCTGGAAAATTCCAGCCTGTCCGGATAGACTCCGGTCAGGACATAGCCGCCGGGGAGCGTCCCCCCGATGAAATACAGCCGTCCGTCGGAGACGGTGATAAAGGGCAGGCCCTCCGAATCGGCCCCTCTGCCGCCGCCGGCCGGCGTAACGCTCCGCAGATTCAGGGAGGCGCCGAAAGGGCTGTTCGGAGAGGCCGGCGCGGGTTCCGTGAAACTCCGCTCCGGCGCGGGTTCCGTAAAACGCCGCTCCGGTTCCGCTTCCGTGACGCTTCGCCCCTGCGCGGCCTCCGTGACGCTTCGCTCCTGCGCGGGCTCCGGGACGCTTCGCTCCCGCGTGTCTTCGGCCTCCCTTGTCGGGGCTTCGCCGACGTAGATCTGCTCGCCGGCTGAAATCGACCTTCTTTGAAAAGCCAGGGGAGACCGCAGCGCCGCGCATACGTCGCGGATGACGCCGGGCAGGGCCGGGCTGTCCGCGCCGGGGCCGGAAAGGACGATCACCCCCGCCTGCCAGTCGATATGGACCGTATCGCCGAGGCCCGCCTGCGCCAGCTTCGCGCGCAGGGTCCCCTCCACATCCTTGCGGGTGAGCAGGCCGGAGCGGATGTCCGCATAATGCGGCAGGCCGGTGCGCGCCCAACTGAGCGCGGCGCGCTCCACAAGGGAATCAAGCGCGTAGCCCAGCAGGGTCGCGCCCCTGTTGTCGACGGCTATCTGGAGAAAGAGGCCGTGCGCCGCCAGGATGGACCGGAGCGTGTTGATGAAGTCTTCCCTGTCGCGCACGACCACCTGAACGGGGTAGGACTGTTTCGCGGCCAGGGCGCGGACCTTGTCGGCGTCTCCGGGTTCGGCTACCAGACCGGAGATGACGGCGCGGCCGTTGTTCGCGCTGACCAGAAGCGAGTTGAAGCCCTCGGCGCGAAGATAGCCCTCCAGCGCGCCGACATCAATGAAAGGGGCATCGGCGGGGGACAGAAAGCGCACCGTCAGACCGAGCAGCAGGAGGATGACCGCGCCGAGCAGAAGCCTCCGCCGCATCGGCCGCGATGCGCCGGGAGCGGCCGGCGCATCGCCGTCCTCCGTGCCGGATGCGGAATCAAGAGTGAGACGCGCATCGTCCGCGCCCGTTTTTTCATTGCCGGCGCCGTCCGCGCCGAAGAGGGACGGCGGCGTCACGGCGCTCAGGCTCCGGCCGTCGCGCGCCCAGGCGAAACAGACCAGCCCGGCGAGAACGGGAACGGCCTCCGGCAGGTCGAAAGGTTCAGTGCAGGTCCTGCCGTTCAGCGTCAGGGTCCCCTCCAGAGGACGGATGCGCAGGGCGCCCTTTTCAGACACCGTCAGGACGCAGTGCCGCGGGGCGATGGTGCTGTCAGAGAGAATGATGTCGCAGTCCTCGGCCGAACCGAAGACGCAGTCGCCCGGAGGAAGCCGGATTTCCGCCCCGGCATGCGTGCCGGTGAAAATGGTCAGTTGAATCTCACGATCCATCATCGCTCCGACGCGTTGCCCGGCAGCGGGACACGGCCGCGCGTCCCGCCCGGCTGCAGAACCGGGGGGGCGCCCGGTTGCGGGACACGGACCGGCGTCCCCATCGGCTGCAGGACCGGCGCCCCGCCCGGCTGCGGGACGGGGGGCGCGTTGCCCGGTTGCGGGACGGGGTTCGGCGCGGGCCGTATGCCGCTGCCGGTGGTGCAGCCGCTGCTTCTCGGCTCAACCGCGTAGAAATCTTCGTTCAGGGCATAGTCCGGGGTCGTCGGGTTCAGGGCGAAACCGTGTTCATTCACCCTGTCCGGCACGGGAACGTCCAGGGCGTTGTAGGAGATGATGCGCGGAGAAATCAGGATCATGCGTTCCATGCGCCGCACGGACTGCTCCTTCCTGCTGAACAGGGAACCCAGAAGCGGCACGTTCATGAGGCCGGGAACCCCCGTCTCGTTCTCGCGGCGGTTTTCATAATAAAAGCCGCCCAAGAGCAGGCTTTGTCCCTCGCCGACCACGGCCTGGGTATTGATGGTCACTTTCGTCACCGGGGGCACGTTCCCGACCCAGGTGTCCTTGTTGCTCGCCACCGGGTCGGCGCCGTCGGAGATGACGATGGTCATGGACAGGCGGGAGGGCCTGCCGTCGGGCATGCGCAGGATGCGCGGCGTCACCTTCAGGATGGTGCCGGAGGTGACGGGCACCAGATCCGTGGCCTGATAGCCTTCCAGTTTGATGTAAAAGGTGGTGGTGTGTTCCAGCGAGGCCTGCACGTTGTCCACGGTCAGCACCGAGGGCCGGGCGAGAATGTTGCTTTCGCCTATCGCTTCCAGGGCGCGGATATTGGAGAAGAACCGGTCGAGGCCGGAGGTGTACACGGTGGTCATGGCGAAGCCGGCATCGGCGGCTGCGCCCACGCCCGCTCCGGGAGCGCCGATGAGCAGCTCGCTCCCGCCGAAAGAGCCGCCCGTGCGTTGGCCTCCCCAGTTGATGCCCAGGTTGTATGCGTAGTCGGCGTTGACATCCAGGATGGCGGCGTGGATTTCCACCAGGTCCACCGCTTTGTCCAGTTCGGCGATGACGGCCTCGTAGTAGGGCATTTTGTGTTGTTTGTCCGTGACGATGACGGAATTGCTGCGCGGCTCCGCGATAATGTTCGGTCCCGACCCGGCGGCTTCCGCCGGCGCGGCGTCCGTGGGCCCGGAGCCGGCTGTGGAGCGGCTGCCCAGGCCTGTGCCCATGAGGGAAGACCCGCTGTCGCTGCGGTGCAGGGTACGTACCGCGGGGCTGGGTTGCCCGGTGGCTATGGACCGGAGCACCGAGGCCACGCCGGGCAGCAGGACGGAATTGGAGGCGTTCTCAATGGTCGTGTCGTCGGCCCAGGCGTACTTGAGACGGAAAACCTTGATGACCTGATCGTTCAGCTGGGCTTCTTCCATGGTCCGGATGGACGCCACAAGGCCTGTGACGTAGTTGTCGGGACCTTCGATGAAGAGCAGGCGTTCCCGCCTGGAAACATTGCTGGGCAGGTCCGGGGAGAGCACTCCCATGCGCATCAGCGCGTCGCGCATCTCGCCGGGGGGCATGGAATTGACGCGCAGCACCTCGCGCCGGCGCTCGCTCTGGTTGAAGAAATAGATGGTCGATCCCAGGGTGTATGCTTCCACCCCGTATCCGGCCCGGATGCCGGCCAGGAAGCGGGCGGGGGGCATGGCGGAAAAATCGCCGTTCACAACCCCCGTCACGCCCGGCGTGAACGAAGCGCTGTAGCCCTGGCTGATGGCGAAGTCGGAAAGCAGGGAGGCAAGGGGTTCGCCCTGGGATGTATGGGTATACGGTCTTCTCAGGTCGGCCAGACCGGCCGCCGCGGCGGTCGCGGCAGGCAGGCAGAACGACAGCAGTAAAAAGAGCAGGGGGATTCCGAGAATGTATTTTTTTCGACCTGTGCTGTTCATTCGTGACCTGGCCTATGGTTTGTTCAGCGCTGCACAAGGAAACGATCTGCGGCATTACAGGGTTCCGCACGGGAATCCGAAGGCCGGCCGCCGGGCCGGTCTTTCTAAGCAATTTGATTTTGAAACGCCTCCTGCGGCGCTTAACGGCGAAAGCAAGTTTCGCCTGCGGGGCGGGCGGCGGCGCTTCGCGCTTACGCCGCCTGAGCATTTTCAACTTTGATATGCTCCAGGCATACTCATAGTGTCGGTAAAAGGCGCCGCCGCGAGGAGCTGCGCCTTCCAGAAGGCCGCTTCGTTGAGAAACGTTTCCATAAAGGTTATAAGGCGCTCCGGCCCTTCATCTTTCATGGAGGCGAAGCGATAGAGCGCAAGGTTTCCGTTGTCCGGCTCCAGGGCGGGAACGGCCCGCAATGCGGCAAACTTGCCCGCTGTGATGGACATAACCGTTGCGAGCGTGTCCGGGTCTATTTCCCGGCCCGCCTCGGGGGCCGGCAGGAGGACGGTATATGCCAGAAGCCGCGCTCCGTCGGGGGAGGAGAGGGTAAAATCGGGCCCTCCTTCCAGAGAAAAGGCATAGGCTCCGGATTCGTCCGCCGGGGGGATGCGCCAGCCAGCGGCTGCGCAGATGGCGCGTACGCTTTCCTGCAACATGTTCGCTCCTTTTGTCGCGTGGAATACATAATTTTCTTCGTGCCGGCAATAACCGTGCCGCGCCGTAATCCGCCGTGCTTTTTGTCGGGCCGTGTCCGAATCCGCAACGTCCTGTCGTTCCGAAGTGCAGTCGAAGGGTCTGCAGGCATTGCAGCACAACGTATCGCCATTCCGAGCCGAAGGCGAAGAATCCATCTTGGCGCCTTGAAAAAGCAAACCTCGAAGATAGATTCTTCGCTACGCTCAGAATGACAAGACAAGAAGCGTAGCGGATTATGGATTCTTCACCATAATCCGCTACGCCCTGTTGTTCCGAGATGCAGCCGAAGGGTCTGCAGGCATTGCCGCGCGGCTTTGCCGCCCGCAATGACAAGAATGTGGCGCTTCGTCCTGTCGGCGTTGCCGGTGGGGTAAAACCGTGAATAGTTAAACCCGCCATCTTCATCAATGGCGTAAATTTCTTTTGCGCGTACAGCCAGAAGTATTGGAATACATTTTAGCGTTTCCGGGTACAAGTGTGTGATCCGGTCAAATTCATTTTCTATGTCACCTGAGCCAATCAAGGAATTGAGAATATTCAATTCAACTTTTATTTTATCAACATTGCGATATATCTTATCAAAATCAGCATAATATCCATAGTCTGATATGCTGTCATGAAACTATGATAGCCATGTGTCAAAGTTACGCATAGTTACGACTTTTTAGTAATTTGTTATAAGTAATTCTTTTATTTGTCCACGTCCACTGCTTACGGCGTTTATAGCTCTAGTCGCTGAAATGCGAAATATTGAATGATTTTGATAAAGTTTATCAAAAAAGTTGTCATCACTATTCAAATTTTTGGGGTCTGAATTGCTTGCGACAACACAGGCTCCTCTATAGCTCATTTCATCTATGAATTTTGCCAGTTCAACCTGCTCTTTGTCGCTGAATCCATCTTTTGTATATGCTGTAAAGCTTGAAGTTATTGACAGAGGACGATATGGAGGATCAAAATACGCGAACGTTTTGTTATCAATAAATTGTCTTGATAATTGATAATCTTCGCAAATTATTTCCACACGCTTTAGCTTTCCCGATATAATGCGTAAGTTTTCCTTGTCACATATTAGCGGATTTTTATAACTTCCTTGTGGAACGTTAAATAATCCGCTGTAATTTACTCTATACAGGCCGTTAAAACATGTTTTATTAAGAAAAATAAACAAAGATGAAATTTCAATACCGTTATCATGTTTTAGTTTTAATGAATTAAAGCGATCTCGACTAGCGTAATACAATATTTTACGCTTTTCTTCATCCGCTGAAATATATTTTTGCTCAATATTGTTGAGAATTCTGATCAATTCTTCAACGTTATCACGGATTGTTGTATAGGCAATAATTAACTCACGGTTGATATCAGAGATATAAGCTTCGCTAATTGCATACTTATTCAATACGTCAAACAAAACCGCGCCGCCGCCGACAAAAGGTTCAGCGTATTTGGTTATTTTTTTGCCGAGTTCAGCGGGGTATTTTCTCCTGATCTCTTCCAAAATTTGACCTTTCCCGCCGGCCCATTTCACAAATGGACGCGCTCCGTCTTCGTCAATTTTTTTATATCGCATAGAAATTTCTCAATTTGTGTGCCGTGTTGGTTCATTATATGCGTTTGTGACTTGCGCGTTATCTTTTGAGCTTGACGGATTTTTTTTCAAAGCGTGAGAAGCGCGGCGCCGAAGGCGCTTTGGAGTCCGGTGGCGGACTCAACGACACAAGATGGTCGCAGGACATTTTCAACTTTGAAATGCTCCAAGACATATCAAAATTGAGAATATCCTGATGCCGCACGGCTTCGCCGCCCGCAATGACAAGAACGTTGCGCTTCGTCCTGCCGGCGTTGCCGGCGGGGTAAAACCGTCCGGCGAGGTGGAAAAGGTACTTGCCTACTGCAAAAGTTCAGCGGCAAGACGTTTCACTTCCTCAAGCGACAGGTCTGTAACTCTGACAACGGCTTCAGCAGGCATTTTTTCTTGCAGGAGGTTTTTCGCCACGCTATATACGCCTTCCTGCCGGCCTTCCTGCCGGCCTTCCTCTAAAGCATCAGATACCAAGGATTCTATATCCATAAGGGCTTTATCTCTGGATTCAGCAATCATACGGGCTGATTCATCCGCGCTCAAATGTTTGATGA
>JAISRC010000077.1 GCA_031273845.1 Desulfovibrio sp.
ATTTTCTGTAACATACTGATATTTTTATATATAGCAAATCCGATCAATGAAAGCCGTATATAATAATTTCAGTATGTTATAAATATTTTAAGGCAAAGTCCGACAGGCTCCTAGGGAAGCACTGATTTAATCGGAGCGCTGTCCCGAACCCCGCCGGGGGAAGTGACTTCCCCCGGACCCCCCGCAAATATAACCTGCTGACATATTTATTGGGGGTGCAGGGGCAGTTTGAGGGAGCGGAGCCTCCTCAAAGAAATAAATCAGCGTTTCCTTAGAGCGATTTCATTTTGAAATGGCTCTAAAAAAACCGAAAAAATGGATTCTTCGCTACGTTCAGAATGACAAGACAAGAAATGTAGATCCGCTTCACACTGTTACCTCCCGCATCGGAGCAGTTATGTATTTTCAGGATGTTATTTTTACTCTGCAGAACTTTTGGGCCGCGCGCGGTTGTGTCGTGCTGCAGCCTATCGATCTGGAGTGCGGGGCGGGGACCTTCAATCCCGCGACCTTTCTGCGCGCCATAGGGCCGGAGCCGTGGAACGCGGTTTACGTGGAACCTTCGCGCCGGCCCACGGACGGGCGTTACGGCGAAAACCCCAATCGTCTGCAGCATTATTTTCAGTTCCAGGTCATCCTCAAGCCTTCACCGGACAATGTGCAGGAAGTTTACCTGGACAGCCTGCGCGCCCTGGGCATTGATTACGCGTGCCACGACATCCGTTTCGTGGAAGATGACTGGGAATCCCCGACCCTCGGCGCCTGGGGCCTGGGATGGGAGGTTTGGCTGGACGGCATGGAAGTGACCCAGTTCACCTATTTTCAGCAGGTGGGGGGCATTGATCTTGCCCCCGTCAGCGTTGAACTGACCTACGGCCTGGAACGTCTGGCCATGTATCTGCAGGAAAAGGAATCTGTGTACGACCTTGCCTGGAACGAGCATGTGTCCTATGGCGACATCTACCATCAGAATGAAGTGGAGCAGTCGGTATTCAATTTTGAGGCCGCAAACCCGGAAATGCTTCTGCGCCATTTCAACGACTTTGAAAAAGAATGCCTTGGCCTTATCGCGCGCGGTCTGCTCCGGCCCGCCTATGATTATACCCTGAAGGCGTCGCATACCTTCAACCTGCTGGACGCGTGCGGAGCCATATCCATAACCGAGCGCACCGGCTATATGGCCAGGGTACGGCGTCTGGCGGAGTCCGCGGCGCATCTGTACGCGCAGCAATGTAAAGAGCCGGGCCGGCCTCTGTCGCGCACAACCGGGAAATAAAAAGGATTGTATATGCCTGCTTTTGTTCTTGAAATCGGCACCGAGGAAATGCCGGCGCGTTTTTTGGCCGGCGCCGAAAAAGAGCTGGCCGAACGCTTGAGCGCGGCCTTGAAAGCGGCGGGGCCGGCCTTTTCCGAACCGCTGGTCTGTTCCACGCCGCGGCGTCTTGTCGCCTATATTGATGAACTGGCGGAAATGTCGGCCGTGTATGACGAGGTCGTCACCGGGCCTTCATGCAAGGCGGCCTTCGACATCGGCGGCCGGCCGACGCGGGCGGCCGAAGGCTTTGCCGAATCGCACGGCGTGACCCTGAAAGACGTTTTTGTAAAGGAAACGGAGAAAGGCCCGTATATCGCCGTACGCAAAGTCATGGGCGGCAGGGAGACCCCGGCGCTGCTGTCTGAACTTTGCCCGGAAGTGATCCTGGGGCTTCCCTTTCCCAAACGCATGCGCTGGGGTACGGCGGAAACGGCTTTTGTCCGGCCGATCCGCTGGATTCTCGCCCTCCTGGGCAGCATCCCCGTGCCCTTTACGGCGGCGGGCATTGCCTCGGGCACATCGACATACGGGCATAGAGCACACGGACCCGGCCCCTTTACGCTGCGCAATGCCTCGGAATACTTCGCCCTGGCGGCTGAAAAGTGTCGCATAACCGTTGACGGCAAAGAGCGCAGGCGCATCATCGTGGAACAGGGTACGGAACTGGCCGCCGGAAAAAACGGCGGCATACTCTGGAAAGAGCCTCTCCTGCAGGAAGTTCAAGGCCTTTGCGAACATCCTCTGCCGCTCTTGGGGTCTTTCAACCAGGCTTATCTTGAGTTGCCCCGCGAGGTGCTGCTCACAAGCATGGAACGGCACCAGAAGAGTTTTGGGGTGGAAGGGGAGAACGGCAGGCTGCTGCCCTATTTTCTGACCGTGCTGAACCTGAGCCCGGAAAATCCCGATCCGGCGAGAAGAGGATGGGAGCGCGTCTTGCGCGCGCGCCTTGAAGACGCGCGTTTTTTCTGGAAAACGGATATTGCCTGCGGCGGCTTCGAGCACTGGCTTGCGGCTCTGGAAACGGTCATCTTCCTGGCTCCTTTGGGGTCTATGGGCGAAAAGACGCGCCGCATCGAACATCTGTGTGCCTATCTGTCCGAAAACGCCCGTTGCGGCCTGCCTCGGCCGATGCCTTCCAAAGAAGACGTCATGCGCGCGGGGCGCGTATGCAAAGCGGACCTTGTTTCGGAAATGGTAAAAGAATTTGACGTCCTTCAGGGCATTATGGGCGGCATTTACGCGGAGCGTTTCGGGGAGAGCCGCGATGTGGCCGATGCCGTCGCCGAGCAGTATCTTCCGGCCGGGCCGGACACCCCGACCCCGAAGACGCTTTGCGGGGCGCTGCTTTCCATCGCCGACAAGGCGGACACCCTGGCAGGCTGTTTCGGGCTGGGCATGATTCCCACAGGGACAGCCGATCCTTACGCTTTGCGGCGCGCCGCCCTAGGCATAGCCCGCACGGCATGTGAAAAAAAATTGCGCTTCAGTGCTGACGGTCTTTTTGCCGAAGCCCTGCGCTGCTATGGCGAGCGGGCCTGGAAACTGGAACCGGAACAGGCGCTCACCAGACTGCGGGATTTTTTCCGGCAGCGTCTGAAAAATCTTTTTACAACGGAAGGGGCTGAAACATTGGCCGCGGATGCCGTGATCCTCTCCGGGGCGGACGATGTATGGGCTGCCCGGGAACGTCTGGCCGCGCTCACATCGTTCAGCCGCACGGAGGATTTCGCGGCCGGGGTGCTGATCTTCAAACGGGCAGCCAACATAATCCACAAACTTGACGGGGAGTTGGAAGCCGCGGTGAACGGCCTGTACGATCCCGGCCTGCTGGAGCATGAGGCGGAAAAAGCCCTGGCGGCTGAACTTGAACGCCTGGGCCCCGTATTCGACCGTTTGTGGGAATCGGATTCCTACAGTGAACTCTTTGCCCTGCTGAACGAACTGCGACCGACCGTGGATGCCTTTTTCAACGGCGTGATGGTCATGTGCGAGGATGCGGCGTTGCGCCTGAACAGACTTAATCTGCTGCAGGCGCTGGTAAGCAGGCTGGGCCGCCTGGCTGACTTTTCCGCCTTGCAGATATAATGCCGATTCCGAATCAACCGGGAATCGGCATGAGCGAGAGGAAGGAGTTACGCAAAGGTGATCCCGGCAAGACCGGGAGTCAAGCGAAAATCTCCATGAAGGGAGAAGTTTCAGACCATAAAAGAAAATTTGATGAAAATCCAAGCTGTTGCCTTCACCCGCCTGCACCGTTGTATCCTGCGGGAATTGGCGCTTAATTTCGCCGCCTGCGTCACGTCGTTGCTCGCCTTGATTCTGATCAGCCGCGGCCTGCAAATGCGCGGCCTTTTCCTCGGTCTTGATTTCGCTCTCTCTGATATCGCCCTTATTCTTCTGTTTATGATTCCCACCTTTCTGGTTCTTGTTCTCCCGATTTCCTGCATGATAAGCGTATTTCTTACATTTTTGCGCATGAGTACGGATATGGAGCTTACCGCCGTAAAATCAGGAGGTATCGGGATATACAATCTTCTGTGCGCTCCTCTGTTTTTTTCCTGTATATGCATGTTGGTATCCATGTTTGTATCCGTGCACGCCATCTCCTGGGGAATGGGCAATTTCCGCTCGACTGTCCTGAATATAGCCGGCAGCAGGGCCAGGGTGGTGGTGCAGCCGGGGGTGTTCAACAAGGATATTTTCGGATTGACCTTGTTCGCCAGACAGGTTGATCCTGTTGACGGGAGATTGAGGAACGTCATTTTTGAAGACCGCAGACAGGAAAAAAACAACAGCCTGACGGTACTGGCTTCAGAAGGAAATATTACAACGGATATCATGCACGGCGATGTTGTGTTCAATCTGCGTGACGGCCGCATTTACAGAGTGGATCCCGACAGCGGCAATATCAGCATTTTGGAATTTGGAGAATATATCGTGCGCCTCAACCTGAGCGCGCTTTTTTCCGGGGCGGACATTCTCGGCGAAGTGACGCCCAACGAGATGTCTTGGAACGGTCTTCTGAACATGCGTGAACGGGGTGACGCGCCCAATGAGCGGTTTCAGCGCAGGGTGGAGGTTGAACTGCACAAACGGATTTCGCTTCCCGCCGCCTGTCTGGTGCTGGGAATTTTCGCCATCCCTCTGGCCTGCGCCTTTCACGGGGTACGCCGGCATATCGGCATAATCCTGGCACTGTTTTTCTTTCTTGTCTATTACTGCGTATATTCCTTCGGCCTGACCCTGAGCGAGTCGGGCTATCTGCCGCCCGCGGCCGGACTGTGGCTGGCCGACGGCATTTTCGCGCCCGCGGCGCTGATCGGCCTGCACATGGCCGAGCGCGAACGCTTTCCCTCCCCGGAACGCCTGCTCGGACGGCTGCGGAATTTCCGGCGGAGCAGGGCGAAAGGAACGGCGACATGAGGGTGCTCCCCGCCTATCTCCTGCGGAACAACCTTTTCCTGTTGTTCCTGATCCTTTGCGTAGGGGTCGGCATTTTCATTCTGGCCGATATGTTCGAGCGTCTGGATGATTTTCTGGCCATCGGCATCGAGCCGTCTACCATTGCCTATTATTTTCTGCTCAAGCTGCCGAATATAGTATATCTTGTTATGCCTGCCGTTTACCTTGTTTCCGTAATAGTGCAGCTTCATCTTCTGGAGCGCAACCGCGAACTTACCGCGCTGGCCGCAGGCGGAATTCGTCCGGCCGTGTTTGTATACATGATACTTGTGTACAGTATCTGTCTGGCATGTCTTTTATTTATCTTCGGACAGATTGTCAGTATTATGTATGACAGGGAAGCGTCACGCATCTGGCAGGAAAAAGTCAGGGGAAATGTTTTGGCGGAATCATATATTGAAGGTTTATGGTTTAAGGAAGGGAGAAATATCATTCATATAGACAAAGTGTATGTCGAACGTAAAGTCGGATCGAATATTATTGTTTATAAACTTGATGAAGAGGGAATAAGTATTGATGAAATAATAAAAGCTGAAGAATTCAGCATCTTGCCGCAAGGGATATGGAAACTTGAGAATGTGGTGCGTCTTGTTCCGTCGGAATACACGGCTCATAAGCTTGACAGCCTGGAATTGGACATCCGGCAGGATTTGCAGGCATTTCAGGTAGTCGGCAGACAGATGGGCATGGATCCGGGACGTCTGACCATGTATGAACTGTATGCGGCGATCCGGCATCTGGAGCAGGCGGGATCAAATGTGGAAATGCTCCGGACGGCTTTTTTCGCCAAACCGGCCTATGCCTTTTCGATAATCGTGATGGGCCTGATAGCCCTGATAGTGACACGGAGCGCTGCGAACATATACAAGGCCGTCGCCGTCGGCATCCTGGTGGTTTTTTTCTATCATACGGCCAATTCCGTATGCATCAGCATGGGTGAAAAGAATATCATATCGCCGGTTGCGGGAGCTTGGTCGGCCGACATCTTCTTTTTATGCGCGGGCATAGTATGGTTGTCCGTGCCGTACCTCGCAAGAAAACTGCGTAGGGGTTGAAAGCGTAAAATGCTCTAGGGCCTGTTAACACTATTATATAATCCTTCTGAGATTCTCAACAATCAAGGCAAAAACTATGAATCCCATAAACATGACATCAAGCTTGTCATAGCATTTTACGCTTGAGATTGTCGCTTGCGGCGGGCAAAGCCCGCCTGCTCCAATCTCGCTGCGCGGGTTTGCAGGCAAACCCGCGCAGGTCGGTTTATACAATTTCAAAGTCAAACTGCTCTAATCGGGGCAGAGCCCCGATTAGAGCAGTGCTTCCCCTGATACATCGCCCCGTCCGGCACGATGCGTATCCTATCATACTATGCGGCAAGCTCCAAGCCAGTGGGCGGTCACTTTGCCCCGCAGACTGCCGCCGAGAAAGGGCGTGTTCAGGCTCTTGGAACGTATGCTTTCGCGGCAGACGGTCCATTCTGCATCCGGGTCGAAGAGAAAGAAATCCGCGGGGTCGCCGGGGGCGAAATTGTTAACGGCGATACCGAAAACGGCGGCCGGGGCGCTGTGCCACATGCGCACGAAAGCGGCTTCGTCCAGCAGTCCTTCGCGGACCAGATCATAGGTCAGGGGCAGGGCCGTTTCCAGGCCGATGAATCCGGACGGGGCCTGATCCAGGGGCTGTTCCTTTTCGTGCGCCGCGTGCGGGGCGTGATCCGTAGCGAGGATGCCGATCAGCCCTTCGCTCACGGCGCAGCGCAGGGCCTGCACGTCTTCGCGGCTGCGCAGGGGGGGATTGACCTTGGCCGCGGAATCGAAATTTTCCAGGCATGTATCGTCCAGCACAAGGTAATGCGGGCAGGTTTCGGCCGTTACCTTCAGGCCGCGTTCCGCGGCGAAACGCAACAGGTCCACGGATTGCCGGCAGCTTATGTGCGCGAGGTGGACAGGCAGATCCAGGTATTCGGAAAGCAGGATATCCCTGGCCGCATGCAGGGCTTCGGCGACCGTCGGCACCCCCGGAATCCCGGTGCGGCCGGAAACGACGCCTTCGTTCATAAGCGTGCCTCGAGCCAAGGGAGGGTCTTCACAATGGTCGATGACCACGCGCCCCCATTGGGCGGCATACTCCATGCCCCGGCGGAAAATTTCCGCGTCCGCGACGCCCTTGCCGTCATTGGAAAAGGCCGCGCACCCGGCGGCGGCCAGCTCGCCCATGGGGGCCAGTTCTTTTCCCGCAAGGCCCACGGTGAGCGCGCCCACGGGATACAGACGCGGCCCGTGCGGATGCAGACGGGCGGCTTTTTCCGTCATATAGATGGTCACGGCCGCCCTGTCGTTGACCGGGTCGGTGTTGGCCATGGCCATGACGGCGCCGAAGCCGCCGCGCGCGGCGGCCTCCAGACCGGAGTCTATGTCTTCTTTATATTCGTGGCCGGGGTCGCGCAGGTGCGTATGCGCGTCCAGAAAACTGGGGAAAAGCCGTTTCCCGGCGCAATGCACACGCTCCGCGTCCGCGGGCGGCTCCAGTTCTCCGGCCGGGGCGCAGGCTGCGATTTTCCCGCCCCGCGCCAGCACATCGCGCGCCCCGCCGCCCAGGCTCGGAATCAGCGCCCGCTCCAGAAAAAGCGTTTCGCTCCGCATCATACTCCCCCCGCCGCCGACTGTTCGGGTTCATCGCGCATACCCAAGGTGAAAAGCACGGCCATGCGCACGGCTACGCCGGCGGCGACCTGATCCAGAATACGACTCCGGCCGGAGTCGGCAAGGTCGGATGCTATCTCCAGACCGCGGTTGATGGGGCCGGGGTGCAGCACCACCGTGTCCGGCGCGGCTTTTTCCAAGTGTTTCATGCCGATGCAGAAACGCCCGGCATACTCGGAGAGATCGGGCAGCAAGCCGGCTTGCTGCCGTTCAAGCTGCAGACGCAGGACCATCACCGCGTCGGCCCCGGCAACGGCCTCGTCCAGGTCCTCGCAGACCTCGACAGGCCAGCCGCGGATTCCGGGCGGCAACAGGGTGCGGGGGCCGAACACGCGCACCGTGACTCCGAATTTTTGCCAGAGGAATACATTGGAGCGCGCCACGCGGCTGTGCGCTATATCCCCGACGATGAGCAGGCTTTTGCCGCGCATGTCGCCCTGCCAGTGCCTGCGCAAGGTAAAGGCGTCCAGCAGGGCCTGGGTGGGATGAGCGTGGCACCCGTCCCCGGCATTGACCACGGAGCAGTGGAGGCGCTCGGCCAGAAAAGCCGCCGCGCCGCCGGCGGAATGCCGGATGACAATGATGTCCGGGGCCATGGCTTCCAGTGTCAGGGCCGTGTCCCGGAGCGATTCGCCCTTGCTGATGCTGCTGCCGGATGCCGCGAGGGCGTAGGTGTCGGCGGAAAGACGTTTGCCCGCGACCTCAAAGGAGGTGCGCGTGCGCGTGCTGGCCTCGGCGAAAAACAGGACGATGCCCTTGCCGCGCAGGGTGGGCACCTTTTTGACAGGGCGCGCGTTTATTTCGTCGAAACGCTCCGCCATATCCAAAAGGTAGGTGATTTCGGAGGCGGAAAGCTCTTCCGTATCCAGCAGATCCTTGTGCCGCCAACGGATATCGCTCATCCAAACTTCCTTTTATGGTTTGAGACATCTCCCTTCAGGGAGATTTTCGCTTGACTCCCGGTCCTGCCGGGATCACCCTTGCGCCGGCCCCTTCCTTCAGGGAGGGGCCGGCCGGCCGGTTCCCGCCCGCCGGGAGGGAGTCAATCGGCAGACGGTGCCGATTGCGGATTGAAACAAACATGCCTCTGCTCCTGCGGACATGATGGTCGACAAAGCGTCTACGGCCGCATGCCCAAACGGCTTATTCTGGCACAGTATCCGGGGGGAGTAAAGAACGAATCTTGTCCATAATCCGCCGCGCTTCTTGTCTTGTCATTCTGAGCGTAGCGAAGAATCTTCTTGATATTTTTTTTTGAAAAACGGATTCTTCACCGCGCTCCGCGGAGCCTGCCCCGGCGGCTTACGCCGTTCCGTCACGGCGAATTATCGGACTGCCCATTTCACAGGGCAATCGAATGAAAAACGATAATATACTGAAATAATAAGAATTTTTAGATCAGCGCCTCAAAAATTTATCTTGATATTTCAATATGTTATCATCATAGCTCAATTGCCCTGGCCCATTTCCGCGCCGCTGTTGACAAACCCGTCCCGCGCGTATAACACGGACGAAATTGAACTTTATCGGAATTTTCTTTATGCTTTGCCCGTTTTTCCTTCAGGGAGGCGGCAATCCGCCCGGTTCCCGTCTGCCGGGAATCGTCAATCCGGGCGCCGAGTCCCTGCACGCCGCCGAAGGCGGCATGAGCCGGACAGAAATCGCATTTTCCGACCGGCGATCCTACCGCTTAAAAACACGCTTTTCAAGCGGTACATAGTAATTCGGAGAGGTTCCCTCATGCGGAAAATCGGTCTTTACGACCCGCAGTCCGAACATGATTCCTGCGGCGTGGGTTTTGTCTGCCGGCTGGACGGAGAAGCCGGACACGATGTCGTGTCCATGAGTATACAGGCCCTGCGCAATCTGACGCATCGCGGTGCCGCCGGCGCGGACGCGGACTCCGGCGACGGAGCGGGCATTCTTTTCCGGATACCCGACGCCTTTCTGCGCAAACACCTGGACTGCGATCTGCCGGCCGAAGGCCGCTACGGCCTAGGCATGGCCTTCATGCCCCGCGATGAGGCAGGCGCGGCTCGCTGCCGGGCAGTCGCGGAAGCAACGGTCACGGCCGAAGGTCGGCGCATAAGCGCATGGCGCGCCGTGCCCGTCGATCCTTCCGTGCTGGGCGCGACGGCCCGTGCAAGCCGCCCGAGCGTCATGCAGTTTGTCGTGACAGGCGGGCCGGCGGACGACGCCGACGCTCTGGAACGCAGCCTCTATGTGCTGCGCAAAAGCATGGAGAAAGCGGCGGCGCGCGCCGGCTTCGGCAACGACGACTTTTACCTCGCAAGCCTTTCCGCCCGCGTGGTCGTCTACAAGGGCATGATGCTGGCCGGCCAGATGCCCGGCTTTTACCCGGATCTGGCCGACACGGATGTGGCCTCGCCCTTTGCCGTGATGCACCAGCGATACAGCACCAACACCTTCCCCTCCTGGCGGCTGGCCCACCCCTTCCGCTGTCTGGCCCACAACGGCGAAATCAACACCATACGCGGCAACCGCTACTGGCTGACGGCCAGGGAACCCGGCCTCGCTTCGCCCCTTTTCGGCCGGGACATTGCAAAACTCTTTCCGCTCATCGACGCCGAGTCCAGCGATTCCGCCAACCTGGACAATGCCCTGGAACTGCTCATGCGCGGCGGGCGCGCGCCCGATCACGCCATGTCCATGCTCATTCCCCAGGCATGGGGCGACAAATACCCCATGGGGCCGGACCTGCGCGGCTTTTTTGAATTTCACGCCGGACTCATGGAACCTTGGGACGGCCCGGCCGCCGTGGTCTTCACCGACGGTTTCCGGGTAGGCGCCTGTCTGGACCGCAACGGACTACGCCCGGCGCGTTACGTCCGCACAAGCGACGGACTGCTCATCCTGGCCTCGGAAGCCGGGGTTCTGGATATCCCCCCGGAACAGACGGTGATGAAAGGCGCTCTGCGCCCCGGCCGGATGCTCTTGGCCGACCTCGTGTCCGGCCGGCTGATCGAAGACGTGGAACTGAAAGGATGTCTGGCCCGGATGCAGCCCTACCGCCGCTGGGTGCAGGAAAACCGCGTGGAGATACCGGGCTTTTTCACCGTGGACACCGAGTTCACACGCAGCGTCCGCGACCTGTCCTTCCTGCAGAGCCTTTTCGGCTACGACCGCGATGACCTGGACATCATCCTGGCCCCCATGGCCGAAAAAGGCACTGAACCCGTCGGCTCCATGGGCGCGGATATCCCCCTTTCCGTGCTGGACAGACGGCCCCGCTCCCTGTTTTCATACTTCCGCCAGCAGTTCGCGCAGATCACCAACCCGCCCATAGACCCGATCCGGGAAGCCCTGGTCATGTCCCTGATGACCTTTATCGGCTACCGGCCCAATATTCTGGCCGAAGACCCGCGCCAGGCCCGGCTGATCAAGCTGCGCCACCCCATTTTGTCCAACGGCGACCTGAGCCGGCTGCGCGAACTGCACATAGACGGCTTCTCCTGCCGCACCATAGACTCCCTGTTCAGCCCTGAACCCGGCGGCAAGCCCGGCTTGGCCCTGACCGAAGCCCTGAACCGCATGGAACGGGAATGCGCCGCGGCCGTCCGGGAAGGCGCGGGCATCATCGTACTTTCCGACCGCAAGGCCGATGCCGATCACCCGCCCGTACCCGCCATGCTGGCCGTGGCCGCCGCGGCCAGCGCCCTGCGCGAGAGCGGCAGCGTCCGGGTCGGCCTGATCTGCGAGAGCGGCGAAGCCCGCGAAGGCACGCACATGGCCATGCTGCTCGGCCTCGGCGCGTCTGCGGTCAACCCCTGGCTGGCCTTTGAAAGCGTGGGAACCATGGCCGTGCGCGGCGCTCTGCCCGGACTCAGCCCCGCCGGAGCCGTGGAAAATTACGTCAAAGCCCTGTGTGCCGCCCTGCGCAAGATCATGTCGAAAATGGGCATCTCCACCCTGCGCAGCTACCGGGGGGCCTGCATCTTCGAAGCCGTGGGCCTGGGCGAAACCCTGGTCAAGGCTTGGTTCCCCTTCGTTTCCTCCCGCGTCGGCGGGGTGGGACCGGAGCACATAGAACAGGACGCCCTGCGCCGGCGCGAAGCGGCCCTTGCCATACGGGACAATGAAGGAAACACCGCCCGCGGCGAAGACTCCGATGGGGAAGGTTCCGGCGAAGACAGGCCGGAAAGCGCCCTGCCCGTAGGCGGCGCATACCGCTACCGCCGCGACGGGGAAGGCCACCTCTGGACCCCCGAAAGCATCACCTTGCTCCAGCGCGCCGTGCGCGCCGCCGACCTCGAAGCCTACAAGGCTTACGCCGCCCTGATCAACACCCCGCCCGGACAGCCCTTTACCCTGCGCCACCTGCTGCGCTTCGTCCCCGACCCCGCCCGCCCCCCTCTGCCCGTGGAAGAGGTGGAGCCGGTCGAGGACATCATGCGCCGCTTCGTGACCGGAGCAATGTCTTTCGGCTCCCTGTCCAGGGAAGCGCACGAAACTATGGCCATGGCCATGAACAGCATCGGCGCGCGCTCCAACAGCGGCGAAGGCGGCGAGGATCGCGGCCGCTACACGCCCCTGCCGGACGGACGCTCCGTGCGTTCCGCCGTCAAACAGGTGGCCAGCGGCCGCTTCGGCGTCACCTTGGAATACCTGGTCAATGCCGACGAACTGCAGATCAAGATCGCCCAAGGAGCCAAACCCGGAGAAGGCGGGCATCTGCCGGGAGACAAGGTGAACGGCGAGATCGCCAGGGTACGGAATTCCACGCCCGGCGTCAGCCTTATTTCCCCGCCGCCGCACCACGACATCTATTCCATAGAAGACATCGCCCAGCTTATTTATGATCTGCGCCAGGCCAACGATGCCGCGCGGGTTTCCGTGAAACTGGTTTCTGAAACCGGCGTGGGCACCATAGCCGCCGGCGCCGCCAAAGGCATGGCCGACACCGTCCTGATCTCCGGTTTCGACGGCGGCACGGGCGCGGCCCCCCTGTCCTCGATCATGTACGCCGGTTGTCCCTGGGAACTCGGCCTGTCCGAAACGCAGCAGACCCTTGTGCTCAACAACCTGCGCGGCAGGGTCCGGCTCCAGGTGGACGGCCAGCTCAAGACCGGGCGCGATGTGGCGGTCGCCTGCCTGCTGGGCGCGGATGAATTCGGCTTTGCAACGGCCGTGCTGGTGAGCATGGGCTGCATCATGATGCGCAAATGCCACACCAACGGCTGCCCTGTCGGCGTGGCCACCCAAGACCCGGCCATGCGCGCCAGGTTCGCCGGACGGCCGGAGCACGTGATCGCCTTTTTCCGCTTTGTGGCCTCGGAAGTGCGGGAAATCGCGGCCGAACTCGGCTTCAGAAGCATGGCCGAAATGACCGGCCGCGTGGAATGCCTGCAGCTTCAGCCGGACCCCGAGCTGCCCCGGACCCGGCACCTTGATTTTTCCGGCCTGTTGCGCGGCACGGGGTCGGAAGATCTGCGATACTCCGGCCTGCTCCAGGCCACGGTGCCGGCGGGCAGGGGACTGGACGATGAGATCCTGCCCCTGCTGGACAAAACGATCAACGAAGGAACCCCGCTGCGCATCTCCCGCACCGTGCGTAACACCGACCGCAGCGTGGGCGCCAAGATTTCCTCGCGCATCGTCCGGGCGCGCGGCGCGGACGGATTGCCCGACGACAGCGTGATCCTGGACCTGGAGGGGGCGGCCGGACAGTCTTTCGGGGCCTTTGCCGCCAAAGGGTTGACCCTGCGCCTGCGCGGCGAGGCCAACGACTATGTGGGAAAAGGACTTTCCGGCGGACGCATCATCATCACCCTGCCGGAAAATATCCCTCCCGCCTTTGTATCCCACCGCAACATCATCGCGGGCAATGTAGCCCTGTACGGAGCTACGGGCGGCGAACTTTTCCTGCGCGGGCGGGCGGGCGAGCGTTTCGCCGTGCGCAACAGCGGGGCCGTCGCCGTGGTTGAAGGCGTAGGCGATCACGGCTGCGAATACATGACCGGAGGTCTGGTCGCGGTGCTCGGGCTGACGGGGGTCAATTTCGCCGCCGGCATGTCCGGCGGTCTGGCCTACGTCTACGACAAGGACGGGCTTTTCGACAGCCGCTGCAACTTGGAGATGGTGGACCTGGACCTGCTTTCCCCGTCCGACGAGGCGACGCTGCAGGCCCTGATCGAACGTCACGCCGCCTGTACGGGCAGTCCCCCGGCGCGGGAACTGCTCGACGGCTGGCGCACGGAAAAAGGACGTTTCGTCAAGGTCTTTCCCATGGAATACCGCAGGGTGCTGGGCGAAATGTCCCAAGCCGACGCTGCGACGCCGCGCAGGACGCTCGGCCCGGTCTAAGGCATAATGATTTTGGAACGCTCCACCCCGCGTGGGCGGCGAAAGCAAGTTTCGCCTACGCCTTCGGGATTCCCCTCGGTGCTTTCGTGCGGCAACGGAATTCGCGGGTCAACGCCCGCTTTTAAACAAGGGTAAAGGGTTTGGTATGAGCAGCTACAGGTCGATCACGGAGAGGATATACGACTTCAAAGCCGTGGAACTGCCGCCGGAAAGGAAAGACCTGGAACGGGAACTGCGGCGTTGCCAGGATTGCGGCGTGCCCTTTTGCCACGCCTCCGGCTGCCCCCTGCTCAATGCCGTGCCGGAAATCAACGCCGCCGCCCTGAGCGGACGCATGCGCACGGCGCTCGGCGTACTTCTGGCTACCTCGCCCTTCCCGGAGTTCACGGCCAGAGTCTGCCCCGCGCTCTGCGAAGGCTCCTGTGTTCAGGGCCTGCACGGCATGCCCGTGCCATGCAGGCAGACAGAATACGCGGTGATTGAGGGCGGTTTCGCCGCCGGTCTGGTCCGCGCCCATGCCCCGGCGCGCCGGCTCCATGCGCGGGCCGCAGTGATCGGGTCCGGTCCCGCCGGTCTGGCCGCGGCATGGCGACTGAACCGCGCCGGCGTCAAGGTTGCGGTCTACGAGAAAAATACCCGGCCCGGAGGCTTCTTGCGCTATGGCATACCGGATTTCAAACTGGAAAAAAGCGTGCTTGACCGCCGCATCCGCATGCTGCGCGAAGAAGGCATCGTTTTTGAATGCGGGGTGGAGGCGGGGACGGATATTTCCGGCCGATTGCTCTCCGAACGCCATGACTTTCTGATCCTGGCAACGGGCACCGGGAAAAAACGCGATCTGCCCGTGCCCGGCCGGGATTTCGCCGGTATACTCTTCGCCGTGGATTACCTGACCGCGCAGAACAGGCTGATCGGCGGGGAGATCGCCTCCCTGCCCGAAGACTGCGATGCACGAGGCAAACGGGTGCTGGTCGTCGGCGGGGGCGACACCGGATCGGACTGCGTGGGCACGGCCTGGAGGCAGGGTGCGCTTTCCGTCTGCCAGACGGAAATACTGCCCAGGCCGCCCGAAACCCGCACGCCTGAAAATCCTTGGCCGCAATGGCCGCGCATTCTGCGCACATCCAGCAGCCATGAGGAAGGCGGCGAACGACGCTGGAACACCGCCACGCTCTCCTTTGCCGCCGTGCCCGGCGCATACGGCGAAGGGGACCGCGTAAGCGCCGCGAACTGCTCGGATGTCTCTTGGGAGTCGGGAGTCCCTGTCCTCGTGCCCGGAACAGAGTTTTCCCTGCCCGCCGACCTTGTGTTGCTGGCCATGGGCTTCACAGGGGCTGAGGATGGCGCGCTTGCGGAAGCTCTGGGCTGCGTGCCGGACAGGTCCGGCCGCCTGCCGCGCGAAAGCGGCCGGCCCGGCGGGCCGAAAATTTACGCCTGCGGCGACGCCGCCCTCGGGCCTTCTCTGGTCGTGCGGGCCATAAACGACGGTCTGCGCACGGCCGAGCGCGCTATAGGGCAGCTTACCTTTGAAAATGTATAAACCGCCCTGCACGGGTTTGCCTGCAAACCTGTGCCGCGAGACGGCAATCCACAATCGCAACATTATTGCGCACAGAGTTCAACCATGCCTGACCGGACCGACGAAACGCGCAGCCTGAAATTCCATGATCAGCCCGGCTCCGGTGCGGAACCGGGCTTCCCTGCACCCTTGCACGAACCGCCCCGCCAGGCGCAGGATATCCGGGAACGGCTCAATATCCCCGAACAACCGAAAAAGGGCCTCCGCGCACGGGTCTTTCTGTTCCTGCTCGCCTTGCTTGCCGGCCTTGCACTCGCAGGCGGCGTCCTGCTCTTTCTTTCGACGGATCCCGAGGAACTGCTTCGGGAAGTGCTTGCCGACGGCGGAAAGGCCGGACGGACATCGCCCTCCCCCGCCCCTGTCGTGCTGCCGTTTCCTCCCGCGCCGCAAGTTCCGCCGCCTGCAGCATCGCTCCCTCCCCCCGCGCCTCTCCCGCCGCCCGCCGCCCTCACGCCCCCTGTGACGCCGGCCGCCGGGGCGGACGAGGGCGGCTCCGCCGGCGCGGATGCCGGAGAGGAAGTTGCCGGCGGCGTTGGGTCTTCCCCTGCGGGTGAAGGGGAAGGGAAAGAACAGGCCGGTGAAAGCGGCGCTTCGGGCAGCCTTTCTTCGGACGGTCCTTCTTCGGGCGATGTCGGGGGCGGAAACTCCGGGACCGGCGACGGCGTTATTTTGTACAGCCGCGCTAGGCCGTTGAACGAAACCGGGTCGGCCGTGCGCGGGGCCGTGGGCCGGGAGGAGTCTTCCGGACAGGGCGCATCGAAGCCGGGGCGCAGCGACGGCGTGGTGACTCCCGCCCTGATTGACGATTTTGCGCGTTTTCTTGCCGACAACTACTGGCCGGAGGGTTTTCTGCCCATCGGACGCGACCGCGGGTCAACAGCTTCGTTGCGTCTGGCCGGATTGCGCTACGGCAACTTTTTTCAAGGCGCTTCGGCTTCCGCCGACCCCGCGCGGGAGCGCGCGCGTCTGCTCAATTATGTGCTGATGCCGTCCATGGTCCACGCCTTGTATGATCTTTACATAGAGCGTTTTCTGACGGCGCTTGAGCGCGAGGCGCTGAACCGGGGGCGGGGGCCGCAGGGCAAAGATTTCAGCAACGGGCAGGTCGCGGCTTTGTTCAAGGACTATGCGGCGGCAGCACGCGGCTTGTCCGGGGTCATACGCGCCTGTCTGGGCGACCCGCAAATCGTCGGATTGCTGAATAGTTACACTCGGGCCGCGGATGAGGCGGCGGCCGCCTACCTGCGTTACGAGGAAAGCGCGCGCGGCGGCGTCCGTTCCGGTGCCGACGCCGCCTATCAGGAGGCGGTCAGCCGGCGGGAACTGCGCCGCTCGGATGTCGCGGCCGCTCTGCGCAGGGGAGGGGATACGCGGGGTCTGGACGCCGATTCCCTGGTTTACGCCGCCTCCTGGCTCCACCGTCGGGGAACTTCCGTCAACCCTGCCTTGGCCGCCCTCGCGGAAGTCTGCACGGCCTGCGCCGGACGCCTTGAAAACCTGAGGGCGGCCTACGCCCGTTTGCCGGGCGAAACGACGGCGCGGGCCGGGACGCGATAATGCGCCTGCTGGTCACCGGCGGTTGCGGCTTCATAGGCAGCAACTTCATACGCCTTACGCTGCGTGAGCACCCGGATCTTGTCGTCTGCAATCTGGACAAACTCACCTATGCGGGGAACCCCGCCAACCTGGCAGGCGTCGAAGAGGAGCATTCGGGGCGTTATGTCTTTGAACGCGCCGACATTGCGGACGCCGGGGCCGTGCGCGCCGTCCTGCGCAAACATAAACCCGAAGCAGTAGTACATTTCGCCGCCGAATCGCATGTGGACCGTTCCATAGCCGACCCCGCTCCCTTCGTGCATACCAATGTCCTGGGAACAGCCGTACTGCTCAGGGAATCCATGGATGCCGGGCCGGAGCGCTTCGTGCAGGTTTCGACGGACGAGGTCTACGGCTCTTTGCCCCTGTGCGGGGCCGCGCCCTTTACCGAATCCTCACCCTTGGCCCCGAACAGCCCTTATGCGGCATCCAAGGCCTCCGCCGATCTTTTCTGCCGTTCCTTTTACGAAACATACCGCTTTCCGGTCATCGTCACGCGCTGCTCCAACAATTACGGCCCCTGCCAGTTTCCGGAAAAGCTCATCCCTTTCATGTACAGCCGAGCCGTACGCGGTGAAAGCCTTCCCCTGTACGGCGACGGCCTGAACGTAAGGGACTGGATATATGTGGACGACCATTGCCGGGGCGTGTTGTCGGCGCTGGAAAGAGGCGTGCCGGGCGCGGTCTACAATTTTGGGGGCGGGGCGGAACGCAGCAACATCCAGGTCGTCAGTGAAATACTCAAATTCTGCGGCAAGGGGGAAGACCTGATCCGCCTCGTGCCCGACAGACCAGGACATGACCGCCGCTATGCCGTGGACTATTCTCTGGCTATGCGGGACTTGTCCTTTGCCCCGACCCGCACCTTTGAGGAAGGGCTGCGCGAATGTCTTGCCTGGTATGCCGCGAACGGCGACCGGCTTGAACAGCTTCGCTCCGGAACCTGTCCGGAACATATATGCGCGGGATAGCCGTAGCCAACTGTTTCATATTAGGTTGCTTTCGATGGAAAAGAACTTGGTATCAGCGTAACATGCTGTAGGGAGAACAACTATGGCGGCAAAACGCAAAGCCCTTGTCCTAGGCGGCGTCACGGGGCTGGCCGCATCGGCTCAGGCGCGCGTTCTGGAAGCGACCGGATGGGAAGTCAGGCGGTTGGGACGTTCGGATGTGGATTTCCTGGCCAGGGATGCCTTCTGCAGGCTGGAAACCGTGATCGACGCCATGGAGCCGGACCTGCTGGTCAACGGGGCGGCTTTCACCAGGGTGGACGATGCCGAGGACGACCCGGAAGGAGCCGACTTTTTGAACCGCGCTTTGCCGGCCGCCCTGAGCCGAATGCTCAAAAGCCGTCCTTCCTGCACGCTCCTGCACTACAGCACGGATTTCGTCTTCAACGGTAAAAAACACAGCCCCTATACAACGGACGACCCTACGGACCCCCTGAACGTTTACGGCAAGAGCAAGGCCGCAGGCGAACAGGCCCTGCTCACTTCGGGACAGGAAAACTGCCTCGTCGTTCGTACTGCCTGGCTTTTCGGCCCCGGCCGCGAGAATTTCGTCACGACCATCCTTGATCGCTGCCGCAGGGAAAAAAGCATCAATGTGGTGCATGACCGGGTCGGATCGCCGACCTACACGGAGGACCTCGCGCATTATGCCCTGAAACTGGTGGAATCCGAAGCCCGCGGGCTTTTCCATTTGGTCGGCTCCGGGGAGGCAAGTTGGTGCGAACTGGCCGACGAGGCTGTGCGCCTTGCCAGACTGGAGTGCCTGATACGGCCCGTAACCTCTGCCGAATTTCCGCGCAAGGCCCCGCGCCCGGCATATTCCGTCCTGGACTGCTCATCCTTTGAGCGTATGACGGGTATCAAACCGCGACCCTGGCCTCAGGCCCTGCGCGACTTCATTTACGCAAATACGGCGCCCGGCGGCGACGGGCCGAACGGAGACGGCGGCGCCGACGAGGCATGAGCGGTCCTCTGATCTGGATCAATGCGGGCGAGGTGTCCGGCGACATGCACGGCGCACTGTTGCTCGAAGCTCTGCGTCGCGCCTGTCCAGCCCTGCGTTTCGCCGGCACGGGCGGGCCGCGCCTGGAGGAGGCCGGGCTGGAAACCCGGTACCGCATCGAAGATCTCTCGGTCATGGGCATCACCGAAGTCATCGGCCATCTGCCGAAAATCCTGCGCATGCTCCGGCGCATTGCCCGCGATCTGGCCGTCCTGAGACCGGCGGCGCTCATCGTGATAGACGCCCCGGACTTCAATTTCAGGGTGCTCCGGGCCGCTGCCGCCCTCGGCATCCCGGCCTATTACTACATCAGCCCCAAGCTCTGGGCTTGGCGCGCAAAGCGGGCCGTATTCATCAAAAACACGGTGCGCCGCCTCATCTCCATCCTGCCTTTTGAAACGGAGTTTTACCGGCGTTTTCAGATGGACGTTGACTATGTGGGCAATCCTCTGGCGGACATGATGGATTACCCTTCCCTGTGTTCCGTCCCGGTACGCGAGGGGCTCGTGGGCCTTATGCCCGGCAGCCGCCGCAGGGAGGTGCTTTCCCTGCTTCCGGAGTTCGGCGGCGCCGCCCGTCTGCTGCTCCGGCGGCAGCCGGGTCTGACTTTCGCCTGCCTACGCGCTCCGGGCATGGACGAGTCCCTGCTGCGCTCCCTCTGGCCCGACGGTGTGCCCCTGACTTTTATCGGGCCGGAGCGGCGTTTCGCCTTCATGCGTTCCTGCGCGATGATCATTGCCGCCTCGGGGACGGCCACCCTAGAGTGTGCCTTGGCCGGCACGCCGGCGATCATCGTCTATAAAGTGTCGCCCCTCAGTTTCATCGTGGGCAAACTGCTGGTGAAAACGCCGTTTATGGGTTTGCCCAACCTCATTCTGGAGCGGGAAATTTTCCCCGAACTGCTGCAGGAAGCCTGTGATGCCGCGCCTCTGGCGAAGGAAGCGCTGAAACTACTGGACCCGGTTCCGGGGGCGCGGACACTTGCGGACATTCGCGCGGAACTTGAGGAACTGCGTTCCCTGCTCGGCCCCCCGGGAGCGGCGGACAGAGCCGCCCGGCTGATACTGGAGGATGCGACCCTGTCCGCCGCTCTTTGTCCTTCCGGGGCGCAGCCCGGAGCATTGCAAAGTTGAAAATGCTCAGGCGGCGCAAGCGCAACCGGAAAGAAGAAGATAGTCGAGGAAGGTAACTATCCGCTACGAAAGTTCAGCGGAAAGCCGATTCACTTCCTCAAGCGACAGGCTGGTTACGTCAGCTATGTCATCTAGCCCGTCTTTAACAAAAACCGGCAAAAAAAGGCCGAAAAAACGACTTTTTTGCCGGTTTTTAGAAAAAAACATCAATTATTTCAATGGTCACACATCAAAAACTTCAAATGTTGTG
>JAISRC010000090.1 GCA_031273845.1 Desulfovibrio sp.
CAAGCTGAATCCGCGAGGGGTAAAGCGCAAAATGAGCAATTTCCCTGTAAGGCACCGAGGGCAACCCCTTCACTGCAAGTTCCAACCAAGACTAATAATTGTTAAATGAACAGTATTGCTCCTAGGGGAGCACTGATTTAATCGGGGCGCTGCCCCGAACCCCGCCGGGGGAAGTAACTTCCCCCGGACCCCTCAAATATAACCTGCTGAAATATTTATTGGGGGTGCAGGGGCATCTGCCCCTGCCGGGGGAGTTCGGGAGGGCAGAGGCCCTTCAGGGAAATAAACCGGTGATTTGAGACTCTGATCCCCTGCCCCTGAAACCGAGGGCGGCATAAAAGGTTTCCATGCTTTCCGGGCGCGACCCCGCCGGCTTGAAGGACTTGACGGCATCGAAGCACAGGCGCAGATCATCTGAAAGTTTTTTGACGTCCGGCCCCATGAATACTTTGAGCACAAAGCTGCCGCCCCGCTCCAGGCAGATGCGGGCCACTCCGAAGGCTTCCCGGCACAGGGCCGAGGAACGCGCCTGGTCGGTCACGCGGTGCCCGGTGGTCGCCGGGGCCATGTCCGAGAGCACGACCTGGAAAGGTCCCCTATCCCGGAGCAGGGCGGCAAATTGCGGGGACGGCTTGTGCACGTCTTCCTGCAAAAAAAGCACCTGTGGAGGGAAAGCGGTTTCCGTGCTTTTGAGGTCCGCGCCGAGAACAAAGCCTTGCGACCCGGTCTTTTCGGCGGCATACAGCGTCCACGAGCCGGGAGCGGCCCCGAGGTCCAGAACGCGCATGCCTTTTTTGAAAATGCGGAAGCGCCGGTCCAGTTCCTGCAGTTTGTAGACCGAACGGGCAGGGTAATGTTCCAGCTTGGCTTTGAGAAAATAATGGTCGCGGTAGTTTTTCACCGGAGTATTCCTTTTCGCCGGAGTGCAACGATGCCGAAGATAACGGATATTTGCCGCCGGGCCAAGGGCTGGCCGGGGCGCGGATAATGCGGAGTCCGCGTCTGGTCCTGGTGCCCGGAACCGGCGGGGAACTGTTGCGCCGGGAACTATGCCTTGCCTTTGCCCGAATCGGGCTGCCGGCGGAAGAGGTCCGCCCGGACCGTCTGCACGAAGCGGGCAGCCCGGAGAGTCTGGAAGCGCGCCTCGGCGAGGGGCCTGTACTGCTTTTCAGCGTGAATTTTCAGGGACTCGGCAATCCGCGCCGCTCTCTGGATATAGTGACGGGCAGCGGGGGCGCGGTCGCCGTCTGGTTCGCGGACAACCCTTGGAACATCCTCTCCGGGGTACGGGATAAGGTCTGGAAGAGCATCCCCCTGTTCGTGACCGACGACTCCTTTGTCGGTTCGCTCAAGGCCGCGGGCGCAGCCCGCGTCCATCATCTGCCCCTTGCCGCCTGCCCGGAACTGTTCGCCCCCGACCCCGCGCGGGATACGGCCTTTCCTCCGCCGGCGGACCTTGCTCCCTTCGTGTTCGTTGGTCGTTCCGCCTTTCCCGGCCGGGAGCGTTTTTTTGCCGGACTGACCTTGCCGGAAGCTCCGGAAAAAGAGGCGCGGGCGCTGATCCTGAAGCAATTTGATTTTGCAGATGCTCCGGGCGATGCCCTCGTGCGGCCAGACCTTGCATGGTGGGAGAAAGCTCTGGGACCGGACCCCGCTTCCTTTTGGCCGGGCAAAAAGGCGCGCTTGCCCGCCTTGGGCGCTGATCGGGCCAATCTTTTCCACCGGACGCGTTGTCTTGCCGCGGCCGCAGAGATCGGAAGCTCTGCCGAACGGGGAGGGATCGGGCTGGACCTGTTCGGCGACGAGGGTTGGCGGCCCTTGCTGCCTGCCGTGACGCGGCTGCGTCCTCCTGTGGACTATTATGCCCGTCTGCCCGGCATTTACGCGGTTGCCTCTTTCAATCTTTGTCTCAGCTCTTTGCAGTTGCCGCACGGACTCAACCAGCGTCATTTCGATGTCTGGACAGCCGGGGGCCTGCTCCTGAGCGATGCGACGCCGGGTTTGGAGCTTTTCCCCGAAGATCTGGCGCAGGCCGTGACCTTCCGGTCCGCCCGTGATATGGAAAAGCTCGCGGCAACGCTGGGGAGCGGCGCGGTGCGTGACCGGCTCACGGCCGACTGGCGGGACTGTATTCTGCGGGAGCACTGCTATGTGCATCGGGCGCGAACGATTCTGGAAAAACTACGTATGGGCTGACAAGGTGTGCAGAGGTGGTTCCCCTTGTTCGGACAGGTGACAGTGCTTCCCTAACCCATGTTTAACACGTTCAAAAAAAATTATATAATAAATACTGCATATTACCTTCAAAAAATGATGGATTTCGCCTCCACCAACTATTACGAACTTGCCTGGTATGCCTAAAATCCAAAGGCGCATCGGGCATTTTTGTTGTGTATTCAAAGGGATTATGGACTGCCATAAGAAACACACTCGGACTTCGAACATTCTTTATGATCATCTAAAAAGTCTCATTGTCGTTTACGGCGGGCAAAGCATGGCAGCAATTATTCCGCGGCATGGTTTGCAGACAAACCCCGCAGAGTGGATAACGGTTTCAAAGTTGATCCGCTCTTTACCGCTTCAGGTCAAAATTTCCGCCTGCCCAGACCCGGCACATGGTAAAGCATGGAAGGAAAGGCGGCTTTCATTTCCGCCACAATCTTTTCTTCCTGTTCGTCCGGCATGGGCCGAAGGCGTATGTAAACCATGCGGGTTTGCGTTTCCTCGTCAACGGAGGTCAGCAGAGAAACCGTCCTGCCTTCCCGTTCGCTCAGGGCGTCGAGAACGGCGCGTAGCGCTCCCTTGCCCATGGGCAATCTGAAGGCCAGTTGCATGCCGCCGCTGTGCACTCCGGTAATGGAAACGAGCAGACGAAAAATATCGCTCTCCGTAATAATACCTATCAGTTTGCCTTCGCCGTTCACCACGGGCATGCCGCCGAAATTTTTCTCGATCATGACGGCGGCCACGCCCTCCACTGAATCGTCCCTGAGAGCGCATATCGGGGGCCTGCTCATGATGTCCGCGACCTTCATGTCGGCAAGCAGGTGGTAAAGCTCATACATATCCAGAGTTGTAGCTTTGGAAGGTGAGGCTTCCTTGATGTCCCTGTCGGACACAATGCCTGTCACCTGCCCGCCCGCATCCACAACGGGCAGGCGCCTGATGTTGTTCTCTTTCATGATGCGGGCAGCTTTCATGATGGAAGTCGCAGGGCTTATGGCTATAACATTTTTCGTCATCCATTCTTCCACGCGCATAGAGGCGCTCTCCCTTCAGTTTTAAAATGCTCTGGGTAAGCGGGCACGGGGATGAATATATCCGGAATCCGCGCTTTCTCCAAGGGGCCGGCGCGGGCCAGCCTCGATTTTTTTGTCCGGGGAAAATGTCCAGCGGAACGGGCTTTGCATGTACCCGGCGAATTGTCAAAGTTTTTTAAAGCATTTCAAAGTTGAAAATGCTCAGGCGGCGTAGTGCGAAGTGCCGCCGTAAAATGCTGTAGGACGCCGGCGACTATCCGTGAACACACTACTTATAAACCTCACGCGCTTCGGAGATCTGCTGCAAAGTCGGGCGGCGGTCGCCGATCTCACGCGTTGCGGACACAGGGCAGCGCTGGTTTGCCTGGAAAATTTCGCGGCGGCCGCGGAACTGCTGCCCGGCATAACCCATGTCCTGCCGCTGCCATCCTCGGCCTTGCTGGCAGGGCTTGAGCCGGAACGGGCATACCCGGTGGGGAGCGATGGGCAAAGGCCGGCCCCGCGCAAAAAATGGCATAAATCCCTGGCCGCTCTGAGCGACTTCCGGGCCGGCCTGGAAAACGCCTTCCCCTACGAACGCGTCTGCAACCTGACGCCGAGCCTTGCCGCCAGACTTTTGACCCGCTATCTGGCCGGATCAAGGCCCTGTTCCGGTTTTTCCATCGATGAATACGGCTTCGGGGTCAACGGCAACGGTTGGGCCGCTTTTTTCCTGGGATCCAGCTTGGAGCGCGGACTGAGCCCCTTCAACGTGGCCGACCTGTTCCGCAGAACAGTCGCGGACAACAAAAAAGACGCCTACGTCCCCGGCGATGCATCCTTGTCCGGACCAGGAGATGCCGTCCTGAACAGTATGCGGGAACGCCTGAGCCGGGAAGCTCCGGACGGACAAAGGGCTTTTGTCGCCTTTCAACCCGGCGCAAGCGAAGAGCGCCGGCGCTGGCCCGTCGAATATTTTGCCGCCTTGGGCGACATATTGTGGCGCAAGGCCGGGCTTTGCCCGCTGATCCTGGGCAGCGGGGCGGAAGGCAATCTTGCCGAAAGCTACGCCCAAACAGCCCGACACCCGCACATAAATCTCTGCGGCACAACAACCCTGCAGGAATTGTCAGCCGCCCTGTGCCTGTCCGAACTCCTGATCAGCAACGACACCGGCACCATGCACCTTGCCGCCGGGCTCGGCGTACCCGTGCTTGCCGTATTTCTGGCCACGGCTCAACCCTTCGATACCGGACCCTACCGGGAGGACTGCTGCTGCCTGGAGCCGGACCTGTCCTGCCATCCTTGCCGCTTCGGCAATAATTGCCCGCACGGACTGCAATGCCGCTATGCCCTGCAGCCGGAATTTTTTGCCTCCCTGGTCATTTCCCGCCTGCGCGAAGACAAATGGAAGCTGCCTGAAGGCGGCGATATGCAGGGCAGCGCAGCCCGGGTCTGGATATCCCGTTTTGACGCCCATGGATTCATGGACCTGCGCTCATTGTCCGGGCATGAAACCAGCGGACGCTCCATCCGGCTGGCGTTGCTGCGCCGCTATATCCGCGCTTTTCTGGACGAGGGAGAGACCGGCGGCGGAACCGGCCCCGACCTGCCCCGATCCCCGGAAAAGGACAGACAAGACCGAAAAGACGAAGGCTCCGCAAGTGCTCTGGCGCTTCTGGAACTCCTGCAACAACAGACCGCCCTGGCTCTCAGGCAAGGCGGCGGACCGGCGCTCGCCCGCCTGCCCGCGACTTGGCGCAGGACGCACGACGCCCTGCGCTCCAACCCGGATCTGGCCGCTCTGTCCTTGCTTTTTGTGCAGGAAACTCTGTGCGGGTCGGAAAAGGGCCCGAAACAGGAATTGTCGGAACTGATCCGGTCTGTGGACCGCTTTTCCCGACTTCTCAAAAACTTTGTCGCGGAAATGGAAACACTCGACTAAATTTTGGCACATGAATTGCATAATTTCGGACATGCTTCAACCCACAACCGGCGCCGGCCGCCGATTGACTCCGTCCCGGCGGCCGGGAACCGGTCGGATTGTTCCCTCCCTGAAGGAAGAGGCTACCGGAAAGGAAGGGGTTACCGGAAATGTGCTCCCGGCCTTGCCGGGAGTCAACCGGAAATCTCCCTGAAGGGAGAGGTTTCAGACCATATGAGGAAATTTTGATGAAGAACATTGCCCCTGCGGGGGGAAAGGAGACAGCCATGATTGTTATCGACGGACGGGAAAGCTCCCTTTCTCTTTCCAACTATGCCAACCTGGAAGAAGTGCTGGTCAAGGTCATTGAAGAAGAAAACCTTGAAGACCGCATCGTTACCGATGTGCTGGTCGATGACGAAGCTTTTTCCGAGCTTTACCCCCATCAGGCGGAGGATATCGAGGCATCCGGCATCGCCCGCGTGGAAATCCGCACGATTTCCGTTGACCGGATGGCCGGCGATGTTGTGGCTGAACTGCCCAAGGTCATCGATATCATGGCCGGAGGCAGCCGCTCGGCCGCCGACCTGCTGAGACGAGCCGAACTGGCGGAAGGACTGGAAGTGCTGCAGGACCTCATCACCGTGAGCCGCGAACTGCTCAACACCATTTATGTGTTGCGCAGCCAATACTCCAGCGGCACCTGCGCGCCGCTGGAAGCGATGTCCGACACCCTGGGCGACCTGCTGGGCGAAATTGCCGATGTCATGAGCAATGAAGACTGGGTGCTGGTAGCCGACCTGCTGGAATACGAATATCTGCCCGCCTGTGAGGGGTGGCGCAAAGTCATAGCGGCCATAGAAGACGACGTGATGGCGGCGAAGAAGGCGGCCTAGTCATGTTCCCGGCAACCGCCCTGCTGAGCGAAGCCCTTGATTTGGCGCGCGAAGAAGCGCAGGCTCTGTCCGATGAGGATGTGGACAGGGCCGATGCGCTTTCAGCGAAAAGAGCCGGAATCCTGGCCGAGCTGTGTTCCACCCTGCGCCCGCACGCCGGAGAAGATGCGGTGAAGCATCTGTTGATCCTGGACAAAGCGCAGAAAGACCTGACGGCCGAAGCCGGGAAACTGCTCGGCAAACTCCGCGAGCAATACAGGCAAGGACGTAAAATGGCGGGCTATTTCAACAATGATCGCAGACTGAACCGGGAACTGAAAAAATCATTCTACTGCGACACAGTGTCCTGAATATCTCGTTCATCTCGGCCGCACGGGAGCCGCTCAGAGCATTTCAAAAATAAAAATGCCGGACGGCGTAAGCGTGAGCCGCAACCGTCAGCCGGTCTTTCCGGTTTACGGGCAGGGCCGACAAAAACCGCGCCGTCGCCCGTTCCGCCGGCAGATATACTTTTTCAAAGTTGATCCGCTCTAAACGCCGGAGAAGTGCCTCAAAATCAAATTGCCTTAGAACGAATAGCCGTAAGATACGCCCCATGTGCCGTGCCCGTCATTGTTTTTAGTCAGTCCCCATGTGGAATAGTGCACGTAATCCCCTTGCACGCGATGCCTGAACTCGTCGCCAAAACTGACGCCGACGGCGCCGCGGCTGCGAAAAAGCGCATGGCTCCCGAGCTTGCGGCTCCGGAAGCGGTCGTCGCTGTTCACGGCTCCGCCGACGCTGCCTTCAAGATAGGGCCGCAACGGAGCCGTCGTGTTCAGGGTAAAGCGCAGACCGGGCGCCAAAAAACCGCCCCACACGGAATGATCGTCGCCGTCGGGCACCCAGACGTGAGCGCCTATTTCCGCTGTGGGCGAGAGATCCATGACTTCATTGGAAACCAAAGGTTCGTATGTTTGCGTCACGTTTAAACTGTAAGCCATGCTGTCGCTTTCGCCCCGGCCGGCGCCGACACCGACGGAAGTCGTCGCCGCGGATACGGCGGACGCGGTCACCATAAGCGCCACCAGTCCTGCGCAAATTATCACTACGCTCCTCATGCCCCGTCTCCTTGCTCTGTCCGATCCTTGCGGGACCGCGTTGACCTGTGCTTTCCGGCGCCGTGCGCCGGCCTTTGAAGGCATGGACAGTGCCTCCGTATGCCTCCCCCCGGCCTGCACCGCTCCTCTCGGGAGTCCGCGCCGGCCTGAGCCGCATGTCTGTTTCTTGACAGCATTTCTAGATAAAGTCAAGTTTTTTTCTAGAAAAAAGTCGAGGAAAATTTTCCGCCGCCGACTGTAAAAAAAAGGTTCGTGCATTGACTTCCGCTTTGGGGGAGCGTATAGGGCGGTTTCTTGATATGAGAATTTCCCGGTAAAACTTACTTTAAAGTTTGAAACCCCTCCCTTCCAAGGAGAATGCCGGCTGATTCCCGGTAAAGCCGAGGGCATAATTCCGGTAACCCCTTCCTTCAGGGCGGGGACAAAGTACCCGCTTCCTGTCTGACGGGCCGGAGTCAAGCGGCGGCCGGCGCCGGTTGCGGATTGAAACGGATGTGAAGGAGCCTGTATGAAAACATTTTCGCCCACTCCGGCGGATATCAAGCGCGAGTGGTTCGTAACGGATGCCTCCGGGCAAGTGCTCGGCCGTTTGGCGGCGCGTCTGGCGCACCGGCTGCGCGGCAAACACAAGCCTGAATTCGCCCCGCACATGGACAACGGGGATTTCATCATTGTTGTCAACTGTGACAAGGTCCGCGTGACCGGTAACAAGCTTGCCGGAAAAATGTACTATCGCCACAGCGGTTATGTCGGCAGTCTTAAGGAACAGAGTCTGGAAAAAGTGCTTGCATCCAGGCCGCACTATGTTCTGATGCATGCGGTCAAAGGTATGTTGCCCAAAAACCGCTTAGGGCGCGCCATGCTGAAAAAACTCAAGGTCTATGCCGGCCCGGATCATCCCCATGCCGCGCAGACGCCGCAACCGTTGACTTTTTGACGCCGGCATCCGGCACAACTTCAACATTGACGGACAGGAGAAACGATGTCCACGGATTTCAAGTACGGTACCGGCCGCCGCAAGAACGCCACCGCCCGCACGCGTCTGTATGAGGGTTCCGGCACGATCACCGTGAACGGCCGCCATTTTGAGCACTATTTCCCGCGAAAATCCTTGCAGATGATCATCCGGCAGCCGTTGATCCTGACCAAGCAGCAGGATCGCATAGACGTCAAGGTGAGAGTGGACGGCGGAGGCGTCAGCGGTCAGGCTGAAGCCGTGCGCCACGGCATATCCCGCGCCCTGCTGGAATGGGATGTTGAGTTGCGCGGAGCGCTGAAAAAGGCCGGTTTCCTGACCCGCGACGCACGCAAGAAAGAAAGGAAAAAATACGGTCTGCGTGCCGCGCGCGCCCGCTACCAATACTCCAAACGTTAAGCGACAGGCTCAAGCGTAAAATGTTGTAAGGAAACACTGCTTTAATCGGGGTTCCGCCCCGAATCCCGCCGGGGGAAATGACAGCGATGCCGGCGCCGTCCGTAACTTCCTTTGTCGTAACGGCTGCCGCTTCCCCCGGGCCCCCTCGAATCAGGCGGGAGTCCATGTGCGCAGAGTCCTGGCAGTTCAACTTGCCCGCTTCGGCGATCTGGCACAGAGCAAGCGCCTGCTGCTCAGCATGGCCGGCGGGGCGGAGACCGAAGTACACCTCTGTCTGGACCGTTCCCTCATTCCCCTTGCCCGCTTGCTCTACCCCTTTGCCGTTGCGCACGGCCTTCCGGCCCACAGGGGCGACGGCAGACCGGAAGGTGTATTCACCTTCTGCAGGGAAAGTTTTGCCGCGTTGCGGGAACTTGACTTTTCCGAAGTGTATTTCCTGAATTTTTCCCCTATGACCTTTACCTGCGCCGCATTGTTCGACCCCGAACAATGCCGGGGCTACGCCAGGGCACGGGGGCAGGACCTGCGCTCCGGACAGGCTTCACTGGCCTTTAATTTCATGCGCGACCGCCGTTTTTCTCCCGTCAATCTGGCCGATCTCTGGGCTTTTTTTCACCCCGATCCCGTTGCTCCGGAAAAGGTAAACCCCATCGCGCATCCGGCAGGGACGGGATGCGTCGGCATAATCCCGGCCGGGCGGCAGGCGCGGCGCTCTCTTCCGCCGCAGGTTCTTGCGGCCTGTGTGCAGTCCGTGTTCCGCGCCTTGGGCGGACCGCGTCTGCTCTGCCTCGGAGCGGAGGAAGACCGTGCTGCGGCGCGCAGGCTCAAACGCGAACTCCCGATGCGTATCGCGGAAAAGCTGGAAGACCTGACCGGAAAAACCTCCCTCACGGATCTGCCCGACATCTTGCGCGGTCTGGATATGCTGCTCACCCCGGACACGGGCGTCATGCATCTTGCCGCCCATCTGGGCACACCTCTGCAGGCTTTTTTCCTGTCCTCGGCATGGTGCTTTGAAACAGGCCCCTACGGCATGGGGCACAGGGTCTGGCAGGCGGCGGAGGCCTGTTCTCCCTGCCTGGAAAGCGCGCCCTGTCCGCGCAACGTTGCCTGTCTTTCTCCTTTTTCCCACCCCGCCTTTCTGGCGCACCTGGCGGGCAAATTCTCTCCTTACTGGCCCGAAGGCCTCCTGGGCTGTGTATCAGCGCTTGATGATTTCGGCGCAACCTGTAAAGTGGTGGACGGCGGCAACCCCTATGCAGACGCCGCGCGTGAACTGCGCGCGGGACTGGCCGAACATTTCGGTTTGCCGGGCGCGGGCGCGTCGGGCATGGGCCCGCGCAACGCCGGCTTCCTGTTTCGGGAAAAAGACTGGATGCTGCCGGAAAACTGGAAGCATGCCTGAACAGCAACATACAGATTTCCATATGGAAATCTGTAGATCAGCCGCCGGGCGGATACGCCGCGAAGCGGTGTGAGTCGGCGGGCAAGGTGGGACAGCGTTCCCGCCGCAGCCGGCGGATAAAAATTGCAGGACGCAATTTTTATCCGGAAATTGAATAAATCAGTAAAGAGCGGACGATGCTGCGTGTGCTGGTTGTTTTGCCCATGTACGGCGGGTCGCTCCCGGTGGGGTGCTTCGCCGCGGAGGGTTTACGCGAAAACGGGTGTCTGGTGGAATTGTTCGAAGGACCGGCGTTTCACCCTGTTTTCTGCGCCCTCAAAGAACTCAAGGTCGGCTCCGAGCGTCTGGACGCCCTGCAAAACTCCTTTCTGCAGCATGTTTCCCAGTGCGTCACGGCCAAGGCGGAAGCCTTCGCTCCGGATCTTGTCCTCTGTCCCGCCCAGGCGCCGCTGGACATCGCGTCCCTCAAGCAGCTGCGCCGAGCGGGTATACGGACGGCAATGTGGTTTGTGGAGGATTTTCGTCTTTTCACCTACTGGCGCGCGTTCGCACCGTATTACGACCTCTTTGCCGTCATTCAGAAAGAACCTTTTTTCAGCGAACTGGCCGCGCTCGGCATGGACAATATCCTCTACCTGCCCTTGGCGGCCCTGCCTTCCCTGCATCGACCCCTTGCGCCGGACGCTCGCGGGGAAAAGGAGTTCGGGGCGGAACTTTCCTTTGTCGGCGCGGGTTACCCCAATCGGCGCAAAGCTTTTGCCGGCCTCAGGGACCTGGGGCTTAAAATTTGGGGCACGGAATGGGAGGGCGACCCGGATATCGCGCCCATGCTGCAAAAAAACGGGGAGCGCATCGACTCCGAAGACTGTGTGCGCATTTTCAATGCCGCCTCCATAAATCTCAACCTGCACTCCTCCATACGCCCCGACCCTCCGGTGGTCCAGGGCGACTTCATCAACCCCCGTACCTTTGAAATCGCTGCCTGCGGCGCTTTTCAACTCACGGACCGGCGCGGACTATTGCCGGAACTGTTCTCCCCCGAAGAAATTGTGACTTTCTCCGATCTGGATGAACTGCGGGAAAAAATCCTGTATTTCAAAGCGAGGCCGGAGGAACGCGCCGCTTTCGCCGCCCGTGCGCGACAGCGCGCACTTGCGGAGCATACCTACGCCGCGCGTATGAAAAGCCTTCTGGAATTTGCCGCCGAGCGCCTGCCCGGCTTCGGCCGGCATGAGGATATCGACTGGCCGGAAAACATGCCGGAAGACATGCGCGCCGCCGTTTCCGGGCTGATACGCGACTTGGCCCTGCCCGCGGACGTTTCCTTCACCGATCTGGCTGCGGCAGTGCGCGGCAAAAGCGGCGTCCTCTCCGATGCCGAAGCCGCCCTGCTTTTTCTGGACGAATGGAAAAAACTCTACGGCTGACGCGCCTCCGGAAGAGTTATCGTTTTTCATTCGCTGTCCTTCGGGAAAAAACGCTTTACGTCTTGCGCCGTAACGGATAATTTTTCCGCATGTTTCAATTAGCAAGCGGTTCCGGCCGCCTAATGACTCCGGTCCGACACGGCGGCTTTGCAAGAGCGGCCAAAAGAGCCGCCCTCATCATAATTCCGGGAACCATCGGCCTGATACTCTTGTGCGCCGCGGGTCTCGGCATACTGTCGGCCCTGTTCAAGCCCGCCGACTATCAAAACCTGCTGGCCGACGCCGTGGAAAAAGCGACAGGCAGGCATCTTGCCTTTTACGGCAACCTGGAAATAACTTTTTTCCCCACCCTCGGTCTGAAAACAGGCAGGCTGACGCTCAACAACCCGGATTCGCCCGCGGGCACGGACCTGCTGTCCGTGGAAAGCGCTTCCGTTTCCGTGGCCCTGAAGCCGTTGCTGTACGGCGTTCTGGAGATCGAAGAACTCCTGCTGTCCGGCGTCAGGGTCAATCTGCAGGTGGACCCGGCGGGCCGCAACAACTGGACTTCGGCAAAGGAGCAGGGGACGTCCGATGCAGGGCCGGACGCGGTACCCGTCGAGGCGCCGCCCGATGCAGGCGGCAAGGGCGGCGGGATGCAACCGACGTTGAACCTGAAGCGGGTAGTGTGCAACGGCATTGCCGTTTCTTTCCGGGATCTGCGCGGAGGCGGCGCATACAACGCCGACATCGACGCGCTCACCCTGACGGGGCTGAGGGACGGCACGGCCGCTCCTCTGGTCCTGTCCGGCCGCGCCCGCGACGACGACAACGGGAGCACGCTTTCATTTCGCATGAAAGCTGCTGTGACAATGCGCGCCGGAAAAAATGCCGGGACCGGGGAACAGACTGCCGGGCCTTCCCTGTATCTGGATATTGCGGAACTGGAACTCAGGCCGCAGATCGGGAACCTGAACCCGATCACTGTTGAGCTCAGCGGAAAAACAGAATTTTTTATATCCGGCGCCTGGACATTGGAAGACAGCAAAGGCACGCTCGCCATGTCCGGCAACAACCCTGCCGTCCCGGCAGCGCATTTTACGGCCGAAGCCGCGTATGCTCCCGGCCGGGGCAGCGGACATACTCTCAAAGGCGAACTCGCCCTTGACTCCTTGGACATAAACGCTCTGTTGCGCTTCTCGGCCCCGGCGACCGGGGACTCCGCCGGCGGCGTCCGGGGCGCGCCCAACCTGACCCGCCCGACGCCGGCCGGCACGCAAGCTCCGTCAGCCGGTACGCCCAAAAGTCGGGATTCCAAAAGCCGGGATATAAGCAAGCGGGGGAAGAAGGGTGCTCCGGCAGATGATGCCGCCCGGAACCCTGAAACGTCCCCCATCCCGTCCGCCTTGCGCGACAGCGCGGTTGCCTTCAAAGTGACCGTGGACAAGGCCGTTTACGGCAAAGTCACACTGAACGGCGTCCGGGGCGATCTGGAAATGCGGGACGGCAAGGCCGACCTTGCCTATGCCCTGACTCTGTTCCGGGGTCGGCTCTCGGGCAGGGCAGCCCTTGATCTGCGCGGCGCCGAACTTGAGCCGGCAGTAAAGGCCGTGCTCCGGGACCTGGATCTGGCGGACGCCTCCCCGGCTTTTTCGGTTCAATACGCAATCAGCGGAACCATGAAGGCTTCCCTTGACCTGAAATGCAGGGGCAGGTCCTTGGAATCTTTATTGCACAGCCTTGCCGGCAAAGTTTCCTTTACGGCCCGTGACGGAGAAATACGCGGCTTCAAAGCGCTCCCGGATCTTCCGGACTTCATCTCTCTGCCGGCATCCTTCGCCTACAAGAGCATCAGCGCAAGCGCCGCCGTCGCGCAGGGGGAAGCGGTGAGCAAGGACATAGCCCTGCTCTCGGACACGCTTCTTGCGCGCGGGGGCGGCACAATCCATATCGCTTACGGGCAGGCGGACCTGGGGATAGACGTCATGACGGCCGGGCCGCCTGCAGGACCGGCCGTACCGGTGAGCGTACGCGGGCCCCTGCATGCCCTTTCCTACAGCATAGATACGCGCACACTGTTGCGCAACGCGGCGGAAAGCGCAGCACGCACGCCGGAGGCGGCGGCGGATCTGCTCAAAAAATCGGAGGAAACGGTCAAAGGTCTGAGGGATCACCTTTTCCCGCGTCGATAGAGCGGCTCAACATTGAAAACGGCCTTGTCGGCGTTTCCTGCGGAAGCGGCGAACTGAGTCGAAAGTACCTTCCATCTTCTATACATTTTACGCCTGTTATCCTGTAAACAATTGCGGGACAATGGTTTTCGAACAATAAAACTTTCCCGGCCGGCACTTTCAAAAAAACATATTTTTGTCTTTTTTTACTTGAAAATAAATTTCAATTTCGTTAAATTACCTCTGAGCGCCAACGCGTATGCACGCAACCTTGAGCATTTTGCAAATGAAATTGCACAATGTTCCTGCGGCGGGTATCCGCCGCCCGCCCCGCAGGCGTAGGTGAAACTTGCTTTCGCCGTTAAGCGCCGAAGGGAGCGTCTCAAAATCAAATTGCCTTAAAGGAGAGAAAATCATGGCCGAGGTAATTTCTTTATGCGACCTGCACAGAGGACAGACAGGCGTTATCGCCGCTATCGCCGCCGGCGGGGAAATGGGGCGTCGCATTCGTGATATGGGGCTGACGCCGGGCGTTGAAGTCACCTGCCTGGGACGCGCGCCGCTGAATGACCCGCTGGCCTTGCGCGTCATGGGATTTACCCTGGCTCTGCGCAACCGGGAAGCCGGCTACATTCGGGTGACGGCATGACAACCCCGCCGCACAGCGCCTCCGGCCCGCGTCAGGCCATAGCCCTCGCCGGCAACCCCAATTCCGGCAAGACTACCGCCTTCAACCGTTACACCGGCGCGCGGCAGCATGTGGGCAACTATCCCGGCGTCACAGTGGAAAAGAAAAGCGGCACGGCGCATGTAGACGGTTGCGAGGTTACCCTGATGGATCTGCCGGGGATGTATTCCCTGAGTTCCTATTCCCCGGAGGAAACGGCGGCCCGGCAGGCGCTGGTCACAGAACGTCCCGGCGCCGTCATAGACGTGGTCAATGCCGGCGTGCTGGAGCGCAATCTTTATCTGACCGTGCAGCTTCGGGAAATGGGCGTGCCTGTGGTCATAGCCCTGAACATGATGGACGAAGCCAGGGCGCAGGGCCTGCGCATAGACGCGCAACGGCTGGAAGAACTGACCGGGATCAGGGCCGTGCCCGCGGTGGCAAGGACCGGGGAAGGACTTGAGGAAACCCTGCGCGCGGCTCTGGACCTTGCGGAGAAGACCGGAGGACGCGCCGCCCCCCTGCAAATATCTTACGGCCCCGATCTGGATGCCGCTCTGAATGAAATGACGCCCGTGGTCGAGCAGGCCGGACTTTTTACCGACACTTACCCTGCCCGCTGGACTGCCCTGAAATTTCTTGAATGCGACGAGGAAGTGCTGCGTTCCGCGCAGGCCGCCGCCCCCGAGATCGCCGCCCGACTGCGCAGGACGGTGGATAAAACGACAGCCCATCTTCGGAGCACCGTCGGCGTGGACCCGGAAGCCGTCGCGGCTGATTACCGTTACGGCTGGATACGCTCCCTCCTGCGCCAGGGCGTGCTGGACGTCGCGGACGAAAGAAAAAACCGCATAGATTTTTCCGACAAGGTGGACCTTGTCCTGACCCACCGTTTCGCAGGTCCGCTCTTTTTGCTCGCCGTCCTCTACGGCATGTATTATCTGACCATAGAGGTCGGCGACTATCCGCTTTCTCTGGTGGAACAGGGCTTTGCGTGGCTTGCGTCCACCGCCGACGAGATGTTGCCGGCCGGTCCCCTGAAATCTCTGATCATTTCCGGAATAATCGCCGGCGTCGGCGGGGTGCTCGGTTTTGTACCCCTGATCATGATCATGTTCATGCTCATCGCTATTTTAGAGGACTCCGGCTACATGGCGCGCGCGGCGTACATGATGGACAGGATTTTCCGCATTTTCGGCCTGCACGGGGCTTCCATCATGCCCTACATCATTGCCGGAGGCATAGCCGGAGGTTGCGCCGTGCCGGGAGTCATGGCCACGCGCACCCTGCGTTCGCCGCGGGAGCGTCTGGCCACCATGCTGACCTTGCCTTTCATGGTCTGCGGCGCGAAAATTCCTGTTTTTCTGCTCTTTGTCAGCATCTTTTTTGAAAAGCACAAAGCCCTGACCATGTTCATGTTTACCTTGGCCGGTTGGGCCGTTGCCCTGCTGGCGGCGCTGTTCATGCGTTCCACACTGATTCGGGGCGAAGCCTCGCCCTTTGTCATGGAACTGCCTCCGTATCGCTGGCCGACCGTTTCCGGCGTTCTCATCCATACCTGGGAGCGCGCCTGGCAATATATTAAAAAGGCCGGTACCATTATTCTGGCAATCTCCGTGCTTATCTGGGCAGCCATGACCTACCCCGGACTGCCGGATGACAGGGAAGCTTTCTATGAAGCGCAACGGAGCCTTCTGGAAGAGCGTCTTGCCGCCGTTGCCCCGGCCGGCGCAGCCGAAGATGCGAAGAAGGACGATGCAGCCGGCCGGCAGGATACGGTTCCGGTCACACCCCCGGACAAAACCGCCGGAGACGCGAAGAGCGCCGACGGGGCGGGCGTCCCGGAGGATGCCGCCGAGCGGATTCAGGAGCAGATCGCGGAGCTGGATAATGCCAAGTCCGCAGAAGCATTGCGTAGCTCCTATGCCGGACGCCTCGGCACCGCCATGGAAAGCGTGACATCCCCGGCAGGTTTCGACTGGCGCGTGAACATAGCCCTCATCGGAGGCATAGCGGCCAAGGAAGTGGTCATTTCCACCCTCGGCACGGCTTACGCGCTCGGCGAAGTGGAAGATGACAACACCTCCGGCCTGGAACACTACATCCGCGCGGACAAGAGCTGGACCATGCCGAAGGTCATGGCCATGTTGCTGTTCACCCTTCTGTATTCTCCCTGCTTTGTCACCCTGACGGTCATCAAGCAGGAATCTGGCAAATGGCGCTGGCTCTTTTTCAGCTTCTTTTTCAACCTCGGGCTTGCATACTGCGCGGCCGTCGCGGCCAATCAACTGCTGTCCCGATTTTAGCCTGAGTTTAACAAACCGAAATCCACCACGTTTTCTGTCCTGCCATTCTGAGCCCTTCGGAAGCCTCAGGGCAGGTTCCGTGAAGAATCTTCTTGGTGTTTTGTTTTTTCAAGGCATCAAGAGGATTCTTCACTTTCTGCTTAGAATGACAATACGCTGTGCGGCAATGCTTACAGGCCTTTCAACTGCGCCTCGGAACGACAGTGCGTGGTGGATTATGACCGGCATGCTTCATTGACAAGAAAGGCGAAACGTGACACGAGTAACGCTTATTCTTACATGCCGATACCTTTGGGGTTTTTATGGTCAAGGAAGAAGCGCTTGAAATTGACGGCACCGTTCAGGAAGCCCTACCCAACGCCATGTTCCGGGTGGAACTTGAAAACGGTCACCAAGTGCTGGCACACATTTCTGGGAAAATGCGCAAGTTTTATATCCGCATCCTGCCCGGCGACAGGGTTAAAGTGGAAATTTCGCCCTATGATCTCACGCGCGGAAGGATAACCTACCGTATGAAGTAGGCCGGCGGCGCTCCGCACTCATGCCGCCCCGGCATTTTCTTTTTTACAGATTTCCGCATGGAAACCTGTACATCAGCCGCAGGCCGGCACAGCGCGAAGCGGCACGGGGCAGCCGAAAAGCACGCTTTCGGCCGGCGGTCATGCAGAGAAAAGTATCCTTTTCAATGCACGTACCCGCAGCATCAAGGCGTACGCCATGCATGATCATCCACGCGACGCCTGCGGCGTCATCGGACTTTACAATGTGCCCGACGCGGCCCCCCTTGCCGCTCTCGGCCTGCATGCCCTGCAACACCGCGGGCAGGAATCGGCCGGCATAGCGACAAGCCACGATGGTCGTCTGCATCTGTATAAAGGCATGGGGCTGGTGTCGTCCGTCTTTGCCGGGGACATCGCGCGCCGGTTGCCGGGCAACGCGGCCATAGGGCATGTCCGCTATTCCACAGCCGGGGAAAGCAATTTCGCCAACGCGCAGCCTCTCGTCGGCCGTTACTCCGGCGGAGAGGCCGCGGTCGCCCACAACGGCAATCTGGCCGACTCGCAAAGGTTGTACAACGCCCTGTGCTCCGGGGGCGCGCTTTTTCAGACCGGCACGGACAGCGAGATATTCCTGCACCTCATGGCGCATGAACTGGCTGTGAACGACGAAGAAATCGGCCGTATCCTGGCGTTGGCCGGGCCGGCCTTTGCCGTGGTTCTGCTTTTCCCCGACCGCCTGATAGCCGCGCGCGACCCTCTGGGTTACCGCCCTCTGGTCGTGGGACGCCTCGGCGAAGGATCTGTCGCTGCCTCGGAAACCTGCGCCTTCGACCAGATCGGCGCGGTCTTTGAACGGGAAGTGCAACCGGGCGAGATGGTCGTCTTTGACAAGAACGAATGCCGCTCCATGTTCTTTGCCGAGCAAAATCTCACCCCTGCCCGATGTTTGCTGGAACTCATCTATTTCGCCCGCCCGGATTCTCTGGTGTTCGGCGAGACCCCTCATCTTTTCCGCCGGCGCTGCGGGATGAGGCTCGCGCAGGAGCACCCCGCCGATGCGGACATCGTCGTGCCCATCCCCGACTCGGGCATGAGCGCGGCCATGGGGTATGCGGACGGCCTCAATCTTCCCTTTGAACGCGGGCTTATCCGTAATCACTACGTCGGCCGCAGTTTCATTTCACCGGGGCAGGAAGCGCGGGCCGCGGCCGTGCGCATGAAAAACAACGTAGTGCGCGAAGTGGTGCGCGACAAGCGTGTGGTCCTGGTGGACGACTCTCTCATCCGGGGGACCACAACCTCGGCCTTGGGGCGGGAACTGCGTTCCGCCGGCGCGCGCGAGGTGCATCTGCGCATAGCCTGCCCTCCCACCCGCCATCCCTGTATATACGGCGTGGACTTCCCGCGCCGTGAGGAACTTCTGGCTCACAGACTGAGCCTGGAAGATATACGGACCTTGCTCAATATGGACAGTCTGGGCTACCTTTCCCTGGAAGGGTTGACCGGGCTTTTCGGCGAGGATTCCGACTGTTTTTGCACTTCCTGCTGGAGCGGCGAATACCGTGCGGCCCCCGGACGTAAGGATCGACTGAAAGCGGAATTCATCCCGATACCGCTTTGACGGATTTCCATGCGGAAATCCGAACGCTGTCCGTCAGGCCGGCGATCCTGCGTCGAAAATTTACGTTTCGATGCGCATATCGGGGGAAGCGAAAAGTTTGCGGCAGCGGGGAGCGGCTTGCGGCAGGCTGCGGAAGATGCTATTCCTGCTTGCCGGATGACGACATAACAAGCGTTGCCGCAACGGAGGCACTATGGGTATCGGCGTTCAGGAAATTCTCATCGTTCTCGTTGTGGGACTGGTGCTTTTCGGCTCTAAAAAGTTGCCGGAGATAGGCAGCGGGCTCGGCAGAGCCATCAAAAATTTCAAAAAGGCGGCAACGGAACCGGACGAAATAGACATCACCCCGTCCCGCACGGAGAAAACAAAAAACGAGAGCCGGGACGATACCTGATCCGGTGCAGGGGAATGATTCCTCTGCACTCCCGATAAAGGAGGCGCCTCAAAATTATATTGCCACGACGGAGTATGCTTTGGATTCCGACAGACCCCTGTGGGACCTGTTCACGGCCGGCGGGCCGGTCATGTGGCCCCTGCTTCTGTGTTCCCTGCTTTCCCTGACCGTGATTCTGGAGAGAGCCTTCTTTTGGTTGCGCATCAATGTGGCCGACGACAGGGACGCTATTGATAAGTTGTTGGAAAGCTGCCGCACCCGGGACCGGCGCGGCGATGGAGAACAGACTGAGGAAAGATCCGGCAGGCACGGCGCTGTATACGGAATGTTGCTCCGCGGCATGGCGCACCATGAATATTCCGCATCTAGAGCAATGGAAGCCGTTGCCCTGGAAGAACTGAAAAAAATGCGCCGGGGCATGAATATCCTGGATACCGTGATCACCGTGGCCCCCATGCTCGGCATCCTGGGCACGGTGACCGGCATCATCGGTTCCTTCACCGCTCTGGGTCAGGCGGGGATCGCCGACCCTCAGGCGGTGATCGCCGGCATAGCCGAAGCCCTCATCACCACAGCGGCCGGGCTGATCATTTCCGTAGCTACGGTCTTTCCTTTCAACTATTTCAACTCCCGCATCGAAGACGCCCAAGACTTGTTCGAACACTGCGGCACCCGCCTGGAGATTGCGCGGGAGCATGTCTGCCGGGAAAAGGAGCGCTGATGCGCCGGTCCAAGGTGCCAGGCTTGCTCACCAAGCGCACGGAGCATGCCTGCCGGAAAAAGGAATGCTGATGCGCCTGCGCCGCAAAACACGCGGGGCCAGGGTGGAGATGCTGCCGCTGATGGATGTGGTCTTCCTGCTGCTTGTTTTCTGCATTTACGCCATGCTCTCCATGAGCCCCCAGCGCGGCCTGCGTCTGAATCTTCCCGCAAGCGCGTCCGCAACGGCCGACAGGGATACCGGCTTTGCCGTGTCCCTGAAGGCGGACGGCTCCCTGTACCTGGACGAGGAGGCCCTCGCCCCGGAACAGCTTGCGGAACAACTCGCGCAACGGGCGCGGGCCGTGGAAAAGCCCGGCGAAGTCCGGGCGGACCTGTTCGCGGAAAAAGAGGCAAACCTGCAGGATTTGTACCGCGTTCTGGACCTGATCAAAGCCGCCGGGATCGAAAAAATTTTCCTGCGGGCCGTATCCCGGCCCGTATCGCAAAGTGAGCGAGAATCCGCATCGCAAAGCGAACAGGGGTCTACGTTGCCGAGCGCGGCACCGAACGATGGGGAGCCTGCATCACAAAGTGAACGGGAGTCCGCATCACAGGTCACGCCGCCGGGCGCACGGGAACCCGCGCCGTGAGCAGCGGGCTGCGGGCATGTTCCGCGCGCGCATACATGCCGTCTCCTGTCCCCCGTCCCGGCCGGGGTACCTTGATCTGTGCAGCCGCGCTCGCTCTGGCCGTCCATGTCTGGCTCCTGTTCGGCGTATCCCGGAGCATGTCCCCGCCGTCCGCCGGCGGCGTTCCGCAGAGCAGGGTGGAAATTGATCTGGCGGCTGCATCCGCGATACCTCAACGGGCGGCGGAAACAACCCCTGCGGAAAATGCACAGACGGAATCAGTGCTGTCGGACACGGCGCGGGAAGACGCGCCGCCCGATCAACCGTCCGCGGATGAAGTGCCGGCGCCGCTTGTAAAAAAAGCATCCGAGGCGCAGACGGCAACACGCAGGGAGCGACCCGCGAGACCGGAAAGGGCGGTAATCGCGTCGCGCGGCACGGCGGCCGGCACAGGAAACATCGCCGGCACAGCGGCGGAAGGGGAGACGGCGCAGGGCGCGGTCCCGCGCAGCGTACCCGCTGATGCGGGTCCGCAACTCCTGTCCAATCCCGCCCCCCGATACCCGGAACAGGCGCGCAGGCGCGGTCATGAAGGTACGGTGCAGGTGGAGGCGGATGTGGATGCGCGGGGGATCCCGGCGGCGGTGAGAGTGCGGCGGAGCAGCGGCCATGCGGATCTGGACGGGGCGGCCGTCGAAGCCGTGGGCAAGTGGCGCTTCAGGCCGGCGCGCGTTGCCGGGGAGGCTGTGTCGGGGCGGGTTGTCGTCCCGATAGAGTTCCGCCTGAGAAAATCCTGATCCGCCCGCGCAGAGCCCGGATGACAATACCGGCGCGCCGGTATACACTGGTCGCATGACCGGAACATCAAAAGAACAGCCCATCCCGCTGCCGCTTGCCCTCCCCGGCCTTGAGCGCGGTTCCCTGCTTCCCCCCGAAAAGCATATCCCGCAACTGCGGATGGCCCTGCTTGAATGGTTTGCCGCGCACGGACGCCCTCTTCCTTGGCGCGCCGGTTACGCCCCCTATGAAGTCTGGATTTCGGAAGTCATGCTTCAGCAGACACAGATGGACCGCGGGGTGGAATATTTTACGCGCTGGATGCGCCGCTTCCCGAACGTAGCTGCCTTGGCGGTCGCTTCCGAGGACGAGGTGCTGCGCCTTTGGGAAGGACTCGGCTACTATTCGCGCGCCCGCCGCCTGCCGGAGGCTGCCCGGCGGATTATGGAAAGGCACGGCGGGATCTTTCCCTCAAGCCTGTCGGAACTGCGCGCCCTGCCGGGCGTGGGGGAGTATACGGCCGCGGCTGTCGCCTCCATAGCCTTCAATGAAAAAATTCCCTGTGTGGACGCCAATGTGGAGCGGGTGCTGGCGCGCGTCTTCAATGTGGATTCCCCGGTCGGACAGGCGGCAGCGGCCGAACGCATCCGGTGTCTGGCGCGGAGTTTGGTGCCCGAAGGCAAAGCGCGCGAACACAATCAGGCCGTAATGGAACTGGGAGCCCTGATCTGCGGCAGGAAAGCGCGCTGCGGGTACTGCCCGCTGGCGGCTTTCTGTCTCGGTCTGCATCTGGACGTCGTCCATCTGCGTCCGGTTCCGGCCAAAAAGGCGGGAGTCACGCAGCTTGTCGCGGCAACGGGCGTTTTGCGGCACGGAAAACGTATTTTCGTTCAAAAACGTCCTCCATCGGGGATTTGGGGCAATCTTTGGGAGTTTCCCGGAGGCGGGGTGGAGGCGGGCGAAGACCCGCAGGAGGCGCTGTTGCGCGCGTTCCGGCAGGAAACCGGCTTTGCGGTTTGCCCGGTGCGCCGTTACGGGGTGATTCGCCACGGGTACACCACATACAGGATTACCCTGCACTGCTTCGGCCTGCGCCTGGAAGACGAGGCCGGGGCGGGCGGGCTTCCGCCGGCGGCGCCGGCATCCGCAACGGGCCGCGACCGGCGCTGGGTCACTCCGGAGGAATTGGCGGCCCTGCCTGTGCCCGCGCCACACCGCAAACTGGCGGAGCGTATTTTCGCATCCGGTACGCGGGACTGCGGCTCAGGCACTATACCCCTGTTTCAAGGAATATAGCTTAAAGCATTTCAATGTTGAAAATGCTCTAAAGGAAACTCAGAGCTTGGGCAAGATCATCAATAAGGTCTTCCGGGTCTTCCAGTCCGATGCTCAGGCGGTAGAATCCGGCATGAAATTCAGGCGGATAGAGGTATTGCCGCTCGTCCTGTTCACCCAAAAACACAATCAGGCTTTCATCATGCCCTAAAGAAACTGCGGAAGTGATGATTTTCAATCTGCTGACCATACGGTTATGGGCATCGTGGCCGGCTTTGAGCCCAAAGGCCATGACCCCGCCGAATCCTCCCGGCATCTGTTTCTTCGCGACTGTGTGCCCGGCGTGGCTTTCCAGTCCGGGATAGCTTACAAAACGCACGGCCGGGTGCTGCTCCAGAAAGCCGGCAACCTGCAGTGCGGCGGCATTATGTTGGCGCATGCGCAAGGGCAGGGTGACGGCGCCGCGCATGATCAGCCAGGCATTGAAGGGACTGACGGCTCCCCCGAGGTTCACCATGGCCTCGGCCCGGATTTTGTCGATGAGTTCCCGCCGCCCGGCAACCGCCCCGCCCATGGCGTCCCCATGCCCGTTGATATATTTTGTAAGGCTCTCCACGCAGAGATCGGCCCCTAACGCGAGCGGGCACTGGTTGTAGGGAGAGGCAAAGGTATTGTCCACCGACAAGAGCAGCCCCCTCGACCTGGCTGTTTCGGCTATGGCGGCGATATCGCTGATCTTGATGGTCGGGTTGGAGGGCGTTTCAATGTGAATGAGCTTTGTCTCCGGCCTGAGCGCGGCATGTATGGCCGCAGGATCCGAGCTGTCCGCCAGGGTGGTCCTGATGCCGTATTTGCCGGGTAAAAGCTCGTGCATCAGCCGGTAGGCGGCTATGTATGTACTGTCGGATACAACGGCATGGTCTCCGCTCTTGAGGAAGGTAAAGAACACCCCGGCAAGCGCGGCCACGCCGGTAGCCAGAACCGCGCAATCTTCAGCCCCTTCAAGGGATGCCAATTTTTCCTGCAGATACTGCTGGTTCGCACCTCCGTTGCGGGTGTATATTCTGACATCTGAGGAACTCCAGTTCAAATCCGACGGGTCATACGGCAAGGCATAGCTGTTCGCCATGGTGATCGGCCTGCGGATTGCCCCGGTTTCCCTGTCGATGTCGTTGCCCACATGCACCGACCTCGTCAGAAATCCCAATTTGCCGTCGATTGTACCCATGTTCCGCTCCTTGTTCCGGCAGGGATAATCGGTGAGATGAACGAATTCCGCAGTACGCTGCAACGCTGGGGAAGCACTGATTCAATCGGGGTGCTGCCCCGATTGAATCAGTGCTTCCCTAAGGCAATTTGATTTTGAGACGCTCCCTTCGGCGTTTAACGGCGAAAACAAGTTTCGCCTACGCCTGCTGGGCGGGCGGCGAATACCCGCCGCCGGAGCATTATGCAATTTCATTTGCAAAATGCCCTAGGAGCCTGTCGGACTTTGCCTTAAAATATTTATAACATACTGAAATTATTATATACGGCTTTCATTGATCGGATTTGCTATATATAAAAATATCAGTATGTTACAGA
>JAISRC010000180.1 GCA_031273845.1 Desulfovibrio sp.
TCAAAAAAAGAATTCATGGTCGATTTGACGTTACGTATTTGGCACGCAGTCACAACCACTAACTGCTTTTCTTTGCTCCAGAAGGAAGCATTATCTATATTTTAATCAACACTCTCAAAGTACAATTCTCCATTGATGATAATATCTCCCATTGGCTCTTTTATGATATTCCAGTGAAGCCATAGCTTGGCAATGATAGAATTCATTGACAATTCTTGCTATGTTGTTTTCTATATTACCATTATTAGGAGATGTGCATAGCGTTAAATCTTCCTTTGGCTTTATTAAAAGCGATTTATTATTTCTGTAGTTAATTTCATTAATGCCTTTCATATTGTTACAAAATTTGCATAGCGTCTGCAAATTTGACAAATCATTTGTTCCACCTAATGAAATAGGCATTATATGATCAATATTAAGTACTACACCTCTATTTCTTTTTTTGCCGCAGCGTAAGCAAGTATCGTTGTCACGTGTGAATACGGCATTCCTCATTTCATCAGTTAGCTCAGATAATGTACCAAATGGCTGTTGTTGCTGTGGTATTGGCGGGTGTGGATGGGGAGGAGGTGGTGGAATATAGTATATGCGATTAACAGATGAATCATATGCGCTTTTGAAATCATGAAAATTTTTATAAAAAACCTTCCAATATTTGTCACTGTCTTCATAAATATTATGAAGGTGGATTTGGATTTGACTCTGCGTCTCATTTTCCCATTTTCTGGCAAAGTTATCCAAGTCATATGTGTCACGATCTTTAAAATCAATGAAGGTCGGGTATAAATCATTTTGTGCAGTATGTCGTAATATTTTTATAATATTATCAACAAGCATCCCATCAAAATTATCCAATCCGGAGCCTTTCATATCAAAAAACTCATCAGCCAGTTTTTCAGAGTTTATTTTCATTTCATCGGTAAGTATTTCTTCAGCATATATTGTTATAAGATCCGTAGATATAGACTGTAACATAATATCATATTTTTCTTTATTAAAATCATAAACAATTATATTTTCTTCAAATGGGACAAGTTCCTCGATATCATTTTCTGAAATATCAACTGTATAATTGCATACATAAAAACCAACAGGGATAAAGGTCAAAAATGGTAAGATACTGTATGGCTGATAATTAACATCGTCAATTGCGAGCCTCATAAGATGGATTGAAACCAAAATCATTGGATCCCTACCCTGTGTTACCGGGCGTGTATCATCAATACCACCGCCGAGTGCCGACTGATTTGCCCAAGGAAGAAGTCTTGACCAATTATCGTCGAACAGTACTATATTTGCGTATGCTTTACCGGGACCACCTCCGGCTTTTTCACCACGAAGGGCACGGCCGATCATTTGTGTGTATCGTATTGCACTTGTTGTTTGGCGCGTCAGCATAACCGTCTTGACATCAGGAACATCGACACCTTCTGCCAACATATTAATATTTACAATCACATCAAGTTTATCATTTTTAAATTCCTGCATTATCCTTCTATTGTCTTCATCGTTACGTCGTCCCGATTCACTGTAGCACGGACCACTATTACCTGTCACTATAGTGGAATATACAGCACCTGTCTTAATACCGACCGAATTCAGTTTTTTCGCAATATATTCGCACTGCCATGATCTATCTGCGAATATTATAGTTTTTCCATATTCATTTTTATTATCTATATAATGGCTAATTATAGTATCATTTCTTCCTTGTTTTCTGATAAGATCATCAATTATTGATTCAGGAAGATCTTTGTGATTGTATATTAAACGATTATATAAAGAATCATCAATTTCCATTGAAATATTAGTATTTATATTAATATATTTAGGGATAGCTAATATTTTTTTGTGTTGAAGTTTTGGTACTTCTGCATTATAACAAATCCATTTATTGTAAATTTTTTCTAGCCATCCACTTATTTTTTTATCATTGTGCATCGGAGTTGCCGTTAATCCAAGTATATATAAATTTTTAATACTATTTCTTATTGCTATTAATAATGTTCGGCATCCATATGCCGGTGTATGATGCGCCTCATCAATAACTATAAAGAGTGATGTTTCAGCGCAATTGTCAATGAATTTTTTAAATGGTGTAAATATAGTGCATCCTGTGTTGTCCAATGCTTTTGATGAATATGTTTTTATAGCTGTCTGTGTTGTACAAACAAGAATATCATCTGTAACACTGATACTATCCGCATTCGCATGTACGCTGTTACTTGACACTATACGCAAGTTGATTATATCTCTCCCGTTTACATTATGAATTTCTTCTCTGAATGCTTCAGCAGCTTGGTCTATTAAATATGATGAATGCGCAAGCCATAATACTTTTATGTTTCGAGAAATAACATTCCTGCATATCCAATTTACAGCGGTAAACGTCTTTCCACCACCTGTCGGTAAAACTAAAAGCGTTCCTCTATAATTATTTATCGGTATCGGCAAGGTCTCTGTAAGATACTTGAAAGCTTCGGCTTGATGCTCATAAGGAGCTTTTTTCTTGTGATGCCATTGTTCAATAATGTTATTTATATCCAAAGTGTAGTAACTCGACATATATCCTCCAAATATCGGCTCCACAACCGGCTTGACCGCCGCTTGACTCCGTCCGATCGGATGAGAAACGGGTGGATTGTCCTTTTATGAGAGGGGGAACGCGGTAAAATGTGCTCTCCTCTCGGTTAGGCCGGGAGTCAAGTAGAAATCTCCGGTAATTGAAAACTCCCAAGCGAAAAAAATTTTCACACCGTAAAGATTTTAGAGCATTTCAAATTTGAAAATGTTTTAAAGTTCCTTCCAGTCTTTCAGCCGCAGTTCCACCGTTGCGGTGCCGTTGTAGCGATCTATCCAAGGGGTATAGGCGATGCGGATGCGTTTGCCTTCGATGTTGCCCTGCAGGCCGGGCGGTCGCCTCCAGACCTTGGCCGTGCGGGTCAGCCCGCTGTGCTCCTCTTGCAGTTCCAACGAGGTCAGATCGCCGCGGATGTGCAGCCTTTTGACCTTGACCGGAAGAGAGGCAAAAAGAGGCTCGACGTTGCCTGCGCCGAAAGGCTGAAGCATTTCCAGTTCCTTGAGAAAATGGAAATCGGCCTCCGCGAACGGGAGTTCGCTGTCTATGCTGCATTCGGCTTCGGCCGGTGCTTTGCCCAGCCGTTCCATGACCACAGTGTGGAAATCCATGCGGAATTCTTCCAGAAGTTCCGCCCGGATGCTCATTCCGGCAGCCATTTTATGCCCGCCGTAGCCGAGCAGCAGCCCGGAGCAGGCGCTGAAGGCGTCGTGCAGATCAAAGCCGGGCACGCTACGCCCGGAGCCTTTCAGCCGTCCTTCGACTTCCGAAAGGATCACCGTGGGTCGGTGCAGTTTTTCCGCGATGCGCGCGGCCACAATGCCGACAACGCCCGGATGCCAGCCGGAGGAGTAAAGCACAAGGCCCAAGCGCCCCTTGCCGGCCTCTTCTTCGGCCTGGATTGCGGCTTCCTTGAAAATGCGGTTTTCTTCCTCCCGGCGGGCGCTGTTGAGCCGGGACAGTTCCGAGGCCAGGGCGGCGGCTTCGGTCCGGTCACGGCTCAGGAAAAGCTTCAGGGCGGTTTCGCCCGAACCCAGGCGGCCGGCGGCATTGATGCGCGGAGCCAGGGCAAAAACCACCTGGCCCGCCCCCAGTGCCGCGCCGGGGGAAAAATTGCAGGCCGATTTCAGAGCCGCCAGTCCGACCCTGGCGCCGCAGGCAACTTTCAGGAGTCCGTTTTTGACCAGGATGCGGTTCTGCCCGTTCAAATCCACCACATCCGCCAGGGTGCCCAGGGCCACAAGGTCGAGCAGATCACGCACGTCAACACGGCTTTTTCCGGCGGCGACAAGTTCGACATTCAAGGCGGCGGCCAGGAAAAAAGCCACGCCTACCCCGGAAAGGGCGGGGCAGGGGCAGGGCAGGAGACGGGGATTGACCGTGGCGTCGGCTTCGGGCAGGGAACCGGAGGGCAGGTGATGATCGGTGATGATCACCGTCATGCCCAGAGATTTGGCGTAGGCCACGGCCTCGTTGTCGGAGATGCCGCAGTCCACGGTGAGCAGGATATCCGCGCCTTGTCCGGCTACCGCGGCGATGCCCTCGGTATTCAGGCCGTAGCCTTCCGAAAGGCGGTCGGGGATGCGGCGCAGGGCGTCCAGGCCGTGCGCGCGCAGAAAATCCAGGATCAGGGCCGTGGCGCTTATGCCGTCCACGTCATAATCGCCCCAGATACAGAGTTTTTTGCCCTGCAGGAGTCCGGCGGCGAGGAGGGATGCCGCCTTCTGCAGCCCCGGCCAAGATTCCAGAGGGGCCAGTCCGCACAGGGAAGGATTGAGAAAGGCGTTCACAGCGTCACGGCCGCGCATGCCGCGCTGCCACAGAAAGTGCGCCAACCGGGGGGAAATGTCCAAACTTTCCGCCAGATCGGGCAGGTTCTCCGGCGGGGGCGGGGCGTCGTGTTCCCTGAATTTCCAGAGCATTGCCGGCGTCATCTCCCGCGTTCAGCCGCCGGCCCCGGTCACGGACCGGGCTTTGGCCTCGGCTGCGCGCGCCGCTTCGGCCAGGACGGCGTAATCCGCGTTTTCGGGCAGCAGCTCCGCCGCGCCTTGAGGCAAGGTGCCGTCGGGGTTCAATCCTTCATTGGCAAGAAGGTCGGCTGCGGCTATGAGCCGCGCTTCGGCGGCATAACTCGGGGCCAGTTGCGGGGCATGGTGCCAGTTGATGGTGTCCGTGAGCATGAGGGGCAGTTGCCAGTAATGCAGCACCTGCGCGCCGACCAGGGCGTGGTCGATGCCCCAGTACTCGTCCTCGGCCTCGGCAAAGCTCAGTTTCCCCGCCTCGCGGCTTTCTTCGACGGCGGACCATACTTGCGGGCGGCGCGCCGCCAGAAGGACCTTGCCGATGTCGTGCAACAGCCCGGCCGCATATGCTTCGTCCGGATCGATGCGCAGGGCGCAACCCATTCCCTGCAGGGTTTTCGCCAGGGCTTTGGCCAGTTCCGCCGTCAGCACCTGATGTTGCGAGGCACCCGCCGCGTCAAAGGACGCCGGAAATTTTGCGTTGCGGACCAGGGCGGACGCGCTGTCCCTGATCACCTGATTGCGCAGCTCTTTCAGGCCCAGTATGCTCACGGCGCGATGCAGGGAGGAAACCGTGGATTCCAGGGCGTATAGGGCCGCGTTAGCTGTGGAGAGCACGGACGCGGCCAGATTCGGGCTTCTTTCGACCAGGGCTGTGAGCTCGTCCAGAGTTATGTTCGAACCTTCCCCGGAGGCGGCAAAGAGCTTGGGCAGGAGCGAAGGGTCATAAGGCAGGCGGGGCGGATTGCCCGATATTTCTTCCAGAAAAACGCGGGCTTCCTGCATCCGTTCGCTGCTTGCCCCGGGCATCGGTCAGCTCCCTTCTCCGGCCGGATGAGGAACGGTACCGGGCGTCGCGGGAGCGCTCTCGGGCGGGCCGCCGCGTCCTCTGATTTCAGCCAGAGCGGCCGAAACATCCTGTTTTTTGTCTTCGGGCACGAGCTTTTTGGCGTCAAGCCAGATCAGGAACTTGACGGCCGGATCCAGGCGAGGGTTGACCGCCAGGGATTTCAGAAGGTATTCGAGGCATTTTGCGATGTCTTTTTTCTCCAGCCAGGCGCGTGCCAGATTGTAGAGCAGGTTTTCATCCTGCCCGGCCAGTTCCAGCGCCCGTTCGTAGTACGTCAGGGCCTGGTCCACCATACCGTTTTTACGCAGTTTTATGCCGAAATCGTTGAAAAGGTGCTTGTGTTCCTCTTCAAAGGCCGCGTCCAGCTTGACTATGCGGGAAAAAACATTTTGGGCTTTGTCGTTGTCGCCGCGCTCCAGGTAGGTTATGCCCAGGCCGAAATTGGCGCGCACGTTTTCGTCGTCTATCTTGAGGGCGTTGGCGTACTCCATTTCCGCGCTGTAGAGTTCGCTGTTGGCCCTGTAACGTTCGGCCCTGGCCACGACCTTGTTCACTTCGCGCATTTTTGGGTACACGGTGCTGATGTATATCTCCGGCTCCGGGGCATAATGCGTAAGAAACTGTTCCCTCTTGACGTTTTTTTTGGGACCGGAGGGGATATAATTGGGGTTGAGCGGCTGCACTTCCAACGAGCCGTCGTCGTTTTCAGTGCAGAACCAGAAGGTTTTCTGGATGGTTTTACGCGTGGTCGTGCCGGTGCCGACCTTTTTTATTTCCTGGGAGGAAAAAACCCCGCTTATTTTTTGCGGCGCATTGCCGCCCTGCGTTTCGCTCATAATTTTGCATCCTGCTGCTGCCCGTCTCCGGCCCTGAATCCTTTTTTCGGCGGTATGCCGCCTATACTGTCGTAAGGCAATTTGATTTTGAGACGCCTCCTCCGGCGTTTAACGGCGAAAGCAAATTTCGCCTGCGCCGCGGGGCGGGCGACGGCGCTTTGCGCATACGCCGCCCAAGCATTTTCAATTTTGCAATGCTCTAAAAACATATCCTGCTCAACATTCTCCCTTTTTCCATCTCCAGCAGGGCTGCTGCGGCTGCCGCCGCGGGGTCGGCGGCCCCTGTCACCGGCCTGCCCATGACCAGAAAGTCCGAGCCGGCCGCTGCGGCTTCCTGAGGGGTGCAGACCCTTGCCTGATCATCGCTTTGCCCGCTTCCGGCAAAACGTATACCGGGACAGAGACAGAGAAAGTCTTTGCCGAGGTCCTGTTTCACGGCGGCGGCTTCGCGCCCGGAGCAGATCACGCCGTCCAGACCCCAGGACCGGGCCTGACGGGCGAGGCAACGCACCCTGTCCACGATCCCGGCCGCGCTCCCGCCCGTGCTGGTGAGAACGCTGACGCCCATGAGCAGGGTTTTCCCGGCCCCGGCCTCGTCGCGGGCCGCGACCGCCGCGCGGCACATATCCTCGCCGCCCGCAAGATGCAGGCTGAGCAGATACGCGCCCAAGGAACAGCAGGCCTTGACCGCCCTGTGAACCGTATTCGGTATATCATGAAACTTCAAATCCACAAATACGGCATAGCCCTTGTCCGCAAGCCGGCGGGCGGGCTCCGGTCCGGCGGAGGCGAAAAGTTCCAGCCCTGTTTTCAGCCCGCTGTGTATTGTCCCCGACGGACTGCGCAGTTTGCCGACCTTTTCGGCCAAGGCCAGAGCAGCTCCCGCGTCAGGCATATCCAAGGCCGTGAAAAGACGGGGGGGGACGCGTGTTTGGGTCGGGGCGGCGTTCATAAAAAATATCTTTATATTTTATTGAGTTATCAGTTGCATGCGCATACCGCGAGGCCCCGCTCGTCTACCATCCGCCGGTACTGGGTCAATCGGCGGATGGAACCGGTTGCGGATTGCAACATTGATCCCACCCGGACAACAGACAGGCAAGAAAGTTCGGGCGCAGGGCGGGGGAGAGGGTAGAGGCCATATAGACCGCGCGCAGTTCTTCCCACGCCTTTTCCAGGTCTTCGTTGACAATCCAGAACTCGAACCAGTGAGCCTGGGCCGATTCCAAGGCGGCCGCCTTCATGCGCACGGCCAGACTTTCTTCGCTCTCCGTATCCCTGCCGCGCAGGCGGCGTTCCAGTTCCGCGCGGGAAGGCGGCAACAGGAATACAAGGCGCGCCGCGGGCAGGGAACGCCGGATCTGCGATGCTCCCTGCACGTCTATGTCGAAAAGCACGTCCCTTCCCGCGGCCAGCAGTTTCCACGCGGCCACAAGGGGCGTGCCGTAATAGTTGCCGTGCACCTGCGCCCATTCGGCGAAAAAACCGCCGTCGCGCCTGGTCAGGAAATCTTCCCGGCTCAGGAACTCGTAATCCCGCCCGTCGATTTCGCCCTGTCTGGGGGGGCGCGTCGTGCAGGAAACGGAGAGGACGAGATTGGGAAACTCCAGCAACAGGCGCCGGCTCAGGGTTGTTTTCCCGGTGCCCGATGGGGCGCAGATGACCATGGCAATGCCTGTCCGGTGTAGAGCCGTCACTCTTCGTCCTCCTGAAAGCGTTGCCGCATGGTTTCTGTTTGTATGGCGGAAAGGATGACGTGGTTGGAGTCGGTGACGACCAGGGATCTGGTCTTGCGCCCCCGTGTCGCGTCGATCAGCCGGCCTTCTTTTTCCGCCTCTTCCCGCAGGCGGCGCACAGGGGCCGATCCGGGGCCGACAAAGGCCACGATGCGTGACGAAACGACAAAATTGCCGTGCCCGATATTCAAAAGTTGTCTTTGTGAAGCGCTCATGTATTACTCATGTATCACGCAATGTTCCGCGCCGTGTAATTAATGTATAATTATCCATATATTAGAGCATGTTGCAAATGAAATTGCATAATGCTCCGGCGGCGGGTATCCGCCGCCCGCCCCGCAGGCGCAGGCGAAACTTGTTTTCGCCGTTAAGCGCCGAAGGGAGCGTCTCAAAATCAAATTGCCTTAATGGAGAGAAGGTGTTACTCAATATTCTGCGCCTGCTCCCGGCATTTTTCCAGTTCGTTTTTCATGTCCACGATCAGCCGGGCGAGTTGCGCGTCCTGAATCTTGTTGCCGCAGGTAGCGACTTCTCGGAAGCATTCCTGCAGGGTAAAATCGAGTTTGCGCCCGACATCGCGGTCCGTGCCCGGCAATTCGCGCAGGCGTTCAAGGTGCGCCGACAGGCGGACGAGTTCCTCGCTGACGTCCAGTTTGTCCGCCAGCAGGACGATTTCCTGCAGAAAGCGGCCTTCGTCCAGGTTTCCGCCGTGTTGTTCCAGCATTTCGTCCAGTCGCCCGCGCACCAGGGCAAAGCGTTCTTCCTTGACGGCGGGCGCCCGTTCCATAAGGATGCGCGTCCATTCCTCCATACGCAGGATGCGGGAGAGCAAATCCTTTTCCAGGGCGGCGCCTTCAGTGATCCTGGCCTCATCCCAGTCGTCCAGGGCATCGTCCAGCCCGGTTTCCAGATCGTGCAGTATCTCGTCGTCGGCGTCACCCGCGTTTTCTTCCCATAGCGAGGGAACGGCGAGCAGGCGGCTGTAGTCCGGGTCAAAGGCATCGCCGCGCGAGTCGGCATACTCGGAAAGGGCGTTGAGCATGGCATCGGCCAGATCTTCGTTGAGGTGCATGCTCTGTATGCTTGTGCGTCTGGTCTGCAGGTACAGGGAAATGTCCAGACTGCCGCGCAGGGCGCGGGCCTTGACTCTTTTTTCCAGAGCCGTTTCGAAGACCCTGGCCTTGGCCGGGAGTTTCCAGCGGATGTCCAGACGGCGTCCGTTGACGCTGCGGACCTCCCAGACCTGGGTGTGTCTTTCGTTCTCCAGAAAACATCGGCCGAAGCCGGTCATGCTGTGCAACATCTGTCATACCTAAGGCAATTTGATTTTGAGGCGCCTCCTCCGGCGCTTAACGGCGAAACACGGTTTCGCTTGCACCTGCGGGGCGGACGGCGGCGCTTCGTGCTTGCGCCGCCTGAGCATTTTTAAGGAAACGCTGATTTATTTCTTTGAGGAGGCGGAGCCTCCTCACCCCCCGGCAAGGGCACCTTGCTCAAATTTGTTCGCCCTCACCTGGTTCGGGACGAACGGCCCCTGCGCCTCCAATAAATATTTCAGCAGGTTATATTTGAGGGGGTCCGGGGGAAGTCACTTCCCCCGGCGGGGTTCGGGGCAACGCCCCGATTAAATCAGTACTTCCTCAACTTTGCAATGCTCCAGAGCAAAATACTCCTGTCGGCCGGTTCCCTTTCAAATCCGCGCCGTCCGCTGCAAAAGCAGGAAGTCCGCCGCGCACAGTGCGGCCATGGCCCTCAGAACCGGAACGATGCGCGGCAATGCGGAAATATCATGACGGCCGCCGATGCGCAAATCCGTCATTTCTCCCCGTAGATTCAGGCTGTGCTGCGTTTTTGCGATGGAGGAGATCGGCTTGACGCTTGCCGTCACCAGGACCGGCGCACCGCTGCTCATGCCGCCCAAGATACCGCCGGCATGGTTGGAAGCAAAGGCGTACGGCGCGCCTCCGGGCAGCAGGCAGAGCTTTTCCCCGACCGGGTCGGCCGGAACCATGCGGTCGTTGTGTTCGCTGCCTTTCATCCGCGCCGCGCCGCAACCGGAGCCGATTTCCACGCCTTTGACCGCGCCGGTACCCATGAAGGCATAGGCCAGACGCGCGTCCAGTTTGTCGAAGACAGGTTCGCCCAGACCGGGGGGCAGGCCGCGGATCTCGACCAGTACTTTGCCGCCCAGACTGTCTCCTTCGTTTGCCGCTGCCTGCGCCGCCTTTTCCCAAAGTTCGAAACTGCGCCCGTCGGGACAGAACCAGGGACGGGAGCGCGCGCCTGGGATATCCTCCGGGATCGCGGCGATGCCTGCGAATTCCAGAACGCAGGCGGCGAGACGGATGCCGTGTGTTTGCAGAAATTTTTCGGCGACCGCGCCGCCGGCGACCCGGCACAGGGTTTCGCGCGCCGAGGCGCGTCCGCCGCCGCGGTGGTCGCGCAGCCCGTGTTTCACGAGAAAGCCGAGGTCGGCGTGTCCGGGGCGGGGTATATCGGCCAGTGCATCATAATCCTCCGGCCGTTGACTCTTGTTTTCAACATAAAAGGCGATGGGCGCACCCGTGCTTTTGCCTTCAAAAAGTCCGGAGAGCAGGCGTACCCTGTCCTCTTCCTTTCTGTGCGTGGAGGCCGAGCCGCCCCGGCCGTCCCGCCCCGGGCGGCGTTCATCGAGCGCCTTTTGCAGATCGCTTTCGGAAAGCTCCAGCCCGGCCGGGCAACCGTCCACCACGCCCCCCAAGCCGGGGCCGTGCGACTCTCCGAAGGTCGTCAGACGGAAGATGCGTCCGAAGGTGTTCCCGTTCACTCTTTTTTCCCTTTTACAGCATAGTACGCTTGAAAAGTTTGCTTTTCAATGCACGTCGGTAAACGCCGGGGGGAGCGCCTCAAAGTCAGATTGCCTTATTGTCGCACAGTCCTGAGTCCGTTGGCAACAACCAGGAGACAGACCCCCACATCCGCGAACACGGCCGCCCACATGCTCGCCAAGCCGGTAAAGGCCAGGATAAAGAATGCGGCCTTCACACCGAGCGCCAGGGTGATATTCTGCATAAGTATGGCGTAGACGGCCTTCGACAGACGGATGAAACGCGGGATCTTTCTGAGATCGTCGTCCATCAGGGCCACATCCGCCGTTTCGACGGCCGTGTCCGTTCCGGCGGCGGCCATGGCGAAGCCGATGTCCGCCCTTGCCAGAGCGGGGGCATCGTTGATGCCGTCGCCGACCATGCCCGTCCTGCCTTCCCGCGCCAGTTCCCCGACCGCCTCCGCCTTGTCTTCGGGCAACAGATTCGCCCTGAAGGCGTCAACGCACGCCTGCTCCGCAACAACACGGGCCGTATGCTCGTTGTCACCGGTCAGCATGACGGTCCTGACGCCGAGTTTTTTCAGTTCCCGCACGGCTTCGACGCTGCTTTCCTTCAGCGTGTCGGCCACGGCGAACAGTCCTTGGACACCCTGTTCATCGACCAGCAGCACGACGCTCTTGCCTTGTTCTTCAAGAGCGGCGATCCGCCGTTCGAGCCCCGCCGGGCACAGCGTCAGTTCTTCCGCCATACGCAGGTTGCCGAGGTACAGTTTTTTGCCGCCGATCACGCCGGCGATGCCCCGGCCGGGCACGGCGCTGAAGTCGACCACTTCGGGCAGTGCCGTGCTCCTGTTTGCCGCCGCTTCGGCAACGGCGCGGGATACGGGGTGATCCGAGCGGGCCGCGAGACCGGCGGCCAAGCTCAGGACTTCGTCCGCGCCGAGCGTGCCGGGTGCCGCGAAGTCGGTCTGTTCGGGTTTGCCGAAGGTCAGGGTCCCGGTCTTGTCCAAGGCCAGTCGTTTGAGCAGCCGTCCGTGTTCAAGGAACACGCCGCCCTTGATAAGGATGCCGTGGCGTGCCGCAGCCGCTAAACCGCCCGCAATGCTGATCGGCGTGGAGAGAACCAGGGCGCAGGGACAGCCGATGACCAGAAGGACCAGGGCCGTGTATATCCAGTCGGTCCGGATGCTTCCCGTGAACAGGGCGGGAATGACGGCCGTCGCCGCGGCCGCCAGAAATATCGCTGGCGTGTAGATTGCCGCGAAGCGTTCGACAAAGCGCTGAACGGGGGCGCGGCGGGTTTGGGCTTCCTCCACGGCGCGGATGATGCGGGCCAGGGTAGATTCGTCCGCCGCGGCCGTCACGCGGAACTCGAAAGAGCCGGATTCGTTGATGGTCCCGGCATACACCGTATCCCCTTCGCTTTTTTCCACGGGCATGCTTTCGCCCGTGACCGGGGCCTGATTGACGGCTGATCGGCCCTGCAGGATAACGCCGTCCAGGGCTATGCGTTCGCCGGGTTTTACGCGCACCCGGCTGCCCGGCGCCGTCCGGCGGATGTCCGTTTCCGCCCAGGACCCGTCGGGGAGTTGCACGGTCGCCGTTTCAGGCGCGAGGCTGAGCAGCTTTTTGATGTCCCCGCGCGCTCTCTCCAGACATGCGCTTTCGATGCTTTCAGCGAGGGTGAACAGGGCCATGACCATGGCGGCCTCGGCATACTGCCCGATGAGGATCGCGCCGGTCACGGCCGCTGCCATGAGGGCCTCGATATCCGGCTTCAGCTTTTTAAGCGAAGCCCAGCCTTTTTTGTAGGTGGCTGGACCGCATATAAGGACGGCGACGAGGGCGAGGATCATGGGCAGGTGCTCGGCCGGAGCGATGCCGTTGATTGTCGGGGCGTGCAGGTCTATGCCGAAGGGGCGCGCGTTCCATTCGTTGATGAGTTCGAACGCTTCCGAGGCGGCGGCGAACAGGGTTGCGACCGCCGGCTTCCGCCAGGGGATTTTCGACGGGGGTGCGTCTGCCGGGTCGTGCGCGCAACAGGCGCACGGCGCAACAGCGGTTGCTGTATTCATGGCGATTTCTCCTTTTTGACAAGGGTAATGTCTATAGTTACTATAGGGTCAAGTATATTTTTTACTTTTGGAGAAAAAATGAAAATCGGCGAACTGGCGAAGCGGACCGGCTGCAGGGTGGTCACCGTACGGTATTATGAAAAGGAAGGGCTGCTGGCGAAACCGGAAAGGACGGAGGGGAATTACAGGTTGTACGGACAGGATGACCTGGAGCGGTTGGAGTTCATCATGCACTGCCGCGAACACGGCATGAAGCCGGCCGAGATCAGGGAGTTGTTGCTGTTCAGGGACAACCCCCGGCGCGACTGCACCTGGGTTTCGGATCTGATCAGCGCGCACATAGCTGATGTGGACGAGCGCATAGCGTCCCTGAAGCATCTGAGAGAGCATCTTGAGCAGTTGCGCGGCAGGTGCGGAGGGGAGCAAAGCGGCGAGGTCTGCGGGATCATTCGGAGTCTTGACGACAGGACATGCTGTGCGTCCTGCGGGCGGCACGAAATTTCGCAGCAGCTTTGATGCAAGTGAGAGCGACAGCTATGCCGTGCGCCGACTTGCATAATCGTCAACATCCAATAGTTGACGGAAGCCTTGGAGCATTTCAAAGTTGAAAATGCTTAGGCGGCGTAAACGCGAAGCGCCGCCCGCCCCGTAGGCGAAATTTGCTTTCGCCGTTAGAACATTTTACGCTTGAAATTGTCGCTTACGGCGGGCACAGCCCGCCTGCTCCAATCCTGCGGCAAGGATTTGCCGGAAAATCCTTGCAGAGCAGATATACATTTGCAATGTTAATCTGCTCTAAGCGCCGGAGGGGGCGTTTCAAAATTAAATTGCTTTAAACGTCGAATGTTTTTGTGTTATTATCGGATTTTTTTGTTGTTCTTTCAGTATGTACTATCGTTGTAAAAGGAAGGAGAATTAAGGACAGCAAGGACACAATACCCATAAAAATAAAAGAGATTACAGCCATTACGGCGGCAAAAATAAAGAACAGACCGTTCATAAAAAAGCCGAACCCTCCCAATGCCGCTCCAAAGAGCAACATGGCAGGTATGGCAAGGGCCACAACAAGAACGAAGACTATCAAGCCTATGAAAAATTCAGCCATTTCAGTCCAATATAATTTGACGGCAGGAATTGTCAATCAGAATTTTGCCCGCCGATTGCCCTTTACCCGGAAAAAAAACAGGCGCGAGCGTGAGCCGGACAGCATCGACTCCGTATATACTTATGGGAACCTCTAAAAATTCCTATTGCCTTACCAACCTAAGCTCCGGTGAAATTATAGCGTGGAAGAGTAAGAAAGTCTGTAAAACAAGAGTGATCCAAGATAATTTGCCCTTGGCAAGAGGCAGAAACACGCTATAATTATAGCGTGGAT
>JAISRC010000023.1 GCA_031273845.1 Desulfovibrio sp.
ATGAGGCTGAGCAGACCATGCACCGTCTGCGGGGAAAGTCCTTCCGCCAGCTTCATCCGCATGAAAGCGTCCAGATCGTCCGCAGTGATGCGGTTGAGGGGACGACTGCTTATCTCCAGCGGCTCAATATGGCTTTTATAGTTACGGGTGTCATTATACAGCCTGCTCTTTCCATTGGCTTCCAGCCAGTCGGTGCGGTATCTGAGCCATGCCTGTTCAAGCGTCGGCACATTTTTGACCTGTTGGGGAAGAATGCCTTCAAAGGCTTCTTTCTTCGCCTTGGAGAGCAAGCCTTGGCGCACAGTATTGGCATACTCGGCGGTAATGCCTTCGCTACGACTTCCGATAGTCTTGCGAATCCGCTTGCCGCTATGGGGGTCATAGTAGTCGATGCTGTAGGTGACATCCAGCTTGCCTTCGTATTTTTTGCTGCGAGAAGGCCGTTGATATACGCCATCAAACCGGGTAGACTTCCTTTCGTTTTGCTGTTTTTCGGCCATGTTTACCCCTGCTTTTTTGCGACTGTTTTGCGACTCACGGTCGCAAAAAATGACCAAATTGCGACTCACAAGCGTGATTACCATATACATGCCAAGAGCTATTTATCCTTGGCAATCAAGGGTAATATACGTCCAGTGATGTCAGATATGCAAGGGTATATTGCTATAGTTTCACTTTTTCAAAGTTGATCTGCTCCGGCCGGTGGATTACGATAAAGGCTATACATATTTTTCAAAAGGGCAAATATTAATTTCATATTTGAATATACCGCTTCAGTATGGCGCAAAAGGGGGGTATCGCCCGAAATTATTACAGTAGCTGCCTGTGAAACACTATTTACGGATAAATTCTTAATTAGGCATGAGCTACAACTGTAGTACTAGGGCAATTTGATTTTGAGACGCCTCCTCAGGCGTTTAGAGCAGATAATTTCGAAATGCGCTGATCAGGCAACCCGGACAGGTTGCGGACGCGGCTTACAACCACAACGCACACTCCCGCCGCTCCGGCATCGAGCAGGGCGGTCGCCGCCGCGTGCGCCGTTGCGCCTGTGGTAAGCGTATCGTCCATCAGCAGTATGTGCCTGCCGCGCAGGGAACGCGCGCACTCAAAAGCGCCGCTGACATTTGCCGTGCGCTCTGAACGGCCGGAGCGCGTTTGCGGGAGTGTCGCGCGGGTGCGCCGGAGCAACTCCGGCTGCAAAGACAGCCCCGACATTGTTGACATGGGGCGGGCCAGTTCCAATGCCTGGTTGTAGCCCCTGTGCAGCAGGCGGTCCCTGTGCAGAGGGACGGGTGCCAGTATGTCGGCGGGCAGGTCGCGCAAGTCGGGATGCGTACTCAAAAGCGTGCCCAGAGCCGATCCGAGGTGCGTCTGTCCCCGGAATTTGAGGTCAAGTAACAACCTGCGCAGCAACCCTTTGTGTTCTCCGTGAAAAAGCAGGCGTTCCCAAGGCGGTTTTTTTTTCAAACAATCCGCGCAGGCAGCAACCGGAATATGGGGCCAGACGTAGAGTTTACCGCACAAGGGGCAAAAGCCGCGTTCCCTGCGCACCAGCTGGGCGGCGCAGTCCGGGCAGAAAAAGATGTCTTCGGCGGCATCGGGGCGGAACACGGCCGCGCAGGCGCGACATCGCCTCTCGGCGCACAGGGCCGCCACCATCTCCCCAAAACGGGCGCGGAAAAAGGAGAACACTCCGCTCCGCGATCCCTTGCCGCACAGTTGCCCCGTAGCGCAGGTCATTCGAGATCCCCCACAGCCGCCGCCCCTGCTTCACGGCCGTAAGCCTTGATGCGTTCCGCAGCTTCGCGGTTCCCGCGCAAGGCATCGGCGGCATCCAGCCCGTAGAGAAGCAGCGGCTCGACCGTTTTGACGCGCATGGTCGCAAGCGCATATTTCAGACTGAGCAGGCTCCCGGCAAACAGTTTCGCTCCCCGCGTCCGGCCGCCTATGAGGATTATCCGGCACAGGCGTTCCGGCCCGTGAAAAAGCCGGTGTCCATGCTCGCGCATGGCCCGGAAAAGCTGCATCCTGTCCAACAGGGCCTTGAGTTGCGCGGGAAGATGATAAAAATATACGGGAGACACAATACACAATTCCCGCGCTTCGGCCGGCGCCCTCAGAAGGGCGAGGCCGTCGTCCCGCGCGGCGGCCGGGCAGGGGAAGGGCTTCTCGTTGAACAAATCCCTCAGGGACAGATGACCGGGCCGGATTTTGAGGTCAAGCGCCGCGCGTTCGCAGGCATCGCAGGCTGTGCAGGGCGAAAGCGCATAGTCGCGCAGGTAAAACGCAAGCGTCCGCTTGGGCGCGTCCACATCGGTCTCGCCTTGGCCGATTTTGCTATGGGCTCGTCCGTTGTGATCAAGTCCGTCATGGACGGACCCGACATGGCCGGGTTCATCATGGTCGAATGCGTTGCGGCCTGGCCGGGCGCTGCCTTGCTCGAAGGCGCGGCAAAAAAGGCGGGCGGCCGTATCGCTGTTGCCCCCGGCCCTCGGGCTGCAGGAAAGAACCAGACATGCTCTATGCACCGAACATGCCCACAAAAGGATTGCTGCGTTTTTCGGCGCCTATGGTCGTAACGGGTCCGTGCCCGGAATACACCATAGTATCGTCGGGCAGTTTGAACAGTTTTTCGCGTATGGATGCGCAGAGAACGGCATGGTTGCCGCCGGGAAAATCCGAACGACCGATGGAGCGATAAAACAGGGTGTCGCCCGAGAATACCGCGCCGAGGTTGCTGAAATAAAAGGAAAGGCCGCCGGGAGTATGGCCGGGAGTGGCGATGACCCGGCAGACGGTGCCGAGCAGATCCATGTCGCCCGGCACTATCGCGCTGAAGTCATAGTGCTCCACCCTGGGCAGGCCCCATGTGCCGCCCGACCCCATTTCACCGGCCAGCATATAGCGGTCGGCCTCGGGGCCGAGCACTGCGGCTCCAGTTGCCTTTGCAAGAGGCGCGACCCCGAAGGTATGGTCAAAGTGCAGATGGGTCAGCAGGATATGCGTCAGACGCAGTTTGCGGTCGCCGAGGCGGCGCAGAACCGGCGCGGGATCGCCGCCGGGATCCACGGCAACGGCTTCGCCGTCCGTATGAATAAGAAAACAGTTGGTTTCCAGGGGACCCAAAGGGAAAACGGCGACCTGCATACAGACTCCTCGCGGGTGTTCCGGTTGTGCGCGTTCGGGGCATTTGCAAAGGGCAATGCCGCGCCGGCGCCTCAACCGATTTTGCGTTTGAACATTTTCTCAAGTTTTTCCGGGGCGAATTCCAGCACGGTAGGGCGTCCGTGCGGACAAAATTCGCAGTCGGGAGTATCCAGCCAGCTTTTCAGCAATTCGGCCGCTTCGTCCCCGGTCAGGGTTTGCCCTGCCTTGACGGCGGAACGGCAGGCCATGAGCTGAAGAATGTCGTCCATCCCGTCCGTGCGCTCCGTCAGTACGTCGCGCAACAGAGCGGCGGCCTCGCCCGCGTCGAGCAACGGCGGGGTTCCGCGTACATACAGGATGCCGCGCTCAAGTTCAAGGTCGTAACCGAAGCGCGTCAGCATACTGAAAAGGCTTCTGCAACGTTCTTCTTCGGCCGGGTGCAGGGAAATTTTTTCCGGCAGCATCAGGAGTCTGCTGTTTCCGGACCCGGCTTCGCGTTCAAAAGAGTGTATGAGTATACGTTCATGGGCGGCATGCTGGTCCACAAGCAGCAGGACATCGCCGCGCACCAGAATCAGATAGGTGTCCGCCACCTGCCCCAGGCAGACAAGGTTGCCCACGATGACAGGGTAGCCGCCGTCCCCTTGCGTCCGATCCTGCCTGCGTGTTTCAAAGGTCGGTTTTTCCCGGCCTGTTTCGGCGGAGCGCATCTCCACCAACCGGGGGCTGTCGAGGCTGCCCCAGAAACCGGGCGGACGCCCGGGGTGCAGGGTGTCTTCGCCGTGCGTATCGTAATTTTTCAATCCCTGCGGGTCCGCTCCGTCCCCGTCCGGGCCTCGCCGCTCCGAGTGTTCCGAATCCGCAGGGCCGGCAGAGGCGGCGTATAAGGGAGGCAACAGGTATCCTTCCCCGTCCGTCCGGGATTTGCCGGCGTATCCTTCCGTGCCGTAGTTTTCCGGACTGCCGTCCCCCGGAACGCGGGTTTCGGGGGTAGACAGCCTCTCATTGTCCGCAGGGTCGTATTTTTCCCGGTCATATTTTTTCGGATCGTAGCTTCCGGGGCCGCACTGTCCGGGGGAAAGGTCCGGCGTTTCGTATGCGGACCGGTACGCATTGCCGCTGAGGGCGCCGGATGACCCGAGTATTTTCACCACCGAGGCGAAGATGCCGCGTTCTTCCCGGAAACGGACCTCGCTTTTGTTCGGGTGTACGTTGACGTCCACTTCCCCGTGGTCCAGTTCCAGGAAAAGCACAACCTGCGGGTATTCGCGCGCGGTAAGGCGGCCCTTGTAGGCTTCGCGCACAGCCTGAAACAGTATGCGGTTGGCGACGGGGCGTCCGTTGACGTAGATCAGGATACGGTCACCCCGGACCTGGCTGTTGTGCGGCAGGGACATAAGCCCGTGGATGCGTATGGAATTGTGTTCGCCGGAAAAGGATCTGAGGTTTTCCACGATCTGCGGGGGCCAGATGAGCATCAGCCTGTCCTGCAGGGAAAGGCCGGCGGGAAGCCGCAGCAGTTCCTGTCTTCGGCTCCCCGTGCCGGAGAGATGCAGGCTGAAAGTTGTTTCAATGTGCGCGAGGGCAGGGCGGAGCAACAGTTCGCGGCAGCGTTTGAGTTCGGAAGTCGGGTTTTTGAGGAACTTCAGGCGGGCGGGCACATTGGCGAAAAGGTCGCGCACCTCCACCTTTGTGCCTTTATTTATGACCGACGGAGCAAGAGCGGAGACGGCGCCGTGGCGTACGCGTATGCAGGCCCCGCTTTCCCATGCGGCATCGTCTTCGGGGTTGTTTTCTCCGGTGCCGCCGTAGCGGCGGCAGGCGCTTTCGAGCAACATATCGGACACGGAGCCGATGCTTGCCAGGGCTTCGCCCCGGAAGCCGTAACTCGCCACATGCAACAGGTCGTGAAAGCCGGCCACTTTGCTGGTGGCGTGGCGGGTGACGGCGGCTTCCAATTCTTCGGCGGGTATGCCGCTGCCGTTGTCCCATACCGCGACAAGACCGAGTCCGCCTTCTTCCAAGGCTACGGCGATGTCCGTTGCCCCAGCGTCCAGACTGTTTTCAACCAGTTCTTTAAGCACGCCGGCAGGCCGGTCGATGACTTCCCCGGCAGCGATCTGGTTGCGTAGGACTACGGGCAGCAGGCGGATGGGATGATGCTGAGGCGAACCGTGCATAATTGTAGTGTAACGTAAAACAGCGGAAATCACGACAGGAAATTTCAGGGCTGGCCGCGCGAAATTATCTTGCCTTGCAATAGCGTTGGGCACCTCAAAAAAAAATTGCCGGGATGCCGTGCCGGCTCTGTACCGCAAGCATCTCATCCGGAAAACACAGCTTCGCCCGCACTGAGGCGAGGCAGGCGTATTTCGGCTCGGCGGACACTTGATTTTACTTGACAAAGGGTTATATCTGAGGCGCACGACGAAAGCGGTCTTGCGGAAGCCGTGAAATACTTTCCGCACTCAGTGATTCGAGCATTTTAAAAATGGACGGTATTGACCTGCGAATGATATGGCCTTCAAAAAGTGTTGCCGTACAATGGTTTTGAGCAAGAAAGGCACTTGCAGGCCAACATCTTCAAAATTAAATTGCCTTCGGAGCAGTTATGGCTTCAGGTGAAAAACAGACGTATCCCGACCCGCAACCGGATTATACCTGCGACCATGCATCGGGTGGCGTCAGACATCAACGCAGAGTCAAAGCGGACTATGACCCGGAAATGCTGTATGTGGAATGTCGCGTATGCGGCAAACCGGTACTGTGGGAAACGGGCAAAACCACAGAACTGCTGCTTTCCGCCGGTGTGGACGTGAGCAAACTGGACGAACGCTGCATGATTTTGTCCGAGGGATGCCCCTCATGCTCGCCCGACGAGAGCGGCGGCTTTACCTTGGCCGTTGTGCGTATAGCGGGCCTGACTCCGGAAGAGGCCGTCTATATGGCGCGTCCGGGCGGCAACGCATAGTCCGCGCTTTCCTTACGATTGATATTTCAATCCATAATCAGCCCCATCCATTGATTGACTCCGTCCCGGCGGATAGGAACCGGCCGGATTGCCCCTCCCTGAAGTAAGGGATTATTCCAAATTTAGTCACCTTTTCGGTAGTGACCCGGTTTCTGATGCCGATAGCGTATCGGCTTTAAGGAGGCGAGTCCATCTTATTTTTTTATATGCTTATTTGAAATAAATATTTCACCTTCGTCATAAAATCTCACAAATTGTACCTTGATCAGCGCAGAGCAACTTTGAAAAAGTGTATCTGCTCCAGCCGGTGCCCAGCGTGTGCCGGAATCCACCATGCCTTGCCGTTCCAAGGCTCGGCCGAGAGCCTGCAACCATTGCCGCACGCCGTTCTTAGAGCATTTCAAAGTTGAAAATGCTCAGGCGGCGTAAGCGCGAAGCGCCACCGCACGCCCCGCAGGCGTAGGCGAAACTTGCTTTCGCCGTTAAGCGCCGGAGGAGGCGTCTCAAAATCAAATTGCCTTAA
>JAISRC010000094.1 GCA_031273845.1 Desulfovibrio sp.
CATCAGCTACGACGGCGATCTTTTCGATTTCTTGTGCGACATTGTCAGGTGAAAGCCCGCCGGCGTACCCGGTGTGTACGGCTTCATAGCTCAGGACTTTTATGCGCATGCCCATTTGCAACAATTGAAGCAAAAGCTTTTTCGGGTCTGCCGATGCTCGCCGCCAGCGAAAATTCAGCGCTATGGGCGCTTGCTGACTGCAACAACTTTTACGCCAGTTGCGAACGCCTGTTTCGTCCCGATCTGGCAGGCAAGCCCCTTGTGGTGCTTTCCAACAATGACGGATGTTTAGTTGCCCGTTCCAATGAAGCCAAGGCACTCGGAGGCGATATTGTAGTACTTGATAATCTTTCGTCGCATAAAGATAAAATGATAATAGATTATTTTGCCCAGCACAAAATTCGCTGAAGGCAAAAGGCATGGATTCCCACGGGCCGCAAGCGGCCCTCGGAATGACAGAAAGTTATCATGAATGCCGGTGAGTTGTCGTTGCATAGAGGGTTGTCATTGCGAGCGGCGAAGCCACGCGGCAATCCATGCCTTTCAGGGTATTTTCAAGTTTGAAATGCTCTAGGCGTAAAAGGCTACAGGGAACGGCGCAGGTTCTCCGCCGTTTCCGCATCGCCTTTCGCGCGGTAATAGTCAACGAGGCAACGATACGCCTCGTCCCGGAAAGGCGAATCCACGTCAAGCAGCAATCCGGTGAGGAACCCGAAACAGCGATCCGTATCGCCGGTAAGCAGGCAGTATTTCGCGGCGACAGCCCAGACAGGGGGGGTATCATGGTAGCGCAGGCATTTTTTCAGAGTCGTCCCGGCCGCTTCAAGATCGCCCTGCGTGATATGGCCGGCAAGGGCCTCAATAAACTCCGCGCATGCCGTGCGGCAGTCTTTGAGATACAGGGAGAGGGCGTCCGGCGATGCCGGGCCGGCTTTCCCCTTCAACGCGCGCAATTTCAGAATAGCGTCATCCGGGCGGCCCGGCTCAAGGGCCTGGGCGGCGAACTCCCGTAATGCTTCCGGGCCGCGCCGCCGCAAGCCGTCCTTGTTCGCCGTAGGCCTTCCCCGCGCGATTTTTTGTTTGAATTCTTCAAATGATTTATAATAATAATGGTTTATCTGTACAGTCCTAGTCGTATGGTAGGAACGGAAGGTCGCCACTGGCACCCTGTCTTCATTGACACAGCAATATCCCGGCCGGTACATGAAACTGTGCGGAGTGGACACTGCGATGACAACGGCCGGGCGCACTATGGATTTGATATGAATATCGTCTCTGACGACCGCTGTGTAGCTGTCCGGCACGCCGCCTTTCGGCCTGCGCTCGTGACCGTTCGAACCGAATATTTTCCAGTGGATGCCCAGACCGCCGAAGGCCCGGTACCCGTCAAGGAGATCCCGTATATCGTCGCAGCATTTCGGCACGATGAACTCATCTATGTACGATAAAGGCCATCCATTCCGTACCGGCGCCGTATGCGGCAAGACAATCGGCATAGGCTGCCGGCTGCTGTTCGACCTCAACGGGAAAATCCACAACCGTGACCAGCCCCGCGTCCATATACTCTCTGAGAATGTCGCGCACGGGCCGCGCGCTGCCGTTGTCGTAGACGTGAATGTGCTCAAAGCCGATGCTGAGGTGGTATTCCGCCCACTCAACGATATAGGGGTCTTCGTCCTTGGCAATGGCGCAAATTGAGGCGTAACGGGGCATCCGCGTTCACCCGGGCGTGTATTTTCGCCTGCCGCGCGTGCCGTACCTTTCCACAATCCGCGCGGGGCGTCCGCCTGTCTTTCCATACCCGAGGGTATGTCTCAACGTCAAATTGCCGTAGAGCATTTCAGCATTGAAAATGCTCTAAATGAAAAAGAGAGGCAACGAAAGCCCTCTCTCGTCGATACTTTTGCAAATCGGTCCGCCACGCTTCCTGTCTCGTCATTCTGAGCGTAGCGAAGAATCCATCTTTAAGGATTTGTTAGAGCATTTTGCAAATGAAATTGTACAATGCTCCGGCGGCGGGTATCCGCAGCCCGCCCCGCAGGCATAGGCGAAATCACGTTTCGCCGTTAAGCGCCGAAGGGAGCGTTTCAAAATCAAATTGCCTTAAGATGGATTCTTCACTCCGTTTCACTTCGTTCAGAATGACAAGAAAGTTGCGCTCTGCGGAGCCTGCCCTGAGTACTGCCGGAGCATCTCGTTATAATGACAGGGGCTGAAGGCCTCCGCTCAGTGCTGCCGAAGCATCTCGTTTCAGTGCTGCCAAAGCATCTCGTTATACTTGGGCAGGGGCCAGAAGGCATCGTCCACAATGCCCTCCAGCGCATCCGCGTACTCACGGCATTCGGCCATAAGAGGCAGCAGCTTGTCACGCGCACCTACGGCCTTGGCTCTCACGCCGTCTGTGGCGTCCAGTTCCTCATGTTTGGCGTCCAGAGCATCCAGAGCCTTGAGCAGGGCCTCGGTCTTGGCGTTGAGCGCGGACAGGTAACGGGACAGGGCGGGGTAGCCGGACTGTTTGGCCGTTGCGGAGTAGGCTGCCGTTTCAGCCGCGAACCTCAAGGCGGCAGGCAGAATGACCGAGCGTCCCATGACCTGGGTGAGCTTGGTTTCCACATGCACATCCTTGATGTAGTTCTCAAGCAGCACTTCCTGCCGGGCCAGCAGTTCGCGCTCGCTCAGCACGGCATGGCGCAGGAAGACTTCCTTGACTTCCTTGTCGCTGTATTTCAGCACGGCGCTGACAGTATCCTTGAGGTTGGGCAGCCCGCGTTTTTTCGCCTCGACCTGCCATTCGTCGGCATAGCCGTTGCCGTTGAATATGATGGGCTTATGTTCCTTGAAGAGCTTGGAGAGCAAGGTCTGCACGGCGGTGTTCAGGTTTTTGCCCTTTTTCACCTCTTTTTCAAGGTCCGTGGCGATGTCGTCCAAGGCACAGGCCACGGCCGCGCTCAGGGCGATGTTGGCCGGCGCTATGGACTGGGAAGCGCCCACGGCCCGGAATTCGAACTTGTTGCCGGTAAAGGCGAAGGGGCTTGTGCGGTTGCGGTCCGTGCTGTCCATGGGCAGCTTGGGCAGGGATGAAACGCCGATCTCCATGAAACCGCCGAAAGTTCCTCCCTTGCCTTTCCCGCTCCGACCATCGGCCATGGATTCCACTATTTCCGTAAGCTGGTCGCCGAGGAACACGGAAAGGACGGCGGGGGGCGCTTCATTGGCTCCCAGACGGTGGTCATTGCCGGCCCCGACTACGCCGAGACGCAGGGCAACGGCATGCTTGTGCACGGCGCGCAGGACGGCGGCTAAGAAGACCAGGAACTGCGCATTGTCGCGCGGGGTGTTGCCGGGGTCGAGCAGGTTGTTGCCGTCCGAATCGCACAGGGACCAATTGTTGTGTTTGCCGGACCCGTTGATGCCCGCAAAGGGCTTTTCGTGGAGCAGACAGGCGAAGCCGTGCTCGGCGGCCGTGTTACGCATAATCTGCATGGTGAGCATGTTGTGGTCCACGGCGATGTTGGCGGCTTCGAACATGGGCGCGATTTCATACTGGCCCGGAGCGACTTCATTGTGCCGGGTGCGCGCCGGGATGCCGAGGGCCAGCATCCTTTCCTCCACATCGGTCATAAAGGCGATGACGCGCGGGCTGATGGCGCCGAAATACTGGTCTTCCAGTTCCTGGCCTTTGCAGGGTTTGGCGCCGAACACAGTACGCCCGGAAAGCTGAAGGTCGGTACGCAGATTGTAGTAGCGGCGGTCCACCAGGAAGTATTCCTGCTCGGAACCGACCATGGCGTTGACTTTGACGGCGGTGGTATTCCCGAACAGCCTCAGCACGCGCAGGGCCTGCTTGGAAACGGCGTCCAAGGCGCGCAACAGGGGGGTCTTGCTGTCCAGGGATTCGCCTGTGTACGAAAGAAAAACACAGGGTATGTACAGGGTTTTGCCTGAGCCGTTAGCGATGAGGAAGGCAGGGCTGGTGGGATCCCAAGCCGTGTAGCCGCGCGCTTCAAAGGTGGAACGGATGCCTCCGGAGGGGAAGGAGGAGGCGTCCGGCTCGCCCTTGATCAGCATTTTTCCGGAAAATTCGGAAACGATCTGCCCGCCGCCTAGAGGGGAAGGGGTGAGAAAAGCGTCGTGCTTCTCCGCCGTCGCCCCGGTCAAAGGCTGGAACCAGTGCGTATAATGGGTCGCGCCGCGCTCAATGGCCCAGTCGCGCATCGCCCCGGCAACCACATCGGCATCGCTTTCCTGCAGGGTTTCCCCTCCGGCCACGGTCTGTTCAAGGCGTGCGAACACATTTTTGGGCAGGCGCTCACGCATGACTTTCATGCTGAAAACATCGCGGCCGAAGATTTCCGAGGGGGACGCTCCGGACGCGGAAGCGGCTTGGGTTTTTTCGGCAGCCACGGCGGCTCGTATGGAGTTGCGCAAAGTGGAAGGCATAAACGCTCCTTGAATGGTTTGCGCCCGTCAGCGGGCATAAATGACGGGACATGCGGCGCAATCCGCTGTCCGGCTTCCGGCGGTCCGGATATTCGGCAACCGGAATTCAGCAAATTTCGTGCAAAGCGCGGCACGGCATCCCTTCGGACGCATATCACAGCAAAATAACACCATAATCACGATACACCCCGGACTGTGCCGGCCCGTTGTGCTCACCGGCTTCCGCAAAAATAAACATTTTGGTGTTTTTTCTGCGTTTTTATTGCATAAATGTGGATTCCCCGCCTTGGCGGAGAATGCCATAATTCGCCATGCTTCTTGTCTTGTCATTCTGAGCGTAGCGAAGACTCTTCTTGATATTTTTTGGAAGATGGATTCTTCACTGCGCTCCGCGGAGCCTGCTCTGAGGGCTTCCGAAGGGCTCAGAACAGCATGCGGCAACGGTTGCAGGTTCTCGGCTGAGCCCCGGAACGGTTAGGCATGGTGGATTCCAGAGTGCGGAAATCCTCTCCGGCAATGCTCTGTTTTTTTCCGGAGCGGGACCGCCGGCCGGTCGGGGCGCAATATCCCGTCAGCTCTTCGTTTCGGGATGGTGGTGTTTGCTCTTGCAATCTTCGCGGCCGCAGGAGCAGGTGCGGCCGGTAATGAGGCGGCGGACGATAAAGATTCCGGCCGCGATCACAATTACGCCGATGATGATGTTTTCCACGGTCAACGCCCTTCGTAATAGAGGTTAGGGAAACACTGATTTATTTATTTAATCGATAAGTCATCATTTATTTCCTTAGGCCGCCGGGGGCCAAAAAAGCCGACAGGCGCTGTTTCAGCAGTTCCGTATCTCCGATTTCGCGCTGCCGGACGACCAGCAGGCGGTATCCCGATGCCTTGAGGACGGCGAGACAGCGTTCATCCCTTTTTTTTGTTGCCATCGATCTTGGCGCGCCAGAACCCCGTTCTGGTGGAAGGGATACTTGCCCGTTTGCAGCCTTCGTGCCCGTGCCAGAAGCAGCCGTGCACAAAGATCGCGCTCCTGTAACGCGGCAGGACGATGTCCGGGCTGCCGGGAAGCGTTTTCACGTGCAGACGGAAGCGGTAGCCCATGCCGTGCAGCAAAGAACGTACCAACTTTTCGGGTCTGGTGTCCGCGCCTTTGATGCGGGCCATGTTCAGGCTGCGTTTTTCCGCGCTGACGGTATCCATCAGGAATTATGTCTTCCTACCTTGCTTTTTGTGCCCTGTCCCGGTCAGGTCACGCGCCGCGTCTTTGTCGAGCACGGTAAAAAGCGCGGCCTTGCCTGCCTCCAAGGTGCCCAGGCGTTTCAGCCCCAAGGCGGCGGCTCCGTTTATGGAGGCCATGCGCAGAACGGCGCGGGCGGGCAGATTGTAAGCATCACGGGCCGCCGCCGTTTCCTTGCGCATGTCCAGATCCGTGTTGGAAGAAAGCCCGTCCGTGCCCAGACAGAAGAGTATGCCTTCAGTTTCGGGAAGCGCCGGCTCCGCTCTGCCCGAGGCCGTGAAATCGTTGCTGCGCGGGCACAGGCAGACGGCGCAGCCGCTCCGGGACAACAACGCCCTGTCCTCGGACGAAAGGCGGACGCAATGCACGGCAAGGGTACCGGGGCCGAGCAAGCCCAGCTTTCCGGCCAGTGCCGCGGGACTCAACCCGGAGGCCGGGGCGGGCGTGGGCAGAAGTTCGGCCATAAGCGCATGCAGAGGTCCGCTCCCGTTCTGTACGCATTCATCTTCTTCGGGTGACTCCGCCAGATGCATGCTGAATACGCGCCCCGTCAGCCGGCACATGGAATGCGCGGCCCGCAACGCCTCCGGGGCGGTGCTGTACAGGGAGTGGCCGGCCGGGGCGCAGTCGGCGAAACGGCGCGGCGGCAAAGATGCGGACGCGGGCAGAAACCATGAACCGGCCCGCAGTTCCTCCGGCATGCCGGGGTCAGGCGCGGGCGCGGAAAAACCGATGAGTTCGAGGAAGTGCGTCAGGGGATAGGGGCCGTTCCGGTCCCGGCGCGCAAGCCGCGTTTCCGCGAGTTCGCTCACCATGCCCGGCAGCCGGCTGCTCACGTCCCCGACATGCGCCGTGCCGGAGGCGGCTATCTCATCCATGGCCTCCGCCGTTGCAGCGCGTGCTTCCTCGGTTCCGCAGGGGGTCCGCAACAGCGCGATCAGGCTGCGCAACCAGTGCGTGAAACCTTTTCCTCCGGAGCATTTTCCTTTAGTATACGACAGTTCAAGGTGGCAATGGGCGTTGATCAGGCCGGGCGCCAGACAGACATCGCCCGCGTCTGTATAAGAAAAGGACGCGGCGGGAAGCCGGCGGAAGGCCGGATATGGTTCCGTCCCGAGGATGACGCCGTCTTTGGCCAAGATTACGGCATTGTCCTCCGCGCGGAGCGGGGCCTCAAGGGCCGCCCGTCCCCGAGCGGCCTTTTCCCCGGCCAAGGTTATCACCGTTCCGGCGCGGCAAGCCGTAAGCATTGTTCAAACCCCGCATCCATGCCTGAAAAAACTTGTCTTCTGCACGCCAACTGTCAGGGCGAGGAACTGGAAACGCTCCTGCGCGCATCGCGGGCCTTTTCCTCTGTCTACCGCATTGTGCGGCGTACCAATTACACGCGGGAGCCTATACTTCCGGAAGACCTGGACTCTTGCTCCCTGTTTCTTTATCAGCAACTCGGCGCGCACTGGGGGGACCTGGCATCGGAGGCGCTCCTGCGCCGGCTGCCCGCACAGGCCCGTAGTGTACGCATTCCGAATTTGTTTTTCAAGGGTTACTGGCCGTTCTGGACGGCATCCGGCCCCATCAGCTTCGGGGACAGTCTTCTGAACCGTCTGGTGGACGAGGGCGCCTCAAAGGAGGTCATACTCGGCGTTTATCTGCGCGGCAAGGTGGCGGTTCCGGCCGATTTTCAGGCGCTTTTTGAGGAAAGTCCGGCCACGGCGGTGGCCGACGACCCGGAAGATGTCTTCGGTCTGGGCGGCTATATACAGGAAAACTGGAAGAAACGCATGCTTTTTCATACGGTCAACCATCCCGGCGCGGAGTTGCTGTCGCTTACGGCGGACGGCGTTCTACGCCTACTCGGTTTCCCCCCCCTGTCCGGGGAGGAGCGCGCGGACGTATGCCGGGGCGGGCTTTTCCCATCCTATGCCGATTTCGATCTTCCAGTGCACCCGGCGACGGCGGCCTTTCACGGGCTGCCGTTTGCCGGTCAGGGCGCGCTTTTCAACATTTTCGGCCGGGCCATGACCTTTGAGCAGTATGTTTCCCGCTATATCGACTGCCGTCTGGCCGGCCTGGAAGACGACTTTATCGGGTACCTGCAACTTGTCTGAGGCAGGGACACACTGATTTATTTAGAGCATTTCAAAATTGAGAATACCCCGAAAGGCATGGATTGCCGCGCGGCTTCGCCGCTCGCGATGACAACCCTCTGTGCAATGGCAACTCACCGGCATTCATGACAACTTTCTGTCATTCCGAGGGCCGCTTGCGGCCCGTGGGAATCCATGCCTTTTGCCTTCAAAATTTTCCCCGCGTTTTTCTGCTCCTGCACGACCATAGAGCATTTCAACATTGAGGATACCCTGAAAGGCATGGATTGCCGCGCGGCCTCGCCGCTCGCAATGACAACCCTCTGTGCAACGACAACTCACCGGCATTCATGATAACTTCCTGTCATTCCGAGGGCCGCTTGCGGCCCGTGGGAATCCATGCCTTTTGCCTTCAAAATTTTCTCCGCGTTTTTCTGCTCCTGTATGACCATAGAGCATTTCCTTAAAAATTACTGTTTTTTAAATTTCGCATTGGGAGCGAACAGCGGCGCGATTTTTTGCGCGTACAGTTCCCAGATTTTTTGGAGAAGGTCCGGCGCAGGCCGGAAAGAAGGTTCGGCAGGGCGGATATCCGGGTCGGGCGGGGCGGCCAGGAGTACATACTCGCGGTTTTCGATCCACTGCCTGTGCACTTCCTTGAGTTGTTCCGGCTTGTCGTTCCATTCCGCAAGGCGTTTGGCGCTCAAAGCAAGAACAAGTTTGCCGGAATCCGCGAGCGCGGCCGCTTCCTCCAGGCTGTCCAGATCCCGCACAGGCCTGCCGGCGTAGAAGGAATAGATGCCGTCGTAAACTTTGCAGGAAGCGATCTCATAGCCCTTGTCGGCATAGGCGCGCATGATCAGCGCCTGCTCTTTGGGGCTGAGCACGGAGTCGAAGGCCGGAGCTGTCATGCCGCCCAAGGGATAGCCCAGGCCGGTACAGGCCAGGGCCATAAGCAGCAGCACGCCCTCCGGGCGGGAGCTTGACAACCCCGTCCAGATAAACGCGCCGAAAAGCAGCAGCAATACGGCGACCAGCAGGAAGCCGGCGCCGGGTTCCGGCAGCCGGCCCGGCAAACCCGTGATCTCCGGCAGATTCAGGTGGCCGAAAATGACCAGGGAGACGGCAAGGGCAAGCGCCCCGGCAGCGAGCAACTGCAGGGCCATGCCCCAACGCAGGATGCGCGCCCCGAGGCCGCGCGCCCCGAGGGCGGCGCGGGCGGCAAGCACGGACAAAGCGGGCAGGACGGGCAGCAGGTAAATGAGGATTTTCCCGCTCAGGCAGGAAAGGAGAAGCAGGGCGGAGAGCACCATGCACCAGAGGTAGGCGGTTCCGTCCGTTTCGGGGGCGCGCGCCGCGCCGAGGCAGGCGCGCAGGCCGGCCGGCCTGATTCTGCTCCAGGGCAGGCAGAACAGGAGCAGCGTCCAGGGCAGGAGCATGAGGGGCAGGCGAATCAGGTAGTAGTACCATGCTTCCTTGTGATGGAAGGTGTCCAGGGCGCGGTCCAGCACCTGCCGGCGGATCAGGGAGTCAAGGATGAACTGCGCATCGCCCGTGCTTTTGAAGACCAGGAGCAGCCAGATGCCCGCTGGCAGCAGGCCGGCAAGCAGCCCGCAGCAGAGATCCCGGCTGAGCAGGCGTTGCGGCTTGCCGCGCCAAATGACGAACAGTAGGGCCGAACACAGGGGAAAAGCCAGACCGAGCGGACCTTTTACCAGAACGGCGAGGCCGGCCAGGAAAAAAGCGGCCGCCGCGCGCGGCAGGTCCTGTCCGGGCCCGGCCAAGGCGCGGTAGAGCAGAATATGGCTGCACAGGATCAGGACGGAAAAAAGCAGATCCATGCGCCCGTAGTGGATCAGCCCCATGACATAGCCTGTGCTGAGCAGAATGATGCCGGAGGCGAGGTTGAGACGCCTGTCCGCCCTGCCGACGGCACGTCCTAAGGCAAGGGCGGCCCACAGCCAGAGAAGGGCTGAGAGCGCGGCCCCGGTAAAATGCAGCATCGGCCCCTCGGTGCCCAGAAATTCATACAGGGCGCGCAGGAACCAGAAATACAGGGGCGGCTTGTCCGGGTAGGGAGCGCCGTTCATATACAGCAACACTCCCCTGCCTTCATCCAGCAGATAACGGAAGGCGTCCGCATGGCGGACTTCGTCTGAAAACCACAGGTCGCGCGCGTTCAGGCTGAAGACTGTCTGGAGCGCCAGCATCAGGCTGAGTGTCAACAGGGGCGAAAGGGCAAAAAAATTGTAGAGGCGTGAGCAGAACGTCGGCGCTCCGTCCGTTTCCGCCGTCAGCAAGGGCCGTATCCGGTAAAAGCCGGACGGCGCGGGTTGCGCGGGCCGTTCAGGCGGCGGAACGTCTTTTCCCGGCGTTTCACCGGAGCTTGCACACTCTTCCCGGCCGAGGTCTTCGGCTTCGTTCTGACGGTCGCCGAATCCTTTATTGAGGTCATCGGATGCGTTGTTTCGGTCGCCGGATTCGTTGTTGCGGTTGTCGGAAAGTCTTTCATCGTCCGGGGATGCGTTCATGGCGTTCTTCGGTTACAGATGCGGTGGATGAAGATATTGCCGGCCAATCCTATGCACATGCCTGCTGCGACATCGCTCGGGTGGTGCATGATAAGATAAATGCGGGAAAACCCTACCAGGGCGAGCAGCAGGCCCATGAGCAGGGAAAGCGGGTAGTTGCGGAAGATATACGCCGTACAGGACACGGACAGGGCAGCCGCCGAGGTGTGGCCGGACGGAAAGGAATGCTGATCGGAGTTGTTGAAGGAAAAAGGGACAGGTTCCGCTCCGTCCAGAGCGGCGTACGGTCTGGGCAGGCCGATGCTGATTTTTATGATCCGCACCAAGAGGAAGGCGAAACATGCCTGGGCGAGGAAGAACACAAGGGTGAGGCGCAGGAGCGGCCTGTTTTTCGTGAGCAGGGCACGGACGAGGGCGATACAATAGGCGGCGTAAAAGAGGTAGGGGACCCAGCGGGAGGTCAGCCGCATGGCAGTTGTCAGTGCGGGCTGTTCGGCGCTGATCTGCATGAAGGTGCGCGCTACATCGTCGTCGTTGCCGATGAAGGCGACGATCAGGGTGAGGGTAAGGGCGAGGGGCGCCAGGCAGATAATCTGGTGCGCCCAGGGGAAGCGCGGGGTTGTCGCGGCGGCATGCATGCCGGGAATATAGTGAACCCTGAAAAAGTCGCAAGCATTTTTTTGCCTGTGCCTCCAGGTTGATTCCCCGTTCGACGCAAGGCCAAAAAATGCTTGCCAAAGGGCGTGCCCTTGGGTAAACAGAGCCGGCGTCATAAGCGGCGGGGAACGCCGGGTATTGCATCTGCCTGATGCGGCAAGGTAGCTCAGTTGGTTAGAGCGCGCGGCTCATACCCGCGTTGTCGGGGGTTCAAGTCCCTCCCTTGCTACCAAATCATGTTCCGCAAAGTTCCGTATCGTGCTGAAAAGCCTTGCGGGACTTTGTTTTTTTAGAGCATTTCAAAGTTGAAAATGCTCTATGGCCGCACAGGAACAAAAAAACGCGGGGGAAATTTTGAAGGCAAAAGGCATGGATTCCCACAGGCCGCAAGCGGCCCTCGGAATGACAGAAAGTTGTCATGAATGCCGATGAGTTGTCATTGCACAGAGGGTTGTCATTGCACAGAGGGTTGTCATTGCGAGCGGTGAAACCGCGCGGCAATCCATGCCTTTTAGGGTATTCTCAACTTTGAAATGTTCTAATAGGACCACTTGCCGCGCATGTACTTGACCAGTTCGGTCTGGCTCTTGTTGATCTTTGGCTCGAAAGGTCCGTTTTTCGCAGCCGCTTCGGTCGAAGCCGTGCAGAAATATTCCCTCTCCGTATAATGCATGTAGCCGATATGCGACACCGCGCCGGTAGACTCCGCTTTTTTGAAGGAAACGCGGATGGAACTCGGGTCAATGGCCACATAGCGCGCCGTGTAACTGCCGTCGGCGTTCTTTTTGATTTCTTTTTTGTTTTGCGAAGGCAGCGCGTGCGTGTTCATGGTTTCGATCGCTTCCCTGGCGAATTCCTCCAGCTTCCGATGCATAATCTCGTCGAGATTTTGCCCTGCCGGCGCGGTGGCGACCTTGGACCCTGCGGCGCTCCTCTTGGCCGGCGCGGCGGCGGGCTTCGGCGCGGTTTTGGACGCAGCCTTCTTCTCGGCTTTGGGCGCGGCTTTGCTTTCGGCCTTGGGCGCTGCCTTGTCGTCGGCTTTGGGCGGTACCGCATCGGCGGGAGCGGCGGATTTGCCGGCGGTTGCGGGAACCGCGCTCCCCGCTTTATCCGCCGCAGCGCCGGCGGGGACGGAAAGGGTAAAGGTCAGCAGGCAAAACGTGAAAATTCGGAAAAGATAACGAACGGAACCGGTGGTGCATTGAAACATTGCGCGCATCCTGTGTGGTTGAGAGGTTTACCTGTAAAAAAGGCCCGACAGTTGCCTGCCGGGCCTTGGTCGAACATTTCAAAACCTAGAACTTACCGCCGAAGTCGACATCGGCCTTGCGATAGTTGAAATCAATGTCGGTCTGACGATTGAAGTCAATCTCGGCGCGACGGTTCAGACGACGGCCCTGTTCGGTGCTGTTGTCATACTTCGGATTGTCTTTGCCGTAGCCGCGGGTGGTGATGCTGCCGGCGGGGATGCCTTTCTTTACCAGATAGGACTTGACGGCCGCTGCGCGGCGTTCGGACAAGACCTGGTTGACCTGTTCGGAGCCGATGCTGCATGTGTGACCGGCAATGGAAACGTCGGCCTTGTTGCTGCTCAGGATCTTGGCAACTTCATTCAGAACGGCGGCGGACTCGCTGGTGATGGCCGCGGAGCCGAGGGCGAACTGAACGCTGCGGAGCACGATGCTGCCGCCGGCGCAGAACACTTCGGTCGTGAAACCGTCGGCTATGATGTCGTGGTCGATCAGGTTCTGAGCGCGCACAAACACGCTTTCACGGGGCTTCAGGTTGGCGATGGCTTCCAGAACGGCTTCGCCCTTCGGGGAATCCGCAAGGGAGATGATGTGGAAGACCAGGCCGGGGTTGGCGGATATGGCGGCCTGCGCGGCGGCTACGGGGTCCACGCCGCGGTTGTTTTCGCCGTCGCTCACCAGAATGACTGCGCTGGGGGAAGGCAGACCGGCATAGAGCGAACCTGCGAGACCCTGGATGGCGTCTCCCAGGGGGGTCAGACGGGCAAACACTTCATAGGTTGCCTTCAGGGAGTCGAAACCCTTCTGGAATGCAGCGCGGTTGTAGCTCTGCTGCGGAACGACCGTGCTGGTTTTGCTGACGGTGGATGCCCCGAAGATGTTCACGGAACCGGTGTAGCCCAGCTCGGGGATACGGTCGTTAACGCGTTTCAGGGCCGCTTTGGCCAGTTTGAATTTGTTTTCGCCCAGTTGCTTGTGGAACATCATCATCGACCCGGAATAGTCGAGGAGGAAGTCGAAGCTCTGGATCCTTGCCTGCTGGCAGGCCACCGGCTGGACGGCCATCGCGCTCGCGGCGAACGCCGTCAGCATGATGGTCACCAGAAAGAGCAATGAGAAACGTTTCATGTAAGCTCCTCCAAAAAAAGTTTTCAGGGCCTTTATTCCGATCCGGTCGGCTTCACTTGCAGAACCTTCCGCATCTGTGGACAAGGAAAACGCAGGGCCCCTAAAATGTTGAACCTGTAGCAAAGGAAACCTCCGCTCCCGCTCAGGCAACGTTTTCCTTGGGTGCAGTTATAGCAGATTCAAGGATTTCGTCAAGTGTGGGATGCGCAAAAAGTACCGGAAGAGGCAGATTTTTTTTCACTCCCCGTTCCAGAAGCAGGGCCGCCGCGGTGACTAGATGAGAGACTCCGCCGCCGACGGCGCTTATGCCGCGCAGTTCATCACCTTCCCAGAGCATGCGCACGCAGCCGCGGGTATGTCCGAGGCTTTGGGCGATGGGGTTGGAGGCCAGGGGAACGCGTGAAACGCCTATGTCGTCGCCCTTTTTTTTCAGTTCGGCCAGGGTGGGGCCGACACGCATCACTTCAAGGCTGCCGTAGACGCAGGCGGGCACCGGCGGCGAGGCATAGGGATCCCTGATTTTGCCGGTCGCGTGGGCTGCCGCGTACCGGGCCTGGTGGGTTGCGGCGTGGGAGAGCATGGCCCGTCCGTTGAGATCGCCCGCGGCGTAGATGTGCTCCGAGCAACGCAGGGAATCGTCGCAGACGGCGAAGCCGCGTTCGCCGAGTTTAATGCCGGCCGTTTCGACGGACAGATCGGCGCTTGCCGGGCGGCGTCCGGCGGCGATCAGGGCGCGTTCGGCCTCCGCTTCTTCCCCGTCGTCAAAGAGCAGCACGGCGCGGTCATTGCGCGCGGTCAGGGAGGCTATGCGCCGGCCGGTATGGATGACCCAACCCTCGCTCCGGAAGTGGGCTTCCACGGTCGCGCTCACTTCTTCGTCCTCAGCCGGAAGCAGGCGGGGCATGCCTTCGACGAGAGTGACGCGGCAGCCGAAACGGTGAAAAATTTCACCCAGTTCCAGGCCGATGGGGCCGCCGCCCACGATAATCATGCTCGCCGGGACTTTTTCCAGGCCCAGGACGCCGGCCGAGGAAAGTATCTTTGCCCCGTCCGCTTTCATGGTCGGGAAAAAGGCGGGAGTGGAGCCGGTGGCGGCGATGCACTTGCCGAAGGTCACTTCCCCGTCCTCTCCCGTCCCGATGCGGGCGGATTGCGGCCCGGTAAAGCGGCCTTTGCCCTTGAGCAGGGTGACGCCGGCGTCTTCCAGATCTTTTTGCAGGGAAACGCGCAGACCCTTGATGAAGCGGTTCTTGCGGGACTGCAGGGCGGCGAAGTCCAGCACGGGCAGGGAGCCTGCGACTTTGTAGCGTTGCTGGGCCGAGGCCAGGTCAATGGAGGCGCTGCCTCCGAGCAGGAATTTGGTAGGGATGCAGCCGGTATTCATGCAGGTGCCGCCGAGAAAGGCGGGTTCGGCCAGAGCGCATTTTGCGCCGTATCCGGCGGCGTCCAGGGCGGCGCGCGTTCCGGCGGGACCGCCGCCGAGGATCAGGATATCGAAATGTCCGCTCACGGTATTCTCCTCATCTGCAAGAGTTGCGACGACGGGGCGGAGCGCTTGTCGTCAGGTTGCCGCAAGGCATTGAGCCGCAATAAGAGAATTTTGAACGAGCTCTCATTCACAGTTTCTGTTCCAGGTACAGGGAGAGCCTGTGCAGGGCTTCTTCGATATTTTCCACGGATGCGGCGTAGCTGAAGCGCAAGCGGCCTTCGCCGCCGGGGCCGAAGTCCAGGCCGGGCGCGACCCCTACGCCGGCTTTTTCCAGGATGTCGAAGGCCAGGGCCAGGCTGTCCCGCGCCGCATCTCCGAACAGGGGCGCGGCATCGGCCAGAATATAGAAGGCGCCGACCGGGTTGGAGCCCACGCCGAAGCCGAGGGAGCGCAGGCCGTCGAGCAGGACGCGCCGGCGTCCGGCGTAGGCGGCGGCCATGCGTCTGACGTCCGCATCGGCGTATTTCAGGGCGGCGAGCCCGGCCCACTGGGCGACGCTGCCCGCGCAGATGAAGAAATTCTGCTGCAGTACGCGCAGCATGGGCACCATGGACAGGGGGACGACCATCCAGCCCAGGCGCCAGCCGGTCATGGCCCAGCGTTTGGAAAACCCGTCCAGCACGCAGGCGTCCGGGGCGACCTCCAGGGCGGACACGGCTTTGCCTTCGTAAACCAGACCGTGGTATATCTCGTCGGAAACCAGTGTGGGCCCGAGGGCGGCGAGGCGCGCCGTTTCCTCGCGTGTGAGCATGGTGCCGGCCGGGTTGGACGGGGAATTGATCAGGACGGCTCTGGTGCGCGGGCCGACGACCGGGGCGACCAGTTCCGCGCGGAGTTGGAAATCCTGTTCCTCAAGGGTGCTTATGCGGATATTTTCCGCGCCGGCGTAACTGATGAAGTTTTCATAGCAGGCGTAGGAGGGGTCGGAGAGTATGACCTGATCCCCGCTTTGGCAGAGCAGGGAAAAGATCATGAGCATGGCCGGGGATGACCCCGCGGTGACCACGACCTGTCCGGGGTCGACGTCAACGCCGTATTCGCGCATGTAGTATTCTGCTATGCCTTCGCGCAGGGGCATGATGCCCAGGCTGTGGGTATAGCCGGTTTTTTTGTCGCGCAGGGCCTGCACGGCGGCTTCGGTGACGCAGTCCGGGGTGTCGAAGTCCGGCTGGCCGAGTTCCAGGTGGATGATGCGCCGGCCGACGCGTTCAAGTTCCTGGGCTCTTTCCATGACATTCATGGCCAGGAAGGGGCTGAGAGATTCACAGAGGTCTCGCATGTCGCTTGACGCCTATGTCAAAGCGCGGCGGATGTCAATGTCGTATCCCGGAGGAGTTTTCCGGGCCTTGTGCCCGGAAAACTCCGCGAAACCCCATTTGTTCCGGGTACTCCGTCCCTCCGGCGCGGGGAGTTTTGGAGGGGACGGAGCGGTTCGGGCGGAAAATCCGCCCGCGTTCAACGGGAGCTGTCCACCAGCGTGCCTTTGCCTTCATATACCGCCGAGAGTACGGACTGACTGAAGTTGTAGGTGCTGCTCATGGCCGCCTGTACCGACCCTTTGGGTTTCTTTTTGGCTCCATAGTGCCCTTCGTTCAGCTTGTTCAGGGTACCGGTCACGACATCCCTGGAGATGCTGTCTTTCAGGATGCCGCTGACGGCGTTCACGGCGTTTTTCATATATGCCTCCGTGGGGTTCGCTTTCCGGCTTATCGGCTGTATCCGGCATTTGATTAGGGCATTTTGCGGATATTTTATCCTCAACCGGCCGGCGATCCGCGCTTTCACAGCAGCAGCAATTTCATTTTGAAAGTGTTGCTGCTGCGGCGGGAGCGTTTCAAAATAAATTTGCCTTAAAAAGTCTAATTCCTGCAGGCGTCCTTTTCATTTTTTGTTTGCAAGAAGTTGTGTTTCGGTTTAGCAACAGCCGGGGGTATCATATAAAAACCGCGTCCAGAATGCCCAAAAAAACGAAATGTCCGTCAGGTGCGGCTTATGAGAAAAAAAACGCTTGTCCTGCATAGCCTGTTTCTGATTGCCCTGGCCCTTCTCTCCTGTGACGGAAGCGGCAGCGATGCCGGAAAAATCGCGGAGAAAGCCGCAAACACGGACGGGCTGATTGTCGTCGGCTTTTCGCAGGTCGGCGCGGAGTCCGACTGGCGAAGAGCCAATACAAAATCCATGCGCGAAACGTTCACCAAAGAGAAAGGTTATAAACTGTTTTTCAATGACGGGCAGCAAAAGCAGGCAAATCAAATTGCCGCCATACGGAATTTCATCCGGACAAAGGTGGATTATATCGTTCTGGCGCCGATTTCCGAGCAAGGCTGGGACGAGGCTCTGAAAGAAGCCAAAGATGCCGGCATCCCCGTCATCGTGGTCGACAGGATGATTCAAACTTCAAATCCTGCTTTTTTTACTTCATGGATAGGCTCTGATTTCCGCAAAGAAGGCGGCACGGCCGTAGCCTGGATGGAAAAGAAGTTCAAGGACAGAAAAAATTTGAAAATCGCGCATATGCAGGGAAGCATGGGGTCCTCAGCGCAGATCGGCCGGACGGAAGCACTACAGGAAGGCGTGAGCAGAAACGTCGAATGGAAAGTTGTGGTTCGTGACTCCGGAGACTTCACTCAAGTGAAAGGCAAGGAAGTCATGGAACGTTTTCTCAGCGAATACAGGGATATTGACGTACTCTACTGTGAAAACGACAATATGGCTTTCGGCGCGATACAGGCAATGGATGAAGCCCGGCTCCCGTACGGTTTGCGCGGCGGACTCGTAATCATCTCCTTCGACGCGACACGCGCGGGCCTTGAGCAGACGCTTGCCGGGAACATCGCTTTTAATGTGGAATGCAATCCGTTGCACGGCCCCAGAGTTGAAAGAATTATACAGCAACTGCAGGAGGGTAAGAAACCCAACAAGATTGTATATGTGGATGAGACAGCTTTTGATGCGGCAACCATCACCAGGGAAGAAACAAACTCACGTGCGTACTAGCATACTCTCCTGGGTTATACTGTCTGTTGTAACGGCGTTCACGTTAACTTTTTTCTTCAACCTGCGCAGCGGAGAACCGAAAAAGGACGAGTCTCTGCATGTGAATTTAATGTCTTCGCCGGCATATATGAAAACCGGCTTTGAACCGGCCTATGCCTCGCTGAACGACCCGGGGATGACGGACTGGGAGGTGGAATTACCCGCAAAGCACGGCAAAAGCCTGCTTGTGTCCGATCTGGCCGGAGAGCGGACTTCACCGCCGGCCTTTGAATTTTTAAGTCCCGGCGAACGCAACATTGAAGAATATACCATACTGATCCCTTTCACTATGCAATCGAAGATGATTGCGCCGCTTTACGATGCCAACAATCCGATCACTCCCGGCCTGTATCTGGCAGGTATCGGAGAAAATTGGGAAATCTACATCAACGGTGATGCGATAGCCAAGCAACTGCATCTGAATACAGACGGCCGGATTACTTCATTCCGCAGCATGCGCGGCGTCAGTATTCCGTTTGACAGAAGGGTTCTCAGGGACGGCGACAATTTCCTCGTCATTCATATACTCGGCGCTTCCAACAGTGACTATGCGGGACTTTTCTATACATCTCCCTATTATATCGGCGATTTCGCGAGGATGTCCAACAACACCGACAGCCTGCTGACCATCGGCTTGTGTTCGATATATATTTTCCTGGGTGCCTACCACATCTTCCTGTATTGTTTGCGTAAATCAGAAAGATGCAATCTCCTGTTCGGGCTTTTTTCCTGCATTTCCGCCGTATATTTCTTTGCGCGCTGTCCGGCCGTTTATTATGTGTGTTCAGACACCGCAAACGCGCAGAAAATTGAATTCGGCGCGCTCTACCTGCTTGTGTTTTTTCCGGCGGCATTTTTGGAGACGCTCAACTTTGACAGGATCAAAGCTGTCACAATCGGCTACGGCATATACTGCATCGCGTCCATTGTGCTGCAAAACTTCTTTCCGATCTGGTTTTCCTATGATCTGCTGAAACTTTGGAATATATACGGCGCGATCTTCATTCTCTATATATTTGCCTATGAAGGTGTATATACTTTTATAAAACAGGTAGGAAAAAAACATGCGGCCGAGAGCGCCGAAGGAAGCGCGGCCTCTTTTTCGGCCCTGTTTTTTTTGAACCTTCGCGCGACAGAACTCGGAAATATATTGATATTTTTAACAATCTGCCTATGTACAGGCGCTTTCGATCTGTTTGATGCGAATTTTCTGCATAAGGGGATTTTTGTCACGCGCTACAGCTTTATTACCTTAATGTCCTGTATGGCCATTACGCTTGCCCGCAAATACGCGAACAACTTTATGCTGACGTCGCGGCTTAACGACCTGCTGGAAATAACGGTAAAAGAACGCACACGGGAACTTGAAGAGCAGGCGCTGATTGCGAGGACGGCTTCCAAGGCAAAGGGAGATTTTCTGGCCAATATGAGCCACGAAATCAGAACTCCGCTGAACGCCGTCATAGGCATGGCCGCAATCGGCACTCTGAGCGGCGACCCGGCTCGTAAAGACTATGCCTTTGCCAACATCAAGAACGCATCGGAGCATCTGCTCAACGTCATTAATGACATTCTGGATATTTCAAAAATTGAATCGGGTAAGTTTGTGCTGTCCGAGTGTATTTTTCGGATACGGGACGTTGTAGCGCGTGTGGAAAATGTGATGCGCTTTAAATCTGATGAAAAAAATCAGCAACTTGTCATTCATATTGCTGATGATGTGCCGGCAACGGTGCATGGCGACGACATGCGTATTGTGCAGGTGCTTACAAATCTTATAGGCAATGCGATAAAATTTACGCCTGAAAAAGGTCGTATCGCACTGTCGGTCGGCCTTGAAGGCGAAGCGGAGGATCTGTACACGTTGCGTTTTTTGGTTGAGGACTCAGGCATCGGTATAACGGAAGAACAAAAAGCAAAACTGTTCAACGCGTTCCAGCAAGCCGACAGCGGCACAACGCGCCGATACGGCGGCACCGGTCTTGGACTTGCGCTCTCCAAAAAGATTGTCGAGTTGATGGGCGGCACAATATGGGTAGACTCCATATTCGGCCGGGGTTCGGTTTTCGGTTTTACCGTGCCGGTCGGGCGCGCCGCCGATTCTCTGCCGGAAGAAGACAGTGCCGGTGCGAATGAGGCTTTGGCGGCAGACGAATTTGCGGGTTGCATCGTTCTGCTGGCGGATGACGTAGATATAAACCGCGAGATTGTGACGGCGTTGCTGGAAACGTCGGGTCTTCTTATCGAATGCGCCGAGAACGGTGAGCAGGCTGCGGAAATGTTTGAGCGCTCACCCTCGCGTTACGATCTTGTTCTGATGGATGTGCAGATGCCTGTAATGGACGGCTACAGCGCGACGGAACGCATTCGGAGCGGACGCAGTCCGGAGGCCTCGACAGTTCCTGTTGTCGCCATGACCGCCAATGTATTCCAGTCGGATATCGACCGCTGTCTCGCCTGCGGCATGAACGAACATCTCGGCAAACCGATCAACCTTGCGGATATGCTTGTGGTATTGCGCCGCTATCTCGGCAAACATGTATGAGATTGAGCTGTATGCGCCGTCCTTTGCCGGCATCATCTCCTGCGGGCGTTGTCGCGCTTCGTTTCAGTCGAAATCCATGAACAGCGCGCCGATGTGGATGTCCCCGAGCATGCGTCTGGCGTTCTGTTCGCGGATGCGCCAGAATGCCTGCTGTATCTGGTCGGAGGCGATGCCGTTGCGCATGGCCGTGTACGCCTCAATATACGCGGCTAGGGTATCACATATTTTCAGGGCTTCGCCGTCCTTGGGATCCAGTTCGTCCCGGTTGCAGTCCCTCTGGAGTTCGCTGAAAGAGATTTTTTCCGTCTTGCCGTTCCGGATCACGCATTCCTGGAATTCCGAGCCGATTTCCAGGCCCAGGTAGTAGGAGAGTCTGTCCGCGATGGGCGCGCAACCGTCCGCGACGAGGGGATCAAGCACCTTGCGCTTGAGTTCGTCCTGTTCATAGGCGCGGATCAGTTGATCCAGACCGGCTATGGATTTTTTTACGGGGGAAATGATGTCGCGGGTCAGCAGTTCAGGCAGGTCGTGAAAGAGTGCGCTGAAAAAATTGTTGACGCGGCGGGCCGGGCAGGCGCCCAAGCTCATACTCAAAAAGAACGCATAGCAGGCGGTGATGAACATGTGCCCCATGACCGAAGTTTCCGGGATGCGCGGGACTTGGGACCAGCGTTTCTGGAAGCGCAGCCGACCGCAGAAGCCGGCGAAACGGGCCGCGGCGGCGTCTTCCGGCTCTTTGTCCGGTGTGGCCGCGTTGCGCTGCGCTCGGCCGATCCTGAATACCGCCGCCATACCGGGCATGCCCGGCACATGGGAGTAAGCGTCCATGCGTTGCAGGAACAGATCGCCGAGGTCTTTTATTTCTTCGTCAAAGGTGTCGTTGACGGTCAGGAGCAGGCGCAGTTCCCATGCACTTGCCGAGGTATGGGCGGCGCCCAGAATGTCCGAGACTTCGCCTCCGGCCTCGGGGCGGGCGGCGTAGTCCTTGAAGCGGGCGAAAAACGCCTCGTCCAGAGGGCGGAGGCGTGGTTCGATTTCTCCGGCGGCCCAGGCCGTGAGCTGCCGGTAGTGTTCGGGGTCGGCCCGGATGCGGTCCAGCACCGGGGGTTTGATGTCGGTGATGGTCAGGCGCAGGAGATAGTCGAAGATGCCGCCCTCGACGACCTTCTCTTCCAAAGCTATGCGCTCCGCCGGGGTGCGGCCCGTGCCGGACAGACGGCAGAGCAGCCAGGCGATGATCATTTTGTGCGCCTGTTTGTCTATTTCGATGAGTTCGGCCGGACGCAGCTTGTCATTCCAGCGTTTCATGTAGGAGCCGGAAAATATATACTGGAGCAGGGATTTGCGGATATTCAGGGACATCGGAGAACCTCACGGCCTTGTATTACCCGATTGCGCGGGTGCCGACAAGGCGCGTACCGCGCCGCCATGCGCGGCAGCCGTGATCCACCGTGCAAGAAATTGAAAAAACCACACACAAGAGAGGCGGCGCGGGCCTGTGCCTGCCTTGTCGGCCGGCCTCCGGGACGGAGTTCGCGCAAGGTTCACGAACGGCCAAGCCACTCAATGAGCATGGGACGTTGATTTTTAGTCGTCGAAAAAATGTTTGACTTATTATTTTTATTGTAATAACGTGTTGACACAAAACTTGGAGTACAACGATGTCGCAAACAACCTCACAAAAGCCCTTCATTACACGTCAGTTTATGGCGGGGAATTCGCCGGCCGTTCGTATTCCGATCAACATGGCATTTCCGCATAAAACGGAACTTGTTGTTATTCGAGAGGGTGATCGAATTATTGTTGAGCCGAAGGGAAAAACACTCGGAGATATTCCTAAATTATTTCACAAACTTAGTGAAAATTTTATTGGTGAACGGCCGGATTTTGATGAAACGGAAAGGAATTGGCTGTGATTAAGTACATGCTCGACACCAATATCTGTATATATTTGATTAAAAAATATCATCCGGAAATTGTAAAAAAATTCGACAATTATCGCAGGGGGGAGATTTGCATCAGTTCGATCACATGGGCAGAGCTTTGTTGCGGGATTAAAAAGCATGGCGATGGTATTACAGAACAACTTTTAGAAATTCTTGCAGTTGTTCCTTTCGGCATTGAAGAGGGGAGGGCATACGGTAAATTAAACGATATGTTGCCAAATAGAAAAGCGAATCTCGATCGAATGATTGCCGCGCATGCTTTGTCCCTCGAAGTAACGCTGGTCACCAACAATTTGGTTGATTTTGAAGTGTACATGCCTGCCGGTTTAGTATTGGAGAATTGGGCGTATGATTAGGGCAGATTAACATTGAAAATGTGTATCTGCTCTGCAAGGGTTTGCTTGCAAATCCTTGCCGCAAGGTTGGAGCAGGCGGGATTTGCCCGCCGTAAGCGACAGTTTCAAGCGTAAAATGCTCTACTCGCGCCGGAGAGTCGCTGCTGAACCGTCTGTCGGAGAATCATCGTGCTTGTCGTGACGCAGTTTGTGCAGCAGGGCGGAGCGACAGGAAACGTTCACCTTGCGGAAAATGTTGGCTATATGCGTTTTTACCGTATGATGGCTGATATATAACTCTATGCTTATCGCTCTGGCATTGCTCCCGGCATCCAGCAAAAACAAAATCTCCCGCTCCCGGGAAGAAAGATTATATTTATGCACAAACTTTTCGAAGCTTGTGGCCGCAGTGTTGTCTTGCCTGGCTATATAAAAGAAATGATACGGGATCAGGTCATTTTTATAGTCCTGCACAATGCATGATACGCCAGAAAGAAGATAGACATATTTTGAACAGATAAATTTAACAGAATCCTCATTTAATACTGCGGAAACATTATCACTGATCATGTCTATGAGTGTCTGCTGCATTATCCTCTTGTTCGCATGCTGCTTGGGAATTGAAATTTTTTTATGCTCAAGAATATCCATACAGTAATTATAGGATATTTTATTGGCGCAGAATACCTGTAATTCACTGTTGACTGCAATGAGTCCGGTGGTTAAATGGGAATTCAACTTGTCGAATAGCTTGATTTTTTCAATTTTATAGTAATAGTCGACAGCAAAATAATAATGATACGCAATGTGTTTTGCTGTTTTGCCGAGAATATAGAGTTCCTTGTCGGTAAAGTCGCCTTCGTCGCCTGTTTTCGCAAAACCGATGCGCCCGATATAGGTGTCCGCAGGAAATGCCAAGCGCATGGACGCGAAAAATTTAAAAGAATATTGATCGAAAAAACTGTAGAATGTGTCGTAATCTTCCCTCAGGGCATACTCTTTCGGCAATTCGGAAGAAAGGACAATGTCCTTGTCCCGGAGTTCAACGGGCAGACGCTCATAGCTCATGGGGCTTTTCAGAAAAAAACGGTTGCCTTTTTGCCTTGAGGCGCTTTTTACTATGCCGTCTTCCATGTAGCGATCAATGCAATCAGCAGAGGAATTGCTGGAATCATATATATTTTTCAAATTATACACATTATTCGGATAGAGAAATACCGCATTTTTGAATCCGAAATACCTGTACAGCAACAGCAGCAGGTTTTCGGTAAAATTATCCTGGCCTTGCGGAAGCTCATATAAAAAATTGATAATTTTATCCTGTAGTTGGACTGATATGGATTTATTCTCACGTTCATTCATCTCTTGAGAGTCGTGAAGAGAATCAAAACGCAATACTTTGACGGTGGATACAGATTTCTGGGTAATTTTTTTGGTGAACGGGTCGTCTTCATTTATGGAACTTTCTTCACAGATCAAGCCGGGGCTGTCTTTTTTTCCAAACATGTCTGTTTCCTCTTTACACCATGCCTTGCCGGAGCCTTTCAAAATTGAAAATGCCCAAGCGGCGCAAGCGCGAAGCGCCGCTGCCCGCCTGAGCTTTTCAGCACTGCACTGCTGCCGTATACTGCTTAAAAATGCGGTTTTTAAGCGGCCAGACCGCCAAGCAAAAAATGCAATTTTGCCTGGCTCACGCCGCCTTGCGGCGCGCCGGCCCTGATGGTGAACGAATCTACATCTCCTGTAAAATATTCGTCAAGATCCGGCGCACGGCAACCGGGACCGGGGAGTCGTCCGGAAGTTCCAGCAAAGAGCGTCCGGCCCGGTCATAGTCATTCAATGTCCTGTCTTCCGGTATGCAGCCGGCTGTTTCAAGACCGGTTTTTTCGAGCGCGGCCTGCTCGGGGCGGTCGTCCCGGACCCGATTGAGGACCAGCCGGGCTTTTTTGACCCGAATGTCGCCGTCCTGCGCACGGGCCACCTGTATGATACCTGCGGCTGTTTCCAGACTACGGGCCGACATGTCGGCGACCACCAGCAAAACGTCGATGCTTTTGAGCACCCGCCGGTTAAGCTGCTCCGGGCCGGCTTCGCCGTCGATGACGACTATGTCGTAGCTGTCGATCAGGCTGTCGATGCCGTAGCGCAGCAGCTCATTGACCGCGCAGAAGCATCCCGGCTCCTCCGGTCTGCCCATGACCAGAAGATCAAAGCCCTTTCCATGCGTTAGGAGCCGGCTCATGACGGCGTGTGACGGCCGGTCGGCCATTTCCTTTTTCAATTGGCCCGGACCGACCACGTCCTTGCGCAGGTCGCTTACCGTCTTCTCCGCGGGCAAGCCGAGGGTATAGGGCAGACTCATGGCCGAGTCCGCGTCGATGGCCAGAACCTTGGGAAAGCGCTCCGCAAGCATCTTGATCAGCAGGGTGGCGATCATGGTTTTGCCCGTGCCGCCCTTGCCCGTGACGGCAATGGTTTTTACTTTGTTCATGCGGTTTTCTCCATACGCCGCGCTGCAGGACGCGCTTTCCCGCCGGGTTCTTCGGGCCGGATCAGACGGCGGCTTTCTTCTCTATGAGTGTGTCCATGTACTCGGAGATGATACCCCTGATTTCATCGGTGCTCTTGTAGCGCATGTCTATGGCATCGACGTCGAAGGTCAGGGTCGGTATGCCGAAGGTGTTCTGCACATAATCCTTGATCAGTTTCCCGGCAGCCCAGGTATGCTTGCACCCGACATGCCCGACGAACATGGAAACATTGATCTTGAAATCTCTGATGGTGCTGTCGACCAGATCAATCCAGGGCTGAGCCGGACCCGAAGCGCCGTGGATCATGGGAATGTTCAGACATCTCTGGGCCAGACCCGTGAACACCTGATCATCGTCATAAGCGTCCTCAATTATGTTGGACCATTTGTATCCGAAGCCGTCCATGATCACGACCGCGTTGTATTCCTTCTCCAGCCAGTCCATGATGCCGACGTTGGACCAGAGCATGTTCTGCAGCCAGATGAGCCGGAACTGTTCTTCACCCGGCGTGACGCCCTGTTTCTTTTCAAGGGCCGCTTTGCCCACATCATACTCGGCCTGCAGGAAATCGACCATGGCCTGACTGCCCTGCATGGAACCGAACAGTTCGTTGAGCACCAAAAGACGGCCGGGCAGAGGGCAGGGGATATTTTTCCTCAGGTCGGCAATGTCGGTCAGAAGTTGGGCCGACTTGTTGGACAGTTTGACGACTTCGGCCAGTCTGTCCCGATCCAGTTTGTTTCCGGTCACTTTTTCCAGCAGGGCCACCACATCGCGCAGTTGTTCGGCGATGTACCGGAACCCGCGCTCGTCTTTTCTGTACGGCGTGTCAATGCAGTATGTGGGAACGCCCAGAATTTCGCTGATGGCCGGGTAGGCCACACGGGAGGAATCACACGGGGTGGTGGTGTAAATCAGCGCATCGGGTTTGTCATAGATATCGCCGGACAGGATGACGCCTAGATCCAGTTTGCTGATGCCGCACATGTTTTGCGGCACATATTTTTCGGCGATGTCGATATACTTGGCGCTGTCCGGCGTGGAAGCCAGACGCGTGGGGACCAGATCCAGTACAAAGGGCACTGCGCCCATGGCGTAAACCAGCTCTGTCGGGCCGTTGGGACCCAGCATGATCACCTTCTGCCCCCGTTCCTTGGCATAATAAATGTCTTGCCAGACACTTTTCTGGACCTCGAACATCCACAGACGCTCAGGGTATTTCTTGGTCGCATGGGCAATGATGTTGTCTATCTGCTCGGAAATGTCCTTCAACAGGTTCTTTTTCTCGCTCATCTGCCGGCTCCTCCTTCGATCATTTCAATGAAAGCCTCGGCCCTGACGGCCAACTGGCCGACATTGGTCATAATTTCTTCGCGTTCCACGGTCAGCAAAGGTATTTTTGCCGCCTTCAGCTTATCCTCAATGTGTACGCTCTCACCGCCCCAGAGGTCGCAGTTCTTCATTTTCACATAGAGTATTCCGTCAACCGAGAAGTCCCGGGCCATACCATGAATGAAATCATAAATCCCGGTATGCAGATTGCACATTCTGGGGCAAACCGGCCTGCTCAGATACGATCGGGCCAGAGAATCCAGCATGTCGCCCTTTCCCGGGACCGTCGGCTCCCAAAGATAGCGGCTGCCGTAACACTGGACATCCGTGACGACCGATCCGCCCTTGCTTTCAATGATTTTCACATATTCGGGATCATCAAGGGTGCTGCCGATAATCATCAGGCGGACGCCGCGGCCGTTCGACGGCTCCCTCTCTTTGACCTCCCGGATAAAGCCGTTCAGACGCCTGTTGAATTCCTCCTTGGGCATGGACATGGCCGCCAGGGTCACTTTCAGGCTTTCCTCGCCGCTGACGGGAGGCGCGTCACCCTTGCGCAGGTCATAGAATTCCCTGATCAGGCGGCGGGTTTCGTTATAGACGTCAATGGAGTTTTTGAGTTTTTCCTCGGTAATCTTGTTGCCGGAGAGTTTTTCCATGCCTGCGAGGAACCTCTCCAGCTCTTCCCTGTAAAAAGGCACGGCCTCATCGGTATACAGGCGCGGCGCCACCACCAGTTGTTGGTACAGGTCCTTGAACTGATGGTTCAGGTTGTCGAAAAAGCGCTGCGCCATCAGACAGCCGTCTGAACATACCACGCCGTCAAGAAAGCTGTATCTTCCGTCCAGAAAAAACTGCATGCAGGAGCGGGCGAAGCTGCAACTGAAGCTCGACATCCAGACTTCCGCCGCGCTGTCGTCGGTACAGCCGGTAGCCCGGATGCGGACCGGCAGCATGCCGGCGGCGTGGATAATCTCCTCCGGCACATGGCAACAGATTGTCCCGACGACCTTTTTCCCCTCCCTTTGCCATGCCTCTATGCTCGCATTGAAGATGCCGGTTTCAAAAGGCAATGTACTGTTTTCCGCCATTGTCTTCTCCTTTTTTTCCCGCCGTATCCGGCGGGACATGATTCTTCGGTCCGGCGCAACGGTGTATGTGCATTACAGCATTTTCAATTTTGAAATGCTCCGAATCAGTTCAGAATGCCTGACGCCTCCATTTGCAAGGATACGGCGTCCGATCCCCTGCCGGCGGAGAGGACCGGACGGTCGCGGGATCACCATTTCAGTTTTTTCAGGCTTTCCGCCAGTTCGGGACGGAAATCCGGATGGGCAATAGCGATGAGTTCCTGCGCGCGTTCCCGCATGGATTTATATTTGAGCCGGGCGATGCCGTATTCGGTCACCACATAGTCTATGTCGTTCCGGCTGGTGCTGACGGGCGTGCCGAGCAGCAGTTGGGGCACGATGCGCGACTGGAGTTTGTCCGGCTTGCCCGCGGTGGAGGGGAAGGCCAGAATCGCTCTGCCGCCCGGAGAAAGTGCAGCCCCGCGAATGAAATCCACCTGACCGCCGGTGCCGCTGAACTGTTTGGTGCCGATACTCTCGGAAGCGGCCTGCCCCATCAGGTCCACGCTGATGGAAGAGTTGATGCTGACCATATTTTTATTTTTGCCGATAACGTCCGGGGCGTTGGAGTATTCGGCCGGTGTCAGCATCACGCTGGGGTTGTCGTCCACGAAGTCATAAAACGCGCGTGTGCCCATCAAAAAGGTGGAGATCATCTTGCCGGGATGCAGCGTCTTTTCCTTGTTGTTGATCGCGCCTTCAAAAATCAGGTCCATGACTCCGTCGGAGAACATTTCACTGTGGATTCCCAGGCCGCGTTTGTGTTTCAGGAACTGCAGGACGGCGTCGGGGATGGCGCCGATGCCCATTTGCAGGCAATCCCCGTCATTGATGAGTTCGGCCACATGACTGCCGATGGCTTCTTCCACCTTGCTGATCTGCGGACGCGGGACTTCCTTGACCGGAAAGTTGTTTTCCACAAAATAATCAATCTTTGAAACATGCACGAAGCCGTCGCCGTGGATGCGGGGCATGTTTTCATTGACTTCAGCGATTATTGTCTTGCCGAATCTGACGGCGCTTTCCATGTAGATGATGGAAATCCCCATATTGCAGTAGCCGTGCTTATCCGGCGGGGAAACGTGGGTCAAAACCACATCGGGACGGTAGACCGGGCCGTACATTTCCGGCCAGTCCTTCAGGAAGACGGGAGCATACTCCCCGGCGCCCTGATCCACATAGTCCCTGACGGCTCCTCCCAGGTAAGAAGTGATGAAGCGTACCTTATGTTTGATGTCTTCTTCCAGGTACGGCATTGTCGGCAAAAAGGGCAACAGATGCGCGATGGTAATGCAGTCGATTTCCCGAATACGCCGGGCCAGCCCGTCCATCAGGGCAACGGGCTGGGCGGCGGCCGGGGTAATGAGTACCCTGTCGGCGCTTTTTACCGCTTTAAACGCAGTATCCACATCCACACACCGCGACTTGTAAATTTCTTTCCAATTCATCTGAAGCCTCCCTATATTATGTTAAAGTCACAACACCACGGGATACATTGACTTCCTATTTGAAGTTCGGTTTTCTTTTATTCAAGAAGGCGTCCACGCCTTCGCGGGAGTCGTCTGAGACCATGCGTACGCCCTGAGCCAGGGCCTCCATTTCCAGCAGTTCGTCCAGACCCATATCCATGCCCATATTCAGCAGGGTTTTGGCCGCTCCCACGGCGGCTCCGGGTTGTCCGGCCAGAAAAAGGCTCATCTTCCCGACTTCTTCCTCCAGTTTGTCATGTTCGACGACCGAGTTGACGATCCCCAGGCGACACGCTTCCCCGGCGTCTATGTTCTTGCCGCTGAAGGCCAGTTCCTTCGCCTTCTGCAGCCCGATCACCCTGGGCAGGAAATACAGCGCCGCCAGATCGGGGATAACGCCGATATTGACGAAGGCGAGTCCGTACATGGCTTTGTCGGAAGATATGACAATGTCGCTGAGCAGGACCAGCGAGAATCCCGCGCCGACGGCAAAGCCGTTGACCGCCGCGATCACCGGTTTGGGCATTTTTGTGAAGGCGCCGATAAGGGCCTGGGCGTCACGGACAAAGTCTATGCACCCTTCCAGATCCAGGCCAGCCATGTAGGCGAGATCGCCGCCGGCGCAAAAGGCTCTGCCCGCGCCGGTTACCACGACCACCTTCACGGCGTCGTCGCCGGCCGCCAGGGCTAGGGCGGCGGTCAGGTCCTTGGCCAGTGTGACGTCGAGGGCATTAAGTTTTTTGGGGACATTGAGGGTTATTGAGGCGATACGATTTTCAACCCGGTACAGGACGCTGGTAAATTCCGTCTTCATGTCATTTCCTTTTTACAATGCTCTGATAATAGACCTGTAAGTTAATGGTTCTACCAAGAATGCGCGATGGCTGAGGCAATTTGATTTTGAAACGCCCCCTCCGGCGTTTAACGGCGAAAGCAGGTTTCGCCTACGCCTGTGGGGCGGGCGGCGGCGCTTCGCGCATACGCCGCCTGAGCATTTTCAACCTTG
>JAISRC010000096.1 GCA_031273845.1 Desulfovibrio sp.
GAAACTCTTCGCGTTTCGTCTTACGCTTCCGTCTGCCATATTCAATATCGCTCAAGCTCGGACGTTTCATGTTTTTACCTCCAACTGATGCCTATCATTAACATAACCCGTCCCGTTTGACGATCCCCTTTCGAGGATTAAATCAGCGTTTCCATAATCACAGCACGATCTCTCCGCGTTATGGAAGCACTGATTTAATCGGGGCGCTGCCCCCGAACCCCGCCGGGGAAGGTGACTTCCCCCAGACCCCCTCAAATATAACCTGCTGAAATATTTATTGGGGGTGCAGGGGCATCATGCCCCTGCCAGGGGAGTTTGAGGGGGCGGAGCCTCCTTAAAGAAATAAATCAGTGTTTCCTTATCTTCCAAACGGCTTATTGCCTGAACCGTCCCCGCCCGTCGCTCATCCGCATCCTGAGCAAAATCAAGAAAAATCAAGAGAAGACAGCTTTTTCGATACGCTCGGAATGACCTGACAGGAAGTGCCGCGGATTATGGTCGATAAGCCCGTTGACATCCGCTGTTTATTTTGGGAGATGAGACTTCAACGCTGGTGTTAAGCAAATTATACACGTATATTAAAGACCTTATAGCCATAGGCAAGAAAGTTTTTCTGGTTTTAACCATTCCGCAGGGTATGGAAATGCATCCGGAATATATGATTTGGCGTAATTTTACATCGTTTCCACCCGTATTTGAATTGCGAAAAGGGGGGTATTGAACGATACACTCTGGAGGAACGATACGGGACGATCCAAAGCGCACTCGAAAAAATCGCCCGCGCTGCCGGCGCCATCATCATAAATCTTCTGGATTTTCTATGCGACCCGAAGTGCGGTACATTAGACGACCAAGGAGAACCGATCTATGCGGACAGCTATCATCTGCGCCCTGCATATGTACGCAATCAGGTGAAATTTTTAGATAAAACAGTCATCGAATAAATTTCCGGCCGGCAGTTGCGGCTCGCGCCTGCTCCACCTGGGTATTTTCAATTCTGAAAATGCTGAAACCGGGCCAGGACCTTTTTATAGGCTTCCAGAGTAAAGTCGATCACGCTCTCGTCATGGGCCGTGGAAAGGCTGTAACGATTTGTCGGCTTGTTGTAGATGCCTTCCCGGAACAGGGCAAAATCGATTTTCTTGCGCAGTGTAAGGTCCGCCTCCTGCATATCGCGGTAACTTTCGATGCGCGGCTTATCGGTCAGGACAATGTTGAACACCGTGCCCACGCCGGGGAGGTTCACGGCAATGCCTCTGGCCGCGAAAAGGTCCTTCAGTCCCTTTTTAAGACTTTCGGTTCTTGCGCGTATGCCCTCAAATTCCTTTTCAAGAATTTTTATGCTTGTCAGCCCGGCCCTCAGGATCAGGGGGTCGCCGTTATAGGTTCCGCTGTGGAACAGGACATCCCCGGCGGAGGAACGTTTTTCCGCGCTCATGTCGAAAACGTCCGAACCACGGACGGGCGCGCTTTTCATCATAAGTTCCTTTTTTCCGCCCACAACGCCCATGGGCATACCTGCCCCGATAACCTTGCCGAGCGCCGTCAGATCCGGCCTGACGCCGTAGAGGCCCTGCGCGCCGCCGAGTCCCGCCCGAAAACCCGTTTTCACCTCGTCGAAGAGGAGCAGAATGCCGAGTTCCTCCGTCACTGTGCGCAGTCCATGCATGAACTCCGGCGTGGCCTCTATGTAGCCGGCGAGCAAGGGTTCCATGATGACGGCCGCCATATCGTCCTTGTGTTCCCTGAGTATTGCCGTACAATCCTCAAGATCGTTGAAGGGGAGCACAACGGTATTGACGAGCTGATACGGCTCAAGGCCGGCGCTTTCCGGGACGGGAATCGGACGTGTGACGGCGCCGGCCCGGGCAAGAGGCGGATTGACGCTCAAGAGCACCTGGTTATAGCCGCCGTGGTAATGTCCTTCAAATTTGCCGATCTTGTATTTGCCGGTGCAGGCGTATGCCGTGCGCAGGCTGAGCAGCGTTGCTTCGGTACCGGAATTGGTGTAGCGCAAAAGCTCTATGGAGGGAAAATGTTCCTTGATCTTTTCCGCGTACTCTGTTTCCAGCGCATGCGGCGTCCCGTAAAGGAGGGAGCCGTGCCTGTCGAACTGCTCCATGATGGCCGCCTTGACGGCCGGATGCCCGTGGCCCAGCGCCAGCGGACCGTATGAGAGCAGGTAGTCGACATAGCGGTTACCGTCGACGTCTGTAAGCCAAGCCCCTTCACCCTTGTCCATAAAAAGAGGATAGGGATCGAAAAACTTGATGTTCGCCGAAACGCCGCCGGGAAGCGCGCGGCAGGCTTTACCGTAAAGCGCGGCGGATTCGGGCGTCCTCTCCGCATATTCCCGCATCAATGTTTCCAAGGTAATCACCGTATCATCTCCTTTATTCCTGCGCGGGCCTGCCCATCCTGCGTTTCTGCAGGATAAAGATCACAGCCAGAATAGATGCGCCTGCCAAATCTGTAAGCGTATCAGGATCAATAAGCAAAATGCCGGTCGCCGTCAGCAGAATCCGTTCCCACGGCCGGCAGCGAACGCGGAAATAGCCGGTCAGCCCTATCGCGATGCACACCATACCCACTACGGCTGTTCCGGCAGCCTTGAGTGCCAGCAGGATAAAGAACGCCGTGCCGGTCCCTTCGGGCTGAACCATGACCAGTACGGGATTCAGGACAAAAATGAAGGGTACGAGATAGGCGGCAATGCCCAGGCGAAAGGCCTCAAACCCGGTTTTCAGGGGGTTGCTGCCGGCGATGCCTGCCCCGGCGAAGGCGGCCAGGGCCACCGGCGGGGTGATGTCGGCCACGATGCCGAAATAGAACACAAAAAGATGCGCGGCAATGGGTTCCACGCCGAGCTGGATCATGGCCGGGGCGGAAATTGTGGCCTGGATGATGTAGTTGGCGGTTGTGGGCACACCCATGCCGAGCAGTATGGAACAGAGCACGGTCAAAATCATGGTCGGCAGGAGGTGGCCCCCGGCAAGGCCGACGATGCCTCCGGCCATTTTCAAACCCAGTCCGGAAAGGGTGATCACGCCCACGATGATCCCCGCGCAGGCGCAGGCCGCGGCCACGCCGACCGCCGAACGCGCGCCTTCCTCCAGGGCGAGGATGAAGCGCGCGAGAAATTTCGTGACTTCCACCCTGCCGGCATCGCGCAAAAATTCAATAATCCACACCGCGACGGCGGCAAAAATGCCGAAGAGAGCGGCGCGCATGGGTGTGTAGCCGATGGAGAGCATGATCACAATCGCCACAACAGGCGCAATCATGTACCAGTTTTTGCGCAGAAGCTCTCTGCAGTTTGGCAGTTGCGACTTCGGCAGACCGTGCAGGTTGTGCTTGAGGGCCTCGAAATGCACATTGGTAAAGATGCCGACGAAATAGAGCATGGCCGGGACACAGGCGGCCAGGGCTATGGTGGCGTAACTGCAACCGATGTATTCGGTCATGATGAAGGCGGCGGCCCCCATCACGGGAGGCATGAGCTGCCCGCCCGTGGAAGCGGCGGCTTCGACGGCCCCGGCGAACTCCTTGCGGTACCCGGCGGATTTCATAAGAGGGATGGTGACGGACCCGGTTCCCACGGTATTGGCGACGGAACTGCCGCTGATCGTGCCCTGCAGCGCGCTGGCCACCACAGCGGCCTTGGCCGGCCCGCCCACCGACCCTCCACAGGCACCCATGGCCAGCCCGGTCATCCAGTCCCCGATCCCGCTCTTTTTGAGAAATACGGCAAAGAGCAGAAAAAGAAAGATAAAGGTGGACGAAACATAGACGGGCGTCCCCAAAATGCCCTCCGTGCCTATCCATTCAAAGGTGGCTATGCGCTTGATGCTGAGGCCCCTGTGGGCCATAAAACCGGGAAAGTATGCGCCGAAATAGGCGTAAAAGAGAAAAAAAGACGCCAGCACGACAATGGCCGGCCCGACCACACGCCGGGCGGCCTCCAGAACGAGCAGCACGGCCAGGATGCTGACGGCGGCGTCCATATCCGAGTACATGCCGCTGCGCATGTACAGCTCTTCGTAAAAAATCACATGGTACAGGCATACGCCTACGCTGCACAAGGCCAGAAAATAGTCGTGCAGGGGAACGAAAGATGCGCTTTGCCCCCTGCGGGCAGGGTAAAGCAAGAAAATCAGGGTCAGGGCCGCACCCACATGCGGGGCGCGCTGCAAAGTCGAAGGAAAGGTGCCGAAAAATGCCGTATAAAGCTGGAACAGAGACCAAGCCAGGGCAATACAGAAAATCGTTTTGGCAACGGGGCCTTCAAGACGGCGGTATGCGGATTCCCGGTCGAATTGTTCAAGGATTTCCGCGCCGGCGCTTGATTTTTGCTGCATGGTATCTCCTAAAAAATCTGTAAAAAAACAAACTTGTCCGCATCTTGTGCAGTCAATACGGAGTGTTGTGAATTCCGCAATGGGAATTTGCAGGCAAATTCCCATTGCGGCTCAGCGCGTTTTCAATATTGGCGCGACATCACGCCGGACCCGCTCTATTGCATGATCGAAGCAGGGATTACGATATTTTTCTCCTTGTAGAAACGGATCGCTCCCGGATGCAACGGAGTGGTGATACCGTCCAGCGCGGTCTTAAGCTGGATAGACTTACCCGCAGCATGGGCGGCAGCCACTTCCGAGCCGTGCTCATAGAATATTTTGGTGATCAGGTAAGCCGTTTCTTCATCCATGTCGGCCCTGCAATAAAGCGCGGCCTGACAGGTGACGGTTTCAATGCTTGAAGTATTGCTGTAGGTTCCGGCCGGAATGGAGAAGCGGGTGAAGAAAGGATGGGCTTCACGCAGCTTGGCCAGTTCGGCGTCGCTGATGTTCACATAACTCAGGTCCATGCCGGTTTTGAGTTCCACGATTGACGAAGCCGGAACGGAAAGCACGGCGCAACTTGCGTCTATATGCCCGTCCTTCATCTTGGCGGCGGCATTGCCGAAGCCGTCCCGCTGCGCGTCTATGTCTTTGGCCATGTCGAGACCTGCCGCTTTGAAGAGCAGTTCGGTGATGACCGCCGTGCCGCTGCCTACCGGGCCGACGGCAACGCGCTTGCCCTTGAGGTCTGCAAGCTTGGTAGCCTTGGTGGAAGCGGCGGCCACTATCTGGTAAACTTCCGGGTAAATAACGCCCAAAGTGCGAAATTTGTGCATTTGCTCCGGAAAAGGAGCGCTGCCTTTCCAAGCCGAATCGGCGACATTGTTCATGGCCATGGCAAGGTCAGCTTCGCCATTGTGCAGCAGATTCATGTTTTCCACGGACGCGCCGCTGGAAACACTGCTGACCATAATGCCCTTGCCTTCAAGATACTTGTTCCAGGTAGCCGCCATAGCTCCGCCCAAAGCGTAGTATGTGCCTCCGGAGGAACCGGTGACCATGATCAACTGCTTCGTCTTGCCCGCAGCAGGGGCGGAGCCTACAAATCCGGCCGCGCATACGGCAACGGCCGCCAACAAAAAGATGAATTTCTTAAAGTGCATGGAAAACCTCCCGTCAAAAATTAGAAAACAGATACAGGAAAAGGCGTTCGGGAACGATCAGATATCCGCGTCCGGCACGGCCGAATACGCTCCGGCGCCCAGCGCGGTCCGCATCCGGCCGGCAACGGCTGAACGGGCGCGCCTTATTCGATTTTCACTTCAAAACCGCGTTCCCACAGTTTTGAAATTTCGGCTGCGGCGCAAGCCTTGTTGCGCCTTGCCTCCCGGAATGCTTCGCATTTCGGCACGGCATCCTGCCGCGCTTTCCGCTCTCCGGCCACCGGTATCGTATTTACTACTACGGCAATGCAATGCTACCGTCAACCCGTTCGGAGCATTTCAGCAGGGCAATCGAATGAAGCTAACAACCCATTGAAATATCAAGATAAATTTTTGACATCCTGATTTAAAAATTCTTGTTATTTCAGCTGTTACATTTTTTCATTCGATTGCCCTGAGCATTTCAGCATCGGAATGCTTAGGCGGCGTGAGCGAGGCGAAAATCGCAGCTATCACTGACGCGGTGATGCGAAATTATGCAAGACTTTCCGCATCCGGAAAATACGACAGCAAAATGCTTGCCACAGCATGATTCACTGTTTTTATAGGATGTTACGCAGATAAATCTTTCCCGGCAGGTCCATAACCTACATTCGTGAAGAATCCCTTTTTAAATTTACATTTCGGTCAAATTTCAGATACCCGGCGCGTGGGTCGGCTTGCCTTGCTCTCCGGCCTGGGGTACAATTAGATCGTATCGCTTTTTGCGTCCGTAATCCTCTGGAAGCGCAAAGTTTTCGAGAGGTTCGAGCGCGATTAGTGTTTTTCGGCGTAAGTGCAGAGTGTCCGAACCAGTTATCTTTCCGAACAGGAGGTGTGTATGGCCGGCTTTGTGAGCGCCGCCGATATTGTTGCGGCGGCTGTGGAAATTGAGCGCAGAGGGTACGACTTCTACCGCCGAGCGGAAAGCAATGCCGTTGCCGCTGCCGACAGGGAACTGTTCTCTTTTCTGGCTGGAGAAGAAGAGCAGCATGAACATCTTTTTGCCTCTATGCTGGAGCGGCTCGGCGGCGTGGAACTGCCCGTCGGCAGCGATGATGAGGAGTATCTCGCGTATGTGAAGGGCCTTTTAGATTCCCACGCCCTGTTTCTGCCCGGACACGAGGAGCATATTCAGAAAGCGCCGCTGCGCGCGGCCCTGCGTTTTGAAAAAGATACCCTGATTTTTTTTCAGGAGATGGAAACGCTTGTTCCCGAGTCTGAAAAAAGCACGGTGCGGGCCTGTGTCGAGGAAGAACGGCGCCATCTGAGGACGCTGCTGACCAGACTGTAACTGTTGCCCCGCGGAGTGTGCCGTGTTTCGATGTACCCTATAATATGCGCCTTGAAAAATAAACTTTTCAAGGCGCATATCAGTACGGCAATCATTATGCTCCAGGCCGGATAAAAATCCGGCGCGCCGCCTTCGGCACGGGCGGCGAAAAATCATCACCCCGTCCACCGAATAACCCATCCACAATAAGGATCAGTCATGAGTAAAAGCCGACAGGACGCCGGACACATTCAGGAAAGCGCGCCGATGGAACAGGTGCGCGAGTTGCTTTTCGGCTCGCAACTGAAAAGTATGGACACACGCGTGCAACGCCAGGAAGAACGCCTGATGCGAGAAATAGCGGACGTGCGCGATGCCCTCAAGTCCCGCCTGGATTCCCTGGAAAATTTCATGAAAAGCGAAGTCGGATCCCTGCTCAACCGCATCCAGGAAGAACATGCGGAACGGGCGGAAGCCCTGAAAGCCGAGCAACGGGAGCGCGTCGAGGCCGTCAGGGCCGAACAGCGGGAGCGTGACGAGGCCGTCAAGGCCGAGCAAAGAGAACGCGTCGAGGCCTTCGCCCGGACGGCCAGGGATCTGGCCGCCCTGGAAGAATCCTTCGGAAACAGACTCGGCAAGGTATCCAACACCTTGGACAACACCGAGCGGGAACTGCGCCAACTGCTCCTCAGCGAAAACAGCGCCCTTGCCGCCAAGGTGGAAGCCCGCTATCAGGATGCCCTGAATGTCCTTTCCAATACGGCGGCGCAGATCCGGCACGATATGGTATACCGGGCTTCCCTGTCCAACATGTTCACCGAAATCGCCGTCAAGTTGAGCGGCCAATGGACGCTGGACATGGAACACATGCTCGCGGCGGACGAAAACAGCCCGCCCGACACGGAAGACAATGGCTCCACATCCTGATGCCGGGGAATCCTCTCTGCCGGCGCCGGCCTCCGCCGACGATGCCCCCCTGCCCGATCCGCACGAAGACCAGGAAATAGAGCGCCTGCGCTCCCTGCTTTTCAACCGGGAACTGCTCCTTCTGGATCAGTTGCGCGCCCGTATGACCAGTCCTGAATCCAGGGCCGAGGACGTCGGTTCCGTGCTCGCCGAGGCCCTGATCCTGCGCGCCCGCGAAGACGACAGGCTGAAGATGGCCATGGAGCCGCTGGTGGACCGCATCGTCAAGGATGCCCTGCACGACAACCCCCACGAGTTCAGCGAATCCCTTTTCCCCCTCATGGGACCGTCCATACGCAGGTCCATCGCCGAATCTTTCCACGCCATGCTGGAAAATTTCAGCAAAAGCATGGAAATGTCCTTTTCCTGGAAAGGGCTGCGCTGGCGTCTGGAAAGCCTGCGCACCGGCAAACCTTTCAGCGAGATCGTGCTTCTGCACACCCTGATCTACAGGGTGGACGCGATCTATTTCATCCACAGCGCCACAGGCATCAATCTGTCGCATGTAGTGCATGAAGGGGCGCAATCCTCCGATTCGGACATGGTTTCAGCCATGCTCACGGCCATTCAGGACTTCGTCAACGACTGTCTGGTCGACGGCCGAAAGGAAGACCTCGATTTTCTGCGCCAAGGCGAATACTCCCTGCTCGTGGAACGTCGTCCCGCCGCTTATCTGGCCTGCGTTGTGCGCGGCGAGCCGCCGCCGGACTTCCGCGGGCAAATGCGCTCCTGCCTTGAATATCTGGTCATGGAATACGCCAAACCTCTGGCGCATTTCAAGGGTGATACGAGTACCTTCGCCGCCGCCCGCCCCCGCCTGGAGAAACTGCTCAGCAGCCGCTTTGCGGATGAGGACAAGCCCCTGCCTTTCTGGACCAAGGCGCTGCTCGCCGGCCTCCTTGCCGCCTGCGTGAGCGCCGCCGGCTACGGCGTTTACCGGCACCGCGCGAACGTTGCGCGCACAGCCGAAGCAGAAGAACGCCGTCTGAGCTTCCGCGCGGACATGCTCTCCTCCGTGGATCTCCTGCGCCGGGAGCCCGGCCTGCTGATCATCCACGTTGAAGACGGCGCCGGCACCCCGTGGGAGATATTCTGCCTTAAAGACAGTCTTGCGGCGAATCCCGCCGACATGCTGAAAGAACACGGCAGAGACGCCTCGCTTTTCAAGTTCACGCAGATTCCCTTCATCTCCTATGATCCGGACATGGTAAGCAGGCGGGTGCATGCTTCCATCCTGCCTCCGGAGAATGTCTCCATGCGCTTCGAGGACGGCACCGTCTACCTCTCCGGCACGGCTCCCATGGACTGGACGCTGGAGGCCCGGCGCAAGGCCATGGTTCTGCCGGGGGTCAAGGATGTTGATATCAGGGATCTGTCCGATCCGCGCACGGCAAAGCTGGCGGCCATGATGCGCGAAGTGGAGGGGGCGGGCGTGGAATTCCCAGCGGGCAAGGATACCCCGGTCCCCGAAGATCTGCCCAAGCTGACGCGGCTTGTGGACACTCTGGCGGACATGGAGCGTCTGGCCGCCGAAATGGGCATGGCCGTCAATCTCACCATATACGGCCACGCCGACGCCACAGGAACCGTCGCACGCAACTATGAAATAAGCCAGGCCAGAGCCAAGGTCATCGCGGCCATGCTTTACGCCAGAGGATCCGGCATGCCCTTGGCCCTGTATGGCCTAGGGGCGGATTACGCCCGCAGGTCCGACGGCCCGGACCAGTCCAGCAGACGCATAGAACTGCATGTGTACCTTTCTCCGGCAGCCGGGCCGGGCCTGAACTTTATAAATCCCTGAGGCGCAGGACCGCGCTCCGCTCACAGCTCCCCGCGCCCCCGGCGGCAGCCCCTTGCCATATTTCCCCCGCCGGCGTAAAAGTTTACAGCTTCGCTTAAGGAAGCACTGATTTAATCGGGGCGCTGCCCCCGAACCCCGCCGGGGGAGGTGACTTCCCCCGGACCCCCTCAAATATAACCTGCTGAAATATTTATTGGGGGTGCAGGGGCATCATGCCCCTGCCAGGGGAGTTTGAGGGGGCGGAGCCTCCTTAAAGAAATAAATCAGTGTTTCCCAAAGACAATTTAATTTTGAGACGCATCCTCCGGCGTTTAACGGCGAAGGTAAGTTTCGCCTACGCCTGCGAGATGGGCGGCGGCGCTTCGCGCTCACGCCGCCTGAGTATTTCAATGAAATGCTCTAACATCACATGTTTTTTCCGGATACGACATGATAACAAAAAAAGTGTGCATGCTCGGCGACTTCGCCGTGGGTAAAACCTCTCTGGTCAAACGGTACGTGTACTCCATATTCTCCGACGACTACCTCTCCACCGTAGGCGTCAAAATCAGCAAAAAAAACATCTCGGTGAACAATGTCGAGATGAATCTGGTTCTATGGGATATGGAAGGGAGCGATGTTTATACGGAAATCAATATTTCCTATCTGCGCGGGGCGATGGGCTTTTTCCTCGTAGCCGACGGAACCAGGCGCGAGACCCTGGACGCTGCGGTTCGGCTGCGCTCCCGCGTTCTGGATATGGCAGGCGCCATACCCCACTGTCTGCTCATCAACAAAGCCGATCTCACGCCCGACTGGCAGGTGACGCGCGAAGACGTAGACCGGCTCCGTAGCGAGGGGTTCACTGTTTTCGCCACCTGCGCCAAAACCGGCCAATCCGTTGAAGAATCGTTTCACACTCTGGCCGCGGCCATGCTTGACTGACATGCCGGGGCAATCGAATGAAAAATATGCTCTCGGCCTTGCCGGGAGTCAACCGGCAATCTCCCTGAAGGGAGAGCTTTCAGACCATAAAGGACATTTTGATGAATAAAGAACATACCGCCGTGGACATTTTACAGGCTCTGGATATGGCGGTGCTGCGCCGAATCGGTCCTGAAGAATACCGCCTTCTCGATAATCCGCCCGATTTTTACGGAAAATTTTTTCCGTCCTCGGAGGCCGGTCCGTGCAACGCGCCGTGGGAACATTCCGATATGCTGCAATTTTTTTATGAGACTGCGGAAGTTTTTTTCACAAGCGGCGAAATCGGCATCATTTCTTCCGGCAGTTGGGAAGAAGAAGGCCTCTGCGAGCAGAATCAGGCCCTGATGGCGGACGCCGTATCCTTCGGCGGGACGCAGGCGATCATCGTGCGCCTGCTCACAGAAAGCTATACCCGGCAACTGGACATACTGCGCAAGGCCCGGACGCTGCTCTTTGAACGCTCGGTGATGGTAAACGATATTGAACGCTACAAGCAGAGGTCGCGCGTGGACGGCCTGACCAAGCTCCTGAACAAAACTTCCTTCATGGAGCAACTGGAAGCCGGCGCAGTGCAGGCGAACGACATGGGCGAACCGCTCTCGCTGATCATGATGGACATAGACAATTTCAAACAGATTAACGACACATACGGTCACCAGACGGGAGATCTGGTGCTCTCTACCCTGGGCAAAATCCTGTTGAGCAACCTGCGCCGGGAAGACTGCGTCGGTCGCTACGGCGGGGAAGAATTTATCGTGGCTATACCCGGAGTGCCCGAAGAACAGCTTCTGCAGATCGCGGAAAAGCTCAGAAAAAAAACGGCCGCGTATGTTTTTGATCCCTCATTGCCCGTGATAACCGTCAGTGTGGGCTGTTCCGTATACCGGAACGGGGAGGGCGTCGAAGAATGCATACGCCGGGCCGACACCGCCCTTTATGAGGCAAAACACAGCGGCAAAAACACCGTACGCTTGCTCTGATGCCGATGCCGAATCAGAAATGTCCTGATTTTTGATTCGGCATCGGCAAGCACGGCAGGATGCCGTGACGAAATGCGAAGCATTTCGGGAGGCAAGGCGCAACAAGACCTGCGTCGTTGCCGCGAAACAGGCGGAGGCGGGCTTTGCCCGCCGTCAAGCGGCTGTTTCAAACGTAAAATGCTATGGTTCAAAACCGCAAGGACGCCGTTTTGAAATGAAAATCGAATGAGAGGTCAATGCCGCCGCCCGCCGATATAAAAAGCGCCCGCATAGCAATCCTTTTGCCGCGTTTTTCCCTGTACGGAGGAGTGGAACAGTTCGGCTTCCGTCTGGCCGAAGGTTTGGCCGGACGCGGACACCGCGTGGACTTCATCTGCTCTCGGCGGGAAGCGCCGGTGCCGCCGGGGGTGCGCATCATCAGCACCGGGCGTCCGCCCGCTTTCCGCCTGTTCAAAATGCTCTGTTTCCTGATACAGGCCGAGCGCCTGCGCGCAAAAGGCGAATACGACCTTTCCATCGGCCTCGGCCAAAGCCTGCGCCAGGACCTGATCCGTATGGGCGGAGGCCCGCTGAAAATATTCCGGAAAAAATCGGAACAGGCCTACCCCCCCGGTTTCCGACGCACATTGAAAAAAATCATCCGTACCCTGTCGCCGTCCAACCTGCTGACCCTGTTGCTGGAGCGACGCCGGTTCGGACCCCAAAGCCGGGTAATCGCCGTTTCCGGTCTGGTGCGGGAATGGCTGCTTCAGGCCCATCCCGCCTTGGACCCGGACAAGATTGATGTGGTCTACAACAGGCCGGACGCGAAACGCTTCAGGCCTCCCGCTCTGGAAGAACGCCGCGAAGCCCGTTCCGGCCTACTCCGCAGACACGCCCCGCAGTTTGCCGGCGATCCGGAAAATTTCATTCTGATCGGAACGGCGTCCACCAATTTCAGGCTCAAGGGAGTGGACAAACTGATCAAGGCGGTGGCCCTGCTGCCTGAAAACTTCCTGCTCCTGACGGCAGGCGGAAGAGGGCCGGGCGCATACCTGAATCTGGCCCGCTCCCTCGGGCTCGAAAGGCGTGTGATCTTTACGGGGAAAATGGACAATATGCCTTCCTTCTACCGGGCGCTGGACCTTTTCGCCCTCCCGACCTTTTACGACGCTTGCTCCAATGCGGTGCTCGAAGCTCTTGCCTCCGGCTGCAGGACCCTGGGCAGCGCGGCCGACGGCTCATCTTTTTTTCTGGAAAAGGACGCTGTGCTGGAGGACCCTTCCGATGTGGAGGAATTGGCGCGGCGGATCACGATGCTCCTGAAAAAGCCGGCCCCGGCCGGCTTCAGCCCTCCCCCGGGCACGGCATGCGGCCTGGAAAGCTTCATGGACCGGGTTGAATTTTTGCTCAAAGCCTGTGATTCGACAAAGCAACTGACTGAAAAACGATAACACTTTGAAATAATAAAAATTGTTAAAGCATTTCAACGTTGAAAATGCTCTATGGCCGCACAGGAGCAGAAAACGCGGGGAAAATTTTGAAGGCAAAAGGCATGGATTCCCACGGGCCGCAAGCGGCCCTCGGAACGGCAGAAAGTTGTCATGAATGCCGATGAGTTGTCATTGCACAGAGGGTTGTCATTGCACAGAGGGTTGTCATTGCACAGAGGGTTGTCATTGCACAGAGGGTTGTCATTGCACAGAGGGTTGTCATTGCACAGAGGGTTGTCATTGCGAGCGGCGAAGCCGCGCGGCAATCCATGCCTTTCAGGGTATTCTCAACTTTGAAATGCTCTGGGCAATTTAAGGCAATTTGATTTTGAGATGCCTCCTCCGGCGCTTAACGGCGAAACACGGTTTCGCCTACGCCTGCGGGGTGGGCGGCGGCGCTTCGCGCTTACGCCGCCTGAGCATTTTCAACGTTGGAATGCTCTAATTTTGAGACGCCTTCTTTCGGCAGATGAAGCCGATGCGGATTGAAGCATGAGCGAAACAGCGCGCCGCGCAAAAACCGTATACATCTCCCAATGGTTCCCCCTGTCCTCGGAGACTTTTGTCTTTTACGAAGTGGAACATCTTTGCGCCGGGGGCTTTCCGGTCAGCGCCGTCAGCCTTTACGGGCGAAGGGACAGGGAGCTTTCTCCGCGCCTGCTGCACAGCGGGATTCCGACCGAGCATCTCGGTCTTGCCGCCCTGCCCCGCCTATGCGCAGCGTTTGCGGCAACCCTGCTCCGGCGGCCCCGCGTGAGCGCCGGCATACTGAAAGACATTTTGCTGCGCCGCTGGAGGGATTTGGAGCAGCGGGCGGAGAATGCCTGGGCCGGGTTGTGCGGCTTTTATCTTGCCCGGCGTTTTACAGAGCAGGGAGTGGAACATGTACACGCGGCCTGGGCCAGCGGACCTGCCACCGCTGCCTGGGTGGTGACGAGGCTGACCGGCATCCCTTTTTCCTTTTCCTGCCATGCGGGAGACATCTTCCCGCCGGACGGAGCGCTGGCGGAAAAAGCCGCCGCAGCCTCCTTCGCCAGGACCATCGCGGTCCGCAACATCGCACAACTTGACGCCCATGAACCCGATGCGCCCGAAAAACATCATCTTATCCGTGCCGCAGGCACCGTTGCCGCCGACGGACCCGCGGCGACGGTCCGCATGACCCCCCCCCTGCGTCTGCTGGCAATAGGACGGCTGGTGGAGATGAAAGGCTTTGCCTATGCCCTGGAAGCCGTAAAACTCCTTAAAGAGCGCGGGGTACAATGCAATTTTGTCTTGGCCGGGTCAGGCCCCCTTGAAAAAATTCTCCGCAGGACGGCCTCGGACCTCGGCGTGGAATGCTCGACGCATTTTTACGGTTTCGTCACCCATGACCGCATCCCGGAGCTGATCCGCGCTTCCGATATCCTGCTCATGCCCAGCGTGGTCCTGCGGGAAAACGGGAAATCGGACGCCCTGCCGACGGTGATAGTGGAAGCCATGCGTCTGGGTCTGCCGGTAATCGCCGCCGATGTCGCCGGCATCGGCGAAGTGGTCAGGCAGGGGGAAACGGGCCTGCTGGTCCCGCAACGAGATGCCGCCGCCCTGGCCGATGCCGTGATCCTTATGGCCTCGGACCGGGGAAAAACTATGCGTATGGCCGAAGCGGCACGGGCGCTGACGGCCGAGATATTCGACACGGAGCGCAATATGCGCAAACTGGCCGGCCTTTTTTGCGAGCATGCCCTGAAAAGGGAAAGCGCGGCCGTCCGCTCCGGCACACGCCCGCCCGGACAATGCGGCACCGTCCCATGATCCCTGTCCTGCTTTTCGACTGTTCGGCCGCCTTGCTGCTTGCCCTGTTCTTTACCCTGTTCCTTGCGGCCCCCCGGATCAGGGAAAAAAAACGGCCCGCCCCTGCCGAAAAAACTCCTCGGCCCATGCCGCGCGCAGCGCTGATCATACCTTTCACCGGGCGTTCCCGGGATGTCGAAGAATCTTTGCATTCGCTGCTGCGCCAGGATTATCCGGAATTGACCGTTTATGCGGCGACAAGGGGGGACGGTGACCCGGCCCGCACACTGGCCCTTGAACTGGCTGGCCTTTATCCCCGCCTGCGTTGCGTCGAATGCGGACCAGCCGAGCTTTGCGGTCAGAAAAACCGCAATCTGCTGGACTGTCTGGCCGCGATTGATGCCGCGCCGGCTGACGCCCGTCCGGAAATTTATGTATTTTGCGATGCCAACCACAGGGCAAGCCCCGACTTTGTCAGCCGGCTCGTACAACCTCTGCTCAGGGGAGAGTCATCGTTCAGCACCGGCTACAGGTGTACCCTGTTGCTGGACAACAGCCTGTATCCCGCCGCGTTCCATGCGATAAACCGCTTTATGCGCTTTCTGGAAAGCCTGCCTGTTTTCACCCAGCCCTGGGGAGGAGCGCTGGCAGCGGATGTGTCGGTTTTTGAGGCGGCAGGCGTGCGCGAATTATGGAGCCGCACTGTTGTAGATGATTCCTCGTTGGCGGGTCTACTGAAAAAAAGGGGACTGCGCGCGGTTTACTGTCCTGATGCCGTTCTGAACAGCCCGGTCGGGGCGACGAGCAGGGAACATCTGGACTCTTGGCTGTTCCGCCAGATGCTGTACCCGAAATTTTACACGTTCCGGAGTTGGCTGCTCATAGGCGCTTGTCTGGCCTGGTTCGGCGCGACCGGCTTGGCCGCTGTCTGTCTGGTTGCGCTCCGGCCGGTCGCCGTCGCCTGCGCCGGAGTGTTTCTGCCCAGCGAACTACCGGTCCCGGCCCTGCTGATTCCCGGCGCGGCTTATGGGCCAGCCTTTTTCTATGTCGGAGCGCTTCTCCTGTTGCAGGAGATGCTCCGCGTCCGTCTGGCGCGACAATGCCCGAGAAAGGTCTGGTTCAGAGCGATGTTGTGCGCGGTGCGTTCGGTATACGTTTCTTATGCCGAAACAGCGCCGGCGCGGGAATTCTCCTGGCGCGGCCTACGTTACCGCCTTTCGACGGACGGGACCGTCTGCCGGGTGGACAGGGAGTAGACACATCTAGGAGTTTGTCGGACTTTAAGCATGTATTTTCTGTAACATACTGATATTTTTATATATAGCAAATCCGATCAATGAAAGCCGTATATAATAATTTCAGTATGTTATAAATATTTT
>JAISRC010000005.1 GCA_031273845.1 Desulfovibrio sp.
GCGTAGGCGTCCACAACTTCCCCTACGGTTGTTTTGCCGCGTTCCACGGGGCTGACGCCGGTATCCGCGATTTCGGCAAGGAATTTGGATCTGGCGGTGCGGGCGGTTGCCGGGCGGACGCCTTTGCTGTGCCTGCCCACGGTCTTCCAATGTCCTTTTCCGGTATGGTCGGAGTACCAGAAAGAGTACACGCGGTCGAGTTCTCCGGTGCGGGGATCGCGTTTGGCGGACTGACGCCAGAAGACGCCTTCAAACTTGGTTTTGTTGTATTTTCGGGTGTTTTCGTTGTTCATGGAGGCAGCATACTGAAAGGCCGCAAGGAACGCAATGGACTTATCCAAAACTTATCCAAAATGGAAAATCTGGATAGAAAATTTATGGATAATTATGCGATATTACTTGGATTTTCTGACAGGGAGGGGTCGAAGTGGTATGCAGTGTGTGTGCAAGAAGTAGGCCGAAGCTCATCATTTCAGCCTGCATTTCCCTTTTTCGGGGAGAAAAAATTTCGCTCTTGCCCACGACCATCATGACGAATCCTGCGATTTTACTCAGCGTTGACAGACTTGAGATACAAAACACAGAATACTTACCGCTGTCAAGCACCTTTGCGGCATAATCGAAAAAAGATCAGCCCCCGCAGCGCCCGGAGAAGGCAGAACCGGGCAAGGACGAGAAAGGGAATGCTGAAATGTTCTGAAGCTGAAAATGCTCTATGGCCGCACAGGAGCGGAAAAACGCGGGGAAAATTTTGAAGGCAGAAGGCATGGATGCTCTTGCTGTCCCCATCCCTACGCCGCTTCGCGGCAAGGGCTGCGGCTCCCACGGGCCGCATGCGGCCCTCGGAATGACAGAAAGTTGTCATGAATGCCGGCGAGTTGTCGTTGCACAGGGAGGCTGTCATTGCGAGCGGCGAAGCCGCGCGGCAATCCATGCCTTTTTGAGCATTCTCAATTTTGAAATGCTCTAAAACACGGAATCAGGCGGCAGGCGCCAAACCCGGCAGATATATACAGAAATATTGTATTTCAAAAATAAAACATGTTTTACTTTTGAAACATAGTGCTGATCCGCTCCGGTCAGGGTCACCCCCGGCACAGCGCTTGAGGCAATTCTTTTTGCTTCAGGCAGCAGCCGGACGCAGGCGGGCCGGGCCGGAGGGGCAAATGAGGACAAGCGTTATTTTTTGGTAAGGTCTATGGGGTTTTCTTCCCTGGTCATGTCGAATTGGGCGGCATCGTAAGTTTGGATCAATTGCCAGATGTTCGTACCGGTGCCCTGGGGATTCCCTTCAACCACATCAACCTTGCTGAGAAACTGGTGTGTGCGGGGGTCCACATAGGTAGGCTTGTCGCGCAGATTGTTCTTGATCTCAAGCCCTTCCATGGCGGTGATGAGTTTTCCGACGTCGTCCGCGGTGCCGGCTTTTTTGGCGGCTTCCGCAAGGGCCATGACGGCGATGTATCCGTTGTAGTTTCCGTTATCTATAACCGGGGCCGCCGCCTTGGGGAACATCTCGCTGAATTTCCTGGACGCGGTTCTGGTCTGCTCTGTTTCGTCCCAGGAAATTTCCACGGCGTAATAACCGCGGTGTTCCCGCGGCTGCAAGGGATAGACGTCGCAAAATTCCTGCAGGGTGTAGACGACCTTCATTTTGTCGTGGATGCGGTATTCCGCCAGTTGCTTCATCAAGGCCACATTGTCGAAGCCGGCGCATGTAATCATCAAAACCTCGGCATCGGAATCGCGCACCTGCAACAACTGGGAACTGAAATTGCGCGTGCCCATGGGGAATTTGATTTCGCCCACTTCAACCCCGCCGTTCTTTTTCAGCACGTCGCGTGCCCAACGGGTTCCGGAATGGCCCCAGGAATAATCGTGGGTCATGAACAGCCATTTTTTACCCAGGTTTTTGACGGCATAAGTCCCGGCTGCACGCCCCAAGCTGGCCATGCTCGGTGCGATGCGGAACATGTTTCGTACCGCCTTGCTGGACGAAAGTTCGTCGGAATTGCCGTTGGTGGCGAAATACAGCACATTGCGCTCGGCGGCAATGGCGGCAACGGCCATGGCCACGGACGAGCTGACTCCGCCCATGAGAATTTTGACGCCGTCTTTTTCAATCAGGCTGCGTACACGGCGTGCAGCACTGTCGGGGTTCGTTTCCGAGTCGGCGATAATGAATGCGACCGGGCGGTCAAGGATTTTGCCGCCAAGTTCTTTCAACGCCATTTCCATGCCGGCGCGCTCCAGCGCTCCGTGGTCGCCGTAGTTGCCTGAAACAGGACTGACGAGCCCGATTTTGAGTGCTTCCGCTGCATAGGATCGGGGGGGAATACATATCAGAAGAGTTACCAAAGCCAAAAATGCGGCACTGACCAAAATTTTTTTCATACCTCGCTCCGTTGCATGCCTAAAGGTGCTTGCGGAAAATCCGATCAGGGCCTGTCAAGGCCGGCCCGTGCGTGTTTTGCCTCCTGAACGCGATTATCCCTGAATATATGTGTACCTCGGCAAACCGTGACAAAACAAGAAGCGTGGCGGATTATGGCCGATCAACTTTGAAAAAGTGCATCCGCCCCAAACGCCGAAGGAGGCGTTTCAAAAGCAAATTGCCTCAGGCAGGACTCCATTTGTCGCGCGGGACCCACTCTTTCAGGACCCGTTCAATCTCGCGCATCTCCAAAGGCTTCGAAAGAAAATCGTTCATCCCGCTTTTCAGGAACATTTCACGCACATCGCCCACCACATTGGCCGTAAGCGCCACAATGGGCAGGCGGGCATATTTTTCCCCGGGCAGGGCGCGAATGATCAGCGTGGCGTCCACCCCGTCCATCTCGGGCATCATGTGATCCATAAACACAATGTCATAGTCGTTTTCCCGCACCAGTTCGACGGCCTCCGCTCCCGATTTCGCCGTGCTCACAAGGCCGCCGTAATTGAGCAGAACATTTTCGGCGATGGTCAGGTTGATTTCGTTGTCGTCCACCACCAGAAGATGCGCGCCGTGCATCTGTATCGCCGTTTCCTCGTCCCGAGGCAAGCCGCCGGGCCGCCCGCCCGTTGTATCATCCAGCAGACGCGCGACGACAAGGCCGGTTATGGGAACGTAAACGGTTTTCACATGCGGCGGCAAACAGTGCTCGTTCACGGGCTTTTGCGAAACGGCAATCAGTTTCGCATCGGGACGCGTTTTCCGGCACAGTTCGTCATACTTGTCGAAGTCGAAGAAGACATGCGTATAACGCGCAAAATCCGTCGCAGCATCCGCCGTGTCGCAGGGAACCCCCATTTTCGCCAGTTTTTCAGAAAGGCGGCGCGCCTTCAGGGCGTTTGCAAAGCATACTACCGCGCGCAGACCGTCATCCGGCTGAAACACAATCGCCGGTTCGGGGTTTCCGACCTTCTGCATGATATAAAAAGAAAAAATCGAACCTTCGCCGTACACGCTCTCGACCTGTATTTCGCCGTCCATCAGTTCGACAAGCTTTTTGGAAATGGCCAGTCCCAGCCCGGTGCCCTCAATCCCGCGATTTTTGCGGGTGTCCACTTGCGAGAAACTGCCGAACAACAACGGCAGATCCTCCTTGCGTATACCCGTGCCGGTATCCTGAACGGCAAATTTCAGCTTGCACAGCCCGTCCGCATCGGCTGGTTCCGCCTCAACCGTAAAGGTGATACAGCCCCGGCGCGTGAATTTCACGGCGTTGGTCAAAAGGTTTACGGCAACCTGCTTGATGCGCGTCGCATCCCCGATCATCTCCCGCGGCATGTCAGGGGCGTCGTCAACAAAGAAATCAACAGGTTTTTCACCGATGCGCATGTGGATCATGGTCACGATATCATTGATCAGCGAATGGATGTCGTAGCTGTCGGGGAACAGCTCCACCGCCCCGGCCTCAATCTTGGAAAAATCCAGAATATCGTTTATGATGGTAAGAAGCGATGTCCCGGCGTTTCGTATATTGCCCAGATATTCAAGCACCGATTCCTGCGGGAAACTGTGGACGGCAAGGTCGGTCATGCCCAGTATCGCGTTCATCGGCGTGCGGATTTCATGGCTCATGTTGGCCAGGAATGCCGATTTCGCCCGGCCGGCAAGCTCGGCGGCCTCCAGACGGCGCTGTTCGGTGATGTCGGTGTAAAAGCCTTCCAGAAGGCGCGGCGTGCCGTCGGCTTTTGTTTCCACCACCCGGCTGCGCTCCCAAACCCATTTGACGCTCCCGTCCTTCATGATTATCCGGAAAGTGGTTTCCAGGGGCAGTCCGACGGAAAGCGTCCGCGCGTTGAGTTCCTCAAGCTGCCGCGCATCGTCGGGATGCACCATGTCAAAAAACTTGACGGCGCTGTTGCCTGTGAGTTCCTCCGGCCTGTAGCCCGTGAGCGCGTAACAGCCGTCGCTGACAAAGGTGAAGGTAAAGGCGGGCGGGTCGTTCAGGCACTGGTATACCATGCCGGGCAGGTTGCTCATGAGCATTTCGGTACGCCGCATCAGCAGGCGGCGTTCGGCGCTTTCCATGGCCAGGGCCGTAAAATCCGCCAGGGATGAGGCGAAGTTTTGTTCCTCTATCGTCCATTTGCGGGATGCGGGGAAGCGTTTCGAGCGATCCTGCTCGATGCACACCACGCCCGCCAGGTTTCCGCCCGTGCGGATGGGCGCGTCGAGCAACGCGCAGATGTCGGGACCGTATGTTTCCTGCAGATTGGGCAGGATATCCGTGTGCAGCGCATCGCTGATCACGAGCAGGCGTTCGGTCTGCAGCAGTTCCACATAGCGTTTGCGGTCGTCGAGCGGAAAATCGTCCTGTACGCTGTGCGTGTCGGTGACGCCGTCGTAACTCGCGATACTCGTGAGCATCAGCCCGGTGTCCGCCATGCGCCATATTCCCACCCGGCAGGTACCCAGGGCGCGGCACCCCGCCTCGGCAATAACCTTCGCGGCGTCCCGCAGTATCCCTGCGGTAAGCGCGGATGTTTTGGTAATCCGCGCGAGGGCGCCGCTCAATTGGTTCGCGTATTCGATGTTCCGGCTCACTTCGGGCAACCTCCGGTCCGGAGCATTTTAAGAAAATGCTGATTTAACCGGGGCTCCGCCCCTTCAGATTCCTCCGGCACGGGAGCCTTGTTCAAATTTGTTCGCCCTCACTTGGTTCGGGACGAACGGCCCCTGCACCCCCGACAGATAGTTCAGCAGGCCATATTTGAGGGGGTCCGGGGGAAATCCTTTCCCCCGGCGGGGTTCGAGGCGGAACCCCAATTAAATAAATCAGCGGTTTTCTCAAAAATAAAAATGCTCCGGTATAAAGGCGCGGGACGGGCACAGGCGCCTGCCGCAAAAAACCGTTGTCTTTCACCGTCAACGCTGTATCATGGCAACAGAGAAGAAAACAGTCAACCTCAAACGGAGGAGTCGCGCTATGCGTGCAGCAAACATCAATACTGTCGCCTGTCTGGGCACGGGGACAATGGGACACGGGGTCGCG
>JAISRC010000069.1 GCA_031273845.1 Desulfovibrio sp.
CCAGGGTACGTTTTTTGATCTTGCCGTTTTCCCGGAAAGACTCACGCAAAAGGACGGCGGGAGGAGAGTTACGGTTGGGTACTGCTTCGATGTACATGGTAGGAGAATAGCATAATAGAGGAAAAATGCAAGAGAAAATTATATTTTACATGGCTACATTCTAAGGGCAAAAAAATACATATTCTATTGTAATTCAGTATGTTATCTGAAGAAGGCCTCGGAAGTTCAGTCTAGAACTTGTCCATAAATAAATGGAGAGCGAGGCAAATACAAAAAAAGCCACTTTGACGCAGTATTTGCCCGCGAAACATTATTTACGGATAAATTCTTAATCGGGGTTCCACCACGAAGCCCGCCGGGGGAAATGATTTCCCTTGGACCTCCTCAAATATATAACCTGCTGATGCCGGAGGGGTCTATGGCGCCGCTTGTGGATTGAAACATTTTTCATATTTCGTATTCCGGTCGGCGGATCGCGTGCAGTATGTCATATTTCAGTTCCATAAAGGCCGGGTTGAGGATCAGCCGTTCGTAATCGCGCGGCTGAGGAAAAGGTACAAGGATTTCCTGCCGGATTCTGCCGGGCCTCGGCGTCATGACGACTGTTTTATCCGCCAGAAACAGAGCTTCGTCAACATCGTGCGTGACGAAAAGCACCGTAGCCCCCGTCACCTGCCGGACAGACGTCAGGAGTTCCTGCATGGAAAGTCTGGTCTGGGCGTCAAGGGCACCGAAAGGCTCATCCATAAGCAGGAAGGGCGGCTCGGTGATCCAGGCCCTGGCTAGGGCCACACGTTGCCGCATCCCGCCGGAAAGCTCATAGGGCGCATGGCGTTCAAAGCCTTCAAGGCCGGTAAGCCTGATAAAGCGGCGGGCCGCGGAGAGCGTTTCCTCCCATGGCCTCCCCGCCAGTTCCGGACCCAGCGTGATGTTTTTCAGAACATTGCGCCAAGGTAAAAGGTTCGCATCCTGAAACACGATGCCTCTGTCCGGACCGGGGCCGGTCACAGGCCGGCCTCCCACCAGCACCCTGCCGCCGGAAGGGCGCTCAAAACCGGCCGCCAGATTCAGAATCGTGGATTTTCCGCACCCGGACGGGCCGAGCAGACAGACAAAACTGCCCTGCTCTATTTCCAGAGAAAAATCGGCTACGGCCTCGGTTACGCTCCCACCGCTCCCGCCGGGGAAGCTGTGCGCGACCCGGTCAAAGACGATGCGGCCCTCCGTTCGGCAGCAAGCGGCCGCCTCGGCGGCGGGAGCATCCATGTCAGCCTGCCGCCCCGGCAGCGGGAGCGCTCATTTCAGCGCACTGCCCCGGCAATGTATGCGGTGTTGATGAACGGAGCGAACGAAGCCGGAACATCCCGGCGGCTCAGTTCGCCCAAGGTCGCCAAAAACTGCGCCGTATCCGCGAAGCTCTTGCTGATGCCGGACTCGCCCTTGTTCTGCCCCAGCCATTTCGCGTCAAGTTGCTCCTTGATATCCGGAAAATCAAGCCCGGCAAGCGTCTGCTTTGCCGCCGAAACATCCTGTCCCAGTTCCCGCGCGATGATTGCCGCCGCCGCGTCCGGGTCCGCCTTGTAGCGGTTTACCGTGTCCTTGAAAGCGCGCAGGAAGGCGCTGACCGTTTCCGGATAGGCCGCCGCAAACTTTTTGGAAACCACATATACGTTGAACAGGTAGTATCCGTCCTTCTGAAGCTGCCCGCTTTTCAGCAGTTCGTGCCCGCCTTCGGCTTCAAGCTGATTGGAAAAGGGACCCCAGACATAGGCGGCGTCCACATCCCCGCGTTTCCAGGCGGCGACTTCGTCGGCGGGTTTGAGCGGGGCCTGTTTCACCTTGGAGGCGTCCACCCCGTTGACCTTGAAAGCCGCGAGCAGGGCATAGTGGGCGGTGGACCCGGCGGGGTAGGTCACCGTCCGGCCCTCCAGATCTTTGACGGCAGCGATTTCCTTGCGCGCGATCAGCCGTTCGCTGGAATCAATGACTCCGGAAACGGCGATGACCTCAATCGGCAGTTTGCGGGCCAAGGCGGCGGCTACCGGAACGGAACCGGCCCTGGCGATGTCTATCTCGCCTGCCGCTACGGCTTTCAAGGCATCCGGCCCGCTTGCGAAGTTGACCCATTTTACCGGAACGCCCAAAGCCTTTTCAAAGGAGCCGTCCGCCTTGCCCAGAATCCAGGGACGGGGACCGTTCAGGTAAGCCAGACGGACTTTCGCGGGCTTGGCGGATGCGGCCGCATGGACGGCAAAGGGTGTGAACGCGGTCGACAGAACGGCGAGAACGATGATGCGGAGAAGGAAAGGGTACATGACGGCTCCTTTGTTGAAGGTTCTAAAGCAATCTGATTTTGAAACGCTCCCTTCGGCGCTTGACGGCGAAACGCAGTTTCGCTTATGCTTGCGGGGCGGGTAGCCGCCGCAGGAGCATTGTGCAATTTCATTTGCAACATGCTCTACGCTTTTCAAAGTTGAAAATGCTCTGATCAGGATTTGCCGTCCCAGGGAACGACGACCTTCTGCAGCGCGACAATGACCATATCCAGAATGTAGCCGGTAAGTCCGAGCAGTATGATGCCGAGCATGACGATATCCGTGCGCATATAGGAACCGGCGTTGAGCACCATCCAGCCGATGCCCGTATCGGCCGCCACCATTTCGGCGGCTATCAGCGTCGTCCACCCCACGCCGACGGCGAGGCGGACGGCGGTGAAAATCTCCGGCAGGGCGCCGGGAAAAACGATATAGCGCAGGAGTTGGCGATCCGTGGCGCCCAGCGCGCGTCCGAGACGTAGCCTGCCCTGGTCCGTGCCTCCCGCAGCGGCGGCGCACCCGACAAGGATGGTCAGCAGGGCGGAAATGAAGATCAGGAAGACCTTGGATACTTCGCCTATGCCCAGCCAGAGGATGACCAGAGGAATAAGCGCCAGTTTGGGCAACGGACGAAAAAATTGGACAAAGGGGTCCATTATCGCCCGCAGAACAGGAAACAGGCCCATAGCCAGGCCCATAGGCACGCCGATCAGCACGGCCGGTATAAACGCGCCGAACACCCTGCCCATGCTGACCGCCACATGATGCCACAAAGGCAACTGCCGGTAGCCCTCGGTAAGCATTTCCGCTGCCGAGTCAACAATTTCACCGGGCGGCGGAAGCAGGAGAGGACTGAACAGTTCGAGGCGCCCGCCTACATGCCACAGGAACACGAAAACCGCGACCGAGGCCAGGCTGATCGCCGCGTTGCGGCCTTTGGTCAAACGTTTTTTTCCGGCTTCATGTATTCGCCTTTGCCGTCATTCCGGATGAGCAGCTCAGGCGATCTTGTAGAATCGAAAGGAAATTTCGTGAAATACCTATTTCATATAACGATATGCGTTAATGTGATTTTGAAACGCCGCATCCGGCGTTTACGGCATTTTATGCCGTAAGGGTCTTGAGTCGGCAGAGAAAATAGGATACTGGAATTTCGTATTAGAGCATTTCAAAGTTGAAATTGCTCAGGCGGCGTATGCGAAGCGTCGCTGCCCGCGGGGCGGACACAGACAGGCTACTCCAGCATGCCCCATTGCAGAACACTGTCCGCGGCGATGTCCCCGCGCGCCCTCATGCCCATGACTTCATCATAGAAACGCGGGCTGAGCCCATGCGCCGGGCGCTTGAAGGTCAAATCCTCCACGCCTATCACCGCCCCCCCCCGGATGTCCCGCGCGGCAACCAGACTGCGCCGCGCATTGCGCCGCGCCAGCGCTTCGGACTCTTGCGCGCGCAGGTCTGACGACCCGGCCAGAGAACGGATATCGCGCATGATCTCCCGAAAACGACGCAGATCCCCCTTGTCCATGGCATGATAATGGTCATTGCCCGGCAAACTCTTGTCGTGCGTGAAATGCTTTTCCAGAATGCGCGCTCCGAACAGCGCGGCCGTGACAAGCACCCGCATGTCCCCCGGCAACGTGTGATCCGAATAACCGATAAGGTGATCCGGGAAAAGCCTGCGCAAGCCGCAGATCTTGCCCAGAGCCGCGTTTTCGTGCGCGGTCGGGTAATTGAGCACACAGTGCATGACGGCCAGAGGGTTGCCCGCCTCCTCAATCAGAGAAACAGCTTCCATGATTTCCCAAGCGTCCGATGCCCCGGCTGACAGCATGAGCGGTTTGCCGAAGCCGCAAAGACGGCGGATAAAAGGCCTGTTTGTGATATCCGAGGAAGAAATCTTGACGACATCCATAAGCTCGTTCAAAAAAGCCGCGGACTCCAGATCGAAAGGCGTGGACAGAAACTCTATGTCCGCACCATCGCAGTATCGCTTCAACTCCTCGAACTCGCCTTTCCAAAACTTGTCGTGACGCCTGAAAAGCTCGTACTGGCTACGCTCGGGTTCCTTGTCCGTATCCCAGTACGCCGGCGAATCCCTGGACGCCAGAGTCTCCGCCTTGTAGGTCTGAAATTTCGCCGCATCGGCGCCGCCTTCCTTCGCCTCGTCGATAAGGCGGCGGGCGATGTCCATGCTGCCTTCATGGTTGACGCCGATCTCGGCTATCACAAAAGGTTCCGGCAACCCGCCCGAATTCACAAGAGGCTCGCCGCCGCGCGGCGCTTTTTGAAAAAATTCAAGTAGTTTCATGGTGAATGCCTTAATTGTCCTTCCTTCTCGCCTTTTTGCCGTCTTGCCTTCTTTCCTTCCTGCCTGCCGCCGGCCCACCACGCTTCTTGTATTGTCATTCTGAGCGCAACGAAGAATCTATCCAGATATTTTTTGGAAGACGGATTCAGCGTTGCGCTCCGCGAGGCCTGCCCCGAGAGCTTTCAAAGGGTTCAGAACGACGCGGCAACGGTTACAAGCCCCGGTCAGGCATCGGAACGACAAAGCGCGACGGATTTCCGCCGCCTTGCCTGCCTGCCGGACGCGGTCGGGATCAGTCGGACAGGCTGCCGAAGCCGCGATCCTTGATCAGGGCCAGCGCGCGCTGCGCAAGCAGGGTCACTTCGGGTTTGGAAAGCTGGTCGTCCGCGCCCACGGTAACGCCCTTATGGCGCAACTTGTCGGTAATAATCGAAGAAAACAGAATTACGGGCAACCTTTTCAGTATATTGTCTTCCTTGATGCGCCGGCAGAGATTCATTCCGTCCATCTGCGGCATCTCTATATCCGAAACTATGCACTGCAGGTAACTTTCAATGGGTTTGGTCTCTTGCTCCGCTTTTTGCCTCAGCTCTTCCAGACGGATCCAAGCTTCATGCCCGTTGGAAACGGCCTCCACCTCGAAATTGGCGCGTTGCAGCAGGTCCTTGAGCATTTCCCGAATAACGGTGGAATCGTCGGCAACAAGGGCGCGGTAACGCCCGCCGGCTTTCCAGTCTATGGCCTCGTCCAGACGCAGGGCGAGATTCGGGTTCAGGGCGCCTACTATACGCTCCAGGTCCAGCAGGAAGATAATGCGCCCCTCCATCTTGACCACGCCGGTAATGGTGTTGCTGGTCAGGGAAGAAACATAGGTGTTCGGCGGTTCCACTTCTTCCCAGCTTATGCGGTGGATGCGGTTGACGCCGGAAACCAGAAAGGCGGTGTTCACGTTGTTGAATTCCGTAACTATGACCTTGGAATCCGTATTGTCCGCGCCGCGCTTTTTGCCCAGCCAGAGCGACAGGTCCACCAGAGGGATGATGTGGGAGCGCAGATTGAAGGCCCCGAGCACCGATTTGTCGCTGACTTCCGGCAGCCCCGTCACCTTGGGGAGGCGGATGATTTCCAGCACTTTGGCCACGTTGACGCCGTAATAGCCCTTGTAGGCGGAGCCGTCCGCTTCCGGCTCTTCCAGATAAAATTCCACTATTTCCAGCTCGTTGGTGCCTGCTTCAAGCAAAATATTGGACTGGGACATACGCTGCTCCAATGCAAAAAATTCCGGCAAAACTACAGCATCTTACGCTTGAGATATTGCTTGTGGATGCTTTTCGATATCATAAAAGGATTTTCAGCGTTTGCATACCGTTTTCTTGCCTTCGCGCGCAGGCGGAGCCGGCGCCTCCGGAAAATTCCGAGTGATGTCCATCTGCTCCAGAAAGTTCTGAACGGCGTCTATCTGCTCCACGGGGGTCGAAGCCCCTGCGCTGAGACCCACAGGGGATCCCGCGGAGCGGATGCGACGCAGATCCTCCTGGCTGAAGTCCGAAGGACGCTCCACATGCACGGCAAAAACCCCGGCTTCCGCGGCCGTTTCCGCCAGACGTTTGGTGTTGCCGCTGTTAAAGCCGCCCACCACGACCATGGACGCGACCGTCGCGCAGAGTTCCGAAACTTCCTGTTGTCTGGCGCTGGTGGCATCGCAGATCGTGTCCAGGGCGGGGACTTCCCGCCTCAGGCGCCGGGCCGTATCGTCCACTGCCAGGTTGAAAATTGCCCTGCTCTGGGTGGTCTGGGCCGCCAGAAAATAGTCCGTTTCCGGGTCAAGGGGCTGGGAACGCAGTTCCTCCAAATCCGCGAAAACCTGCGCTGACGGCCCGGCATAGCTCAACAGCCCCCGCACTTCGGGGTGATCCCGCTCGCCGAGCAGTAGAAGAACGCCTCCCGCCGCATGGGCTTTGCCTATGGCCGACCGGGCTTTTTTCACCTTGGGGCAGGTGGCGTCCGCGATGCTCACCCCGCTTTCTTTCAGCGCGGCTTCGACATCGCGGGGGATGCCGTGGGCGCGGATCAGCACGCGGTCCTCCGGGCGCAGATCGTGGGGGGCATCGTCACAGATCACACCGGACTGCGTATAATGCGACATGAGTAAGGGATTGTGGATGACCGGCCCCAGAGTGATCAGCCGTCCCCCGCGTTCCCCGGATAAAGCCTGCTCACGTTCCAGACGCTGCAGGGCAAGGCTAACCCCCAGGCAGAAACCGGCCGATTCGGCACGCATGACCCGCATAAAAGCCTCCCTCGGAGCATTTCAAAATTGAGAATGCTCTAAAAGGCATGGATTGCCGCGCGGTTTCGCCGCTCGCAATGACAACCCTCTGTGCAATCACAACTCACCGGCATTCATGACAACTTTCTGCCATTTCGAGGGCCGCTTGCGGCCCGTGGGAGCCGCAGCCCTTGCTGCAAAGCGGCGTAGGGACGGAGCCGGCAGAGCATCCATGCCTTTTGCCTGCAAAAGAAACTTTCCCCGCGTTTTCCCGCTCCAGTGCGACCATAGAGTATGCTCAATGTTAATCCGCTCTAGGAGCCTGTCGGACTTTGCCTTAAAATATTTATAACATACTGAAATTATTATATACGGCTTTCATTGATCGGATTTGCTATATATAAAAATATCAGTATGTTACAGAAAATAC
>JAISRC010000128.1 GCA_031273845.1 Desulfovibrio sp.
TTAGAGCATTTCAATATTGAACATACTCTATGGCCGCACTGGATGGGAAAACACGGGAAAATTTCTTTTGAAGGCAAAAGGCATGGATTCCCACGGGCCGCAAGCGACCCTCGGAATGACAGAAAGTCGTCATGAATACCGGTGAGTCATCGTTGCGCAGAGGGTTGTCATTGCGAGCGGCGAAGCCGCGCGGCAATCCATGCCTTTCAGGGTATTCTCAATTTTGAAATGCTCTAACGGCGAAAGCAAGTTTCGCCTACGCCTGCAGGACGGGCGGCGGCACTTCGCGCTTGCGCCGCCTGAGCATTATGCAATTTCATTTGCAAAATGCTCTAACCGGCACAATTCCGCGCTTTTCCGATATGCGTTAAGCGCATAAGGTTATGCGGAATAAATAGTTCACGGCCGGCAAGCACCGCGATAGGCGGATACAAAAGGAGGCCTTATGACAAAAAAATTCTTCGGTTGCGCCGTCCTCTTCCTGGCCCTGACGGCGGCCGCGGCATCACAGGGCGCCGGCGGGAAAATCGTGGTGGCCGACGCCAACTCCACCCATCACCTGAACCTGTATGTGGCCTTTGAAAAAGGACTGTTCAAAAAGCGCGGGCTGGACGTGGAAATCCGGCAGACCAGTTCCGGCGTGGCCGCCGTGGTGGGCGGCGAAGCGCAGATCGTCTTCAACTGCCCCACCGCCGTCATCACCCCCATCGCCAAGGGCCAGAACATCACCATCATCGCCCAGGTAAAGGTGCCCTGCACCTCCGTGCTGGTGGTGCCTGTAAACACGCCCATAAAGGTCCCGTCCGACCTCAAGGGGCTGCAACTGGCCGGCCTTTCCAACACCTGCTGCGCGGTTATCGCCATACGGGACACGCTGAAAAAAGACTACAACACCGAATTTGTCCTGAGTTCCCTCGCACCGGGCGCGGCCCTGGCCGCTCTGGAGTCCGGCGCGGTCAAAGGCGCAATCCTGGAGGAACCCTTCGTGGCCGAAGCCCTGCTCCTTAAAGACGCCGCCGGAAAACCCAAGTACAAGACGATTTTTGACGGACACTCCGACGCGAACGGCGACGGCAAGGTCGAAGCCAATCTGGCCGGGACGAATCCGCCCTGCCGGACCATCAACGCCAACAAGGACTTCGTCCGCACGCGGACCCAGGACGCCAAGGACTTTGTCGCGGCCATAGACGAAGCGGACAAGATCATCCTCAAGAATCCCGTCGCGCCGGACATCGTTGCCATCGCCCACAAGTATGTGCCCAACGTCTCCGAGCAGGCGATCATCAACAGCAACCCCAAACTGGGCTTCCGCATCAAACTGGATACGGCCGGCCTGAAAGGCTACGCCCAAGCCCTGGTAAACCAGGGAACCATCGACAGGAATCCCGGCGACGCGCTCTTTGCGCCGGAATTCAAAGGCATCACCTGGTGAGGAACGAGAGCTACGAGACCAGAGGAATCCGCCGTTTTTTCATGGAAATCGGCGGATTCCTCAAAAACGCCCTGGGGAATTTCTTTTCCCCGGAATTTCTGAGCGTTCTGGTTCCCCTGCTCCTGCTCTGGGAATTTCTGCCCCGTATGGGCATCATCCCCGAAAGCCTCCTGCCGCGTCTGAGCACGGTGGCGGCCACCTTTGTGGATATGCTCCGCCACAAACAGCTCCTGCTGCACATCCTGTACAGCCTGGGCCGATTTTTCGCCGCCTTCGGCATAGCCGTGGCCCTGGCCGTGCCCATAGGCCTGCTCATGGGATGGAACCGGAAAATCCGCGCCTTCATCCTGCCCCTCTGGCAGCTTCTTGCGCCCATTCCTCCGCCGGCCTGGGTGCCCATGACCATCATCATTTTCGGCATAGGCACGGGCATGCACATTTTTCTGATGGTCATAGGCATTTTTTACCCTGTGCTCTTCAACACCTACCAGGGCATCAAGGACACGGACCCGCGCTATCTGGCCTCGGCCAGGGTTTTCGGAGCGAGCGAGTTCACCCTGCTGCGCAAGGTCTACTTCTGGCACGCCTTCGGCTCCATCATCATGAGCCTGAAAACCGGCGTATCCATGGGGCTGGTGATGCTGGTCATAGGCGAGGCTTACGGCGGCAGAATGGGCATAGGCTACCTCCTCGGCCAGGCCAAGGACTATTTTCTCATACCGGACATGATGGTCTGTATGGCCGTTACCGGATTCATAGGCTGGTTTCTGATTGAAGTCCTGAAGTATATCGAAATAAAACTGGCGATCTGGAAGGTGGGATAAGGGAGACTTTTCAATTTTGAAATGCCGGGAAACGCATGATAGAAGCGCGCAGCATCAGCAAATTCTTTTCGGTGATCAACGAAAAGGGGCTGGCCGAGGGGCTGACCTCCGTTCTGAACGTTTCCTTTACCATTCCGGACAAGGCGATTGTCAGCCTGCTCGGTCCTTCGGGCTGCGGCAAATCCACCCTGCTGGAGATTCTGGCCGGACTCCAGGCGCCCACGGACGGGGAAATCCGCATAGACGGCCGGGTCGTGCTGGAGCCTCTCCCCTCCACGCGCAAGGAGACGGAGGAATACAAACGCCGCTACCGCTTCATCTCACCCTTGGCCAACGGGGTTTTCATCGACCGCCCCAAGCACGATATAGCCATGATTTTTCAGGATTACGCTGTTTTTCCCTGGATGACGTGCCTGCAGAACGTCGTCTTTGCCATGCGCCTGCGCTCGGCGGGGAAAAAACGGTCCGAACGGCCCACCCGCCGGGAAACGGCGGAAAAAGCCTCGTTTTACCTGAATAAGGTGGGGCTTTCCGGCGTGGACTACAAATATCCCTCGCAGCTTTCGGGCGGCATGCGCCAGCGCCTTGCCCTGGCGCGGGCGCTTTCGGTGGAGCCCAGGATCATCCTGATGGACGAACCTTTTGCCGCCGTGGACGCCCTGTCCCGCGAAAAACTGCAGGACGACCTCCTGCGCCTGTGGGCGGAAGCCGGCGCCGGCACACGCCCCGTCAGCATTGTGCTGGTCACCCATGACGCGGCGGAGGCGGTTTACCTTTCCGACGAAGTGTTTGTGTTTTCTCCGGGTCCCGGCACCATACGCAACCGCGTCCCTGTGAACACGGCGCGCCCGCGGGCGCGGACGGACCCGGAGCTTGTCGAAATCCGGGAAAGGATTTTTGCCATGCTGCAATACGATATCTATCAGGAAAGCGACTATTCCATATGAACATCCCCCTGCCCGACGCCTCCCGCGCCGACAGCCGCGGCAAAATTTACGGCGACGTCATCGAGGCGCGCGGCAATACGCCCCTCGTCCGCCTCGGCAAACTGGGCGCGGGCCTGGGCGGAACGCTCCTGGCCAAAATGGAGTCCTTCAACCCCATGAACAGCGTCAAGTGCCGCATCGGCGCGGCCATGCTGGACGCGGCCGCGCGCGCAGGCACACTCAAGCCCGGCGGCATCGTGATCGAGCCGACATCCGGCAATACAGGCATAGGCCTGGCCTTTGCCTGCGCCGCCCGCGGCTGCAAACTGGTGCTGACCATGCCGGAAACCATGTCCATAGAACGCCGCAAGCTTGCGGCCATGCTGGGCGCGGACGTCGTGCTCACCTCCGGCAAGGACGGCATGAACGGCGCCGTGCGCAAGGCAAGGGATCTGCTTGCCCAGATACCGGACAGCTTCATGCCTCAGCAGTTTGAAAACCCCGCCAACCCTGAGGCGCACCGGCGCACCACAGCGGAAGAGATATGGGCGGATACGGGCGGCAATGTGGACGTCTTTGTCGCCGGCGTGGGCACGGGCGGCACCATCACCGGCGTGGGCGAAGTGCTGAAAGCGCGCAGGCCCGGCGTCAGAATCGTCGCCGTGGAACCGGACGCCTCGCCCGTACTTTCCGGAGGCCGGCCCGGCCCGCACCGCATACAGGGCATAGGCGCCGGTTTCGTGCCGAAAATTCTCAACCGCTCCATTCTTGACGAGGTTGTGCGGGTGACCAACGAGGACGCCTTCGACACGGCGCGGAAGATCGCGCGCGTCGAGGGCATACTTGCCGGCATTTCCGGCGGGGCGGCGCTGTGGGCGGCCGGCATCATCGCCGCGCGCCCTGAAAACGCCGGAAAAAACATCGTGGTCATGCTGCCGGATTCGGGCGAACGCTATCTTTCCACCCAACTTTCCGATTTGGAGGCGTAAATGCTTCAACGACGCAGCCCCCTTCCGGCGCCGGTCCTTTTCTGTCTCGTGCTGCTGCTGCTTGCGGCCCACCGCGCGGGCGCTTCCTCCCCGCCCGCGCGGGACAAAGGCATCACCAACAGCATAGGCATGGAGTTCGCGCTTATCCCGGCAGGCTCCTTCATCATGGGATCGGACGCCTTTGACGACGAGAGGCCGCCGCACGAGGTCCGCATAGCAAAACCCTTCTATCTGGGCAGATACGAGGTGACGCAGGAGCAATGGGAAGCCGTCATGGAGGGCAATCCGAGCTGGTTCAGGGGCCGGACCCGTCCTGTGGAGCAACTGTTCTGGACCGATGCGCAGGAATTCATCATGCGCCTGAACCGGAAAGAAGGGCACGACAGGTACCGCCTGCCTACGGAAGCCGAATGGGAGTATGCGGCCGGGGCGGGGAACGGCGTCGCCTGCCCGGACGGCGATCCTGCCCGGCCCGACCGTTGCGCGTGGTATGGGGGCAACTCCGGCTATGAGACGCATCCCGTAGGGGAGAAGGAGCCCAACGCATGGGGACTCTATGACATGCAGGGCAACGTCTGGGAATGGGTGCAGGATTGGTATGCGGGAAATTACTACGCCGGCAGCCCTTCCGTGGACCCGCCCGGGCCGTCTTCCGGCACGCTCCGCGCGAAACGGGGCGGCAGTTGGAGCGATACGGCGGAAGAGTGCCGCCCCGCCCGCCGCAGCTATGACGCGCCGGACGACAGCGCCTGCGGTTCGCCCGGCTGCCGGATCGGCGACCTGGGATTCCGCCTGGCTCTTTCCGTGGAAGAGTAAAAAACGGCCACCCCCGCGCAATTTTCCCTTGACAAAAAGCACGCTTTTAAATAATAGTAACTCTACTGTTTAAGTGATATTATATGAAAGCCTACTTCGTCCATAATCCGCCGCGCCTCTTGTCCTGTCATTCCGAGTCCTTCGGAAGCACTCAGGGCAAGCTCCGCGAAGCGCAACTTTTTTGTCATTGTGAACGAAGCGAAGCGGAGTGAAGAATTTATCTCAAGGCAATTTGATTTTGAGACGCTCCCTTCGGCGCTTAACGGCGAAAACAAGTTTCGCCTACGCCTGCGGGGTGGACGGCGGATACCCGCCGCCGGAGCATTATGCAATTTCATTTGCAAAATGCTCTAAAAAAATCATGAAGACAGATTCTTCACGGAACAAGCCCTAAAACTTCCGAAGGGTTCAGAACGGCATGCGGCAACGGTTGCAGGCTCCCGGTCATGCTTCGGAAGGGCAAGGCACGGCGTATTCCGGGCGCCGCCAAAAGGCCCAAGGGGTCAAAATCAAACAGTTCAGGGGTTCCGGCACAATGGGTATTCCGGATCTTGTCGGCAATACGCCGATGTTGGAACTTAAAAGCATCGCGGCTTCAACGCCCGGCGTAAAGATCATGGCCAAGGCCGAGTTCTGCAATCCCGGCGGGTCCGTCAAGGACCGCGCGGCCAAAGCCATGCTCTCGGACGGCATCCGGCAGGGGGCGCTGACGCGGGAACGCGGCATCATCGACGCCACAAGCGGCAATACGGGTATTTCCTATGCCATGCTGGGAGCGGCCATGGGTTATGCCGTGACCCTGTATATGCCGGCGAACACCGGCGCGATACGTAAAGGCATCATCCGCCGTTACGGAGCCTCCATCGTGGAAACCGATCCCCTCGAAAGCTCCGACGGCGCCTATCTGGCGGCCGCCGCTGAGGTCGAAGCCCATCCCGAACGCTGGTTCTACCCGGATCAGTACAATAATCCCGCCAACCCCATGGCCCACTATGAAAGTACCGGCCCGGAAATATGGCGGCAGACAGAGGGCAGGGTCAGCCACTTTATCACGGCCATGGGCACGTCCGGCACCTTCGTCGGCGTTTCCCGCCGCCTGAAGGAATACAATCCGCGGGTGCACTGCACGGCGGTACAACCGGACTCGCCCCTGCACGGCATTGAAGGCACCAAGCACATGGCCTCCACCATCCGTCCCGGCATTTTCGATGAAAGTCTTGTGGACGCAATCATGCAGGTGAGCACGGAGCAGGCATACGCCATGACCCGCCGGCTCGCCGTGGAAGAAGGCATTCTCGCCGGCGTCAGTTCCGGGTGCAATGTGCGGGCGGCGCTGAACCTGGCCGAAACGCTGCCGCCGGGGTCCGTGGTGGTCACCGTGTTTTGCGACAGCGGCAACCGTTACATCTTCGATTCCTTTTGGGGAGAACGGCAATGATCCGGCTGCCGCGGCATCTGCGCCTGAATATCCGAGCCGAAGGCGAAGCCGCCTACCCCGACGAATGCTGCGGCATCCTGCTGGGCACGGTTGACGCGCAGGACGGGCGGACGGTTGAGGAACTGCGTCCGGTGGTCAACACCCGCGAAAGCGGAGAACGCTATCATCGCTTCCGCATGGAAGCGGACGAGATACTGCTGGCGGAACGTTTCGCGCAGAGCAGAGGATTGGAAATTCTCGGCTTTTACCATTCACACCCGGACAGGCCGGCGGCCCCTTCCGACTATGACCTTGAACATGCGCTGCCGTGGTATTCCTATGTCATTGTCGCCGTCGCGCGGGGCAAGGCGCGGGCCGTGAGCTGCTGGAGAGCGGCGGACGACCGCTCCCGCTTCATCCGGGAACGCATGCCTGCCGTAAGTGACGATCTCAAGCGTAAAATGCTCTAAGCATTTTGCAAATGAAATTGCACAATGCTCCGGCGGCGGGTATCCGCCGCCCGCCCCGCAGGCGTAGGCGAAACTTGTTTTCGCCGTTAAGCGGCGAAGGGAGCGTCTCAAAATCAAATTGCCTTAGAAAAGGAGAACCCGGATGTCCGTCACCATTTTGATTCCCTCCGCCCTCCGATCTTTTACCGACCGGCAGACGTCGGTCCGGGTGGAAGGGAAAAACGTCGGGGAAGCCGTCGCGGCCCTGGCTGGCCTCTACCCTGATATCCGCAGGCATCTCTATGACGATGCCGGCGAACTGCGGCCCTTCGTCAATCTGTACCTCGGCGAAACAAACGTAAAAAATACAGGCGGCACGGCAACTCCCCTGAAGGACGGGGATGAGCTGGCCCTCGTGCCGGCCATAGCCGGAGGCAGCGAGCCGGCCCTTGCGCCGTCCGTCGCCGGAGGCGGGGAGAGGCCGGCGTGAGCGTCATTCCGGATGAACGCAGGCTCGAACTGAGCAAAGACGAGATCGACAGGTACAGCCGCCACCTGATCCTGCCGGATGTCGGGCTGCAGGGACAGGAAAGGCTCAAGGGGGCGCGGGTGCTCGTGGTCGGCACGGGCGGTCTGGGCGCGCCCGCCGCCTTGTATCTGGCCGCAGCCGGGGTGGGGACCATAGGTCTGGCGGATTATGATTTCGTGGAAGCATCCAACCTGCAGCGACAGATCATCCACGGAACAAAGGACATAGACCGTCCCAAGACGGCCTCCGCCAAAGACCGCATCAGGGACCTCAATCCCTGCGTCAGGGTCGTCACGCACAACGTCAGGCTGAGCGGTTCCAACGCCCTGGAGATTCTGGGCGCCTATGATGCGGTGGTTGACGGCACCGACAACTTTCCCGCCCGCTACCTCATCAACGACGCCTGCGTCCTTTTGGGCATTCCCGATGTCTACGGCTCCATCTTCCAGTTTGAAGGGCAGGCCGGCGTTTTCTACGCCCGGCAAGGCCCCTGCCTGCGCTGCCTTTTCCCCGCGCCGCCGCCGCCGGGGCTGGTGCCGTCCTGCGGAGAGGGCGGCGTTATGGGCGTGCTGCCCGGCATCATCGGCAGCATACAGGCCTGCGAAACGGTCAAGCTGATTGTAGGCGGAGGCGACGGCCTCATAGGCCGCATCTGCGCCGTGGACGCCTGGAGCATGCGTTTTTCGCAGATGCGCTTCGACAAAGACCCGGCCTGCCCCGTATGCGGCGCGGAGCCCGAGATCCGCGAACTGATCGACTACGAACTTTTCTGCGGCCTGAAACAGGCGGAGGAAGCCCCTGCGGAAAGCATCACGGCTCGGGAACTCAAAGCCAGAATGGACCGGGGCGAGCCTTTGCAGATCATAGATATCCGCGAACCGCACGAACGGAGCATGTTCGCCTTTCCCCAAGCCAAAGCCGTGCCTTTCGGGCAGTTGGTCCGGCGCATGGAGGAATTCGATCCGGCGGTGGACGCGGTTTTCATCTGTAAAATCGGACAGCGCAGCATCTACGCCATCCGTACCCTGCGGGAAGCCGGGTACGAGGGCAGGATGCTCAACCTGCTGGACGGCTCCAACGCATGGGCGCGGGACGTCGATACAGCGCTTCATCAATACTGAAACACAAGGAGCATGCCATGAGCGACAAAACACCCGCCAACGCCTTGGGCCGCAAGGCCGCTTACCAACTTGCCGACATCACCAAGACCCGGCCCCAGTTCGGCTCCATCACGCCGCGCTGGTTGACACGGCTTCTGGAATTCAAGGGACTGGACGCCGGCATATACCGGGTCAACAGGGTGCAGGAAGGAGATACGCCCCTGGATGCCCTGTGCAGCCAGGATCCCGGCAATCGGGAGATTCCCCAGGGCTATGTTGAATATCAGAGCAAGCCGAGGGAGTATGAACTCAGTTCCATCGCCACGATCATCAATGTGGACACCGCCGTTTCCGACGTCTACAGCTCGCCTTACGACCAGGTGGGAGAACAGTTGGCCCTGGCCGTGGAAAGCCTTCGGGAACGGCAGGAATACCAGATCGTCAACAACGACGACTACGGGCTGCTGAAAAACGTCGCCGAAGGCCAACGCGTCAAAACGCGCTACGGCGCGCCCATGCCCGACGACCTGGACGAGCTTCTGAGCAAGGTCTGGAAAGAGCCTTCGTTCTTCCTCGCCCATCCCAGAGCCATTGCCGCCTTTGAGCGGGAATGCACGCGCCGGGGCGTGCCGCCGGCAAGCACGGAGATTGCGGGCGGCACCTTCATTCTCTGGCGGGGCGTGCCCCTGATTCCCACGGACAAACTTCTTGTGGACGGCCTGAAAAATCCCAAAGCAAAAAACGGCAAGACCGATATCCTGCTGTTGCGCACCGGTGAACAGAAACGCGGCGTCGTCGGGCTTTACCAGACCGGCCTGCCGGGGGATCAATCCAGGGGTCTGGCCGTCCGGCTGCGCGGCATCGACGACAAGGGCACGGCCTCATACCTGCTTTCCCTGTATTGCTCGGTCGCCATACTGGCCGATGATGCCGTCGGGGTACTGGAGGATGTTGAAGTCGGAGACTACTATGATTACAAATAGATATCTTGCTTTGGACCCCAAGGCATACGGGCTGCCGGACGCGGAGGAACTCAGGACGCTGTTGGCCGCCTACAGTCCGGAGTTCAGTCCGGGGGCGCCCGACAAGGAGCGGATTCCCGGCAGAGGAAAGGCGTCCTACGGAGAGCGCCCCCCCGGCGGAGAACGAGTCCTCGGCGGAGAGCAGGCAACGGACGGAGAGCGGATACCCTACGGAGAACGAGTTCCCGGCGGAGAGCGGGCGACGGACGGGGCCTATGCGCCGCGTGTCGTCCCCCTGTCGGCGCGGACGCCGGCCGGCGCGCCGGAGAACCCGTATCCGGTCCCGGCGGCGGATCTTTTTGCCCCTTCAGCCCGCGTCGGGAACGTGCCTGTGGAAAAAATACGCGCCGATTTCCCCATTCTGGAGGAGAAGGTCAGCGGGCACAGGCTTGTATGGCTGGACAACGCGGCGACCACCCAGAAGCCTCGCCGGGTTATCGAACGTCTGGAGCACTATTACCGGCATGAGAACTCCAATGTCCACAGGGGGGCGCATACCCTGGCGGAGCGTTCCACCGAAGCCTACGAGGGCGCCCGCGAAAAGATCGCCCGTTTCATCGGCGCGCCCGACAGCGACAACATCGTCTTCGTGCGCGGCACCACGGAGGGGATCAATCTGGTGGCCCAGGCGTATGTAAAACAGTTCCTGCGCCCCGGTGACGAGATCATCCTCACCGTGTTGGAGCATCATGCCAACATCGTGCCCTGGCAACTGCTGGCCGAAGAAAGCGGAGCCGTGTTGCGGGTCGCGCCCGTGGACGACGACGGACAGATTATTTTGTCCGCCTATGCGGATCTTTTCAACTCCCGCACCCGCTTTGTTTCGGCGTCGCATGTTTCCAACGCCCTGGGCACCGTGGCCCCGGTGGAGGAAATGATTGCCCTGGCCCACAGTCACGGAACGCGCATCTGCATTGACGGGGCGCAGTCCGTTTCGCACATGCCCGTGGACATGCGCGCCATGGACGCCGATTTCTTTGTTTTTTCCGGGCACAAAATATACGGTCCCACCGGGATAGGCGTGGTTTACGGCAAGGCGGACGTACTGGAGGCCGCCCGACCGTATCAGGGCGGGGGCAACATGATTGCCGACGTGACCTTTGCCGAGACCGTCTACCGGGAAGCCCCCGCGAAATTCGAAGCCGGCACGGGCAGCATCGCCGATGCCGTGGGTCTGGGCGAGGCCGTGGACTATGTGTCCTCCATAGGCATGCAGCATATAGCGGCCTATGAACAGGAACTGCTCGCCTACGGGACGAAGGCGCTCTCCGCCGTACCCGGCCTTACCCTCATCGGCACGGCGGCGCGCAAGGCAAGCGTGCTTTCTTTTGTATCGGCCGGACATTCTCTTGAAGAGGTGGGCAAGCGGCTCAGCGCGGCGGGTATCGCCGTCCGTGCCGGGCATCATTGCGCCCAGCCCGCTTTGCGCCGTTTCGGATTGGAAGGCACGGTCAGGCCCTCCCTTGCTTTTTACAACACGCGGGAAGAAATAGACCTGCTGGCCGATGTTCTGTCGAAAATCGCCGGCGGAAAGGCGCGGCCATGACGCAGCATGCGGACGAAGGCATCAGGCTTCTGGTGAAGGATTTGCTGGCGAGTTACCGGGATATTCCGGAAATCGTCAAAATTGAAGCCGGGCACAGGATCAACCGGAGCGCCGTGCTGGACGTGCTGGACAAACTCCAGCGTCTGGTCTTCGCCGGTTTTTTCGGGCCGCGCCCGGTCAAGCGCGCTTACATTGAATACTATGTCGGCGAGCTTGTTGAATATGTGCTTTATACCCTGCAAAAGGAAGTCAAACGCGCCCTGCGCAGTCTGGAGCGGAGTGAGGAAAACCCGGAAGCGGAGGCGCGGCGTATAACCTGCGCCTTTCTGGGACGGCTGCCCGAGGTCCGCCGCATGCTCGCCGCCGATGTGGAGGCGGCGTATGACGGCGACCCGGCGGCCTTCAGCAGGGACGAAATCATTCTTTCCTATCCCGGCGTGTATGCGGTCATGGTCTTTCGTCTGGCCCACGAACTGTACCGTCTGGGCGTGCCTTTCATCCCGCGCATGATGACCGAGCACGCCCACAGTCTCACGGGCATAGACATTCATCCCGGCGCGAACATAGGGCATCATTTTTTCATTGACCACGGCACGGGCATAGTCATCGGGGAGACCACCGTCATAGGCAACTATGTCAAGGTTTACCAAGGGGTGACACTGGGGGCGCTTTCCACCAGAGGCGGACAGTTCCTGAGCGGCGTGAAGCGGCACCCGACCATTGAAGACCACGTCACCATTTACTCCAGCGCCTCCATTCTGGGCGGCGGCACGGTCATAGGCGAAGGCGTGGTCATAGGATCCAATGCCTTTATCACCAAAAGCGTACCGGAAAAAACCAGAGTGAGCGTGAAAGACCCCGAACTGCAATTCATGCAGCAGGGCGAGCGCGTGGAATTCATACAGGATTTCGTTATTTGACGCCGGGAAAATGCAACCGCGGGCGTGGTGGATTACGGTGGATTACGGCTTGCCGCTAGAGCATTCTCAATTTTGAAATGCTCTAAGCCTTTCCCCAATATTTTTTTCCTCGGATTCCGTATAGGTGGTGAGCAGAGAGCGGGTATAAGGCATTCAGAAAAACCGGAGCCAGAATTGCCATTGCCTCCTCTCTGGTTTTGCCGGTGTCTTTTGGGGGAAGATTGTGCAGGCGTTTTTTAAGGGCCATGATTTTTTCCAGTGGGATTTTTGTTTTTACCGCCATAGTTTTTGCCTCCTGTCACAGTGATTTTCCGCAATATACCCCACAATTCATTTTCCCGTCATTTTGCCACTCCCCGTACCGGGTTCTTCGGGGCGGGTTCTTCGGGGCAGGATGAATGGTTGTAATACAACCATTCATCCTACCAGAGGACTACACCCTCTGGACTCCCGGAATGCTCGGCGCTGCGCTTCTCGCATTCCAAAGGCGAAAGACATGAAAGGCACAAAGACAGGCGGCAGGTATGCCGCAAATGTATTGGTCACACTTCGCGTGACCCCAGAGGAGAAAAAACGCCTTACGGAGCAGGCCGCAGTTGTCGGACTTTTCGTGTCCGAGTAGCCGAAGTCCTTTCCGAGATGGAGAACGCCATCACAGACCTTGAAAACCTTGAAAGCGTCCTTGAGGACGCCAAAGCATAAGGAGAAAAAACATGAATACGCCCAATTACGAAACCGACGAACACATTGAGACTCCGCGCGGCACGTTCAGATTCGGATTCAATTCGATGGAAGAAGCCCGCGCCGAAGGGTACGGCCTTTGGTTCCAGCACGATAACGTCTGCATTGTCGAGGGTGGCCCTCGCCTGTGGAACGGCAGCGCCTCACTTGCCGTTGCGGTGCGGCCCAGGAAGCAACCGGCGTAATGCCATTTCGGGGTAAGGCGGCTCCGGTGTGAAGCCGAGGCCGCTCTGCCCCGCGATTCATGCTGAAGCAGGGAAGGGGAAGACATATGGAAAATTTCAAAGAGTTGTCCAACGCGGAAAAAATCGCTGAAATAACAAGTTGTAATTTCTGGCGCGGGGAACTTCCTCTTGCGGAGCAATATTTGCTTGCCCTGACCAATGACGACAAAGAGGCAATCGCGGAATTTGAGACATTTGGCGATTCCTTGTGCCATATCATTCGAAATCGTGCGGAATATGAACGCGGCCTTGCTGTATTCGGTTTTACGGCGATAAATATAAATGAACATGGCTGGCTGCAACGCCCGGTCTTTATGGATTGCAAGGAAATTGACTTCCCGCTGAAAGCGCATGTGATTGGCAGGAACTCCATAATCATCGGGCGAAGCCAAAACAACAAATGGACTTACGGCCTGTATCTGGCTGCGTCAAAATCCGGCTCCGCGTCCGGTCTGTCCATATATGCCGACCCGTACAGTGCCAGAAATGTAACCGCTCACAGGGTATCAGTGCTGGATAAAGGCGATATCAGGGCGTTTCCCTTGGAAGAAACTCTTGAAGGCGTCTACAAGCACCGGATAGGTGCGCTTTTTTTGGATGCGGCA
>JAISRC010000129.1 GCA_031273845.1 Desulfovibrio sp.
CGGCGACAACGCGCGAGTCACTTTTTGAGACCATTGGTGCAGCTTTTAAGCAGATAAGTCCGAAAAATATCCAAGGATGGTTCAAGAGTTGTGGGTATTCTCAAAGTTGAAATGCTCTAGAGGTTCCCTTATAAATGGTATCCCAAACGGGGTAAGGTCACCGCAGGCGCAAGCGAAATCGCGCTTCGCCGTCAGAGCAGATCAACTTTAAAAAAGTGTATCTGCTCTGCAGGGGTTTGCCTGCAAACCCCTACAACTATCTCAAGCGTAAAATGCTCTAAACGCCGGAGAACGCGTCATAAAATCAAATTGCCTCAAGAAGCGACCGGGGTTATGCAGGGGAGCCTGCGGCTTTTTCGGCGCCGACAGAACGAGGACTCCCCGATTTTCCGGATTCGGGCCGGTTTTTAGCCTTACCGCTCAATAATTCCGGAACGATACGGTACACCGCTGTGCTCTCGAAACTCCGCTCCGCATACTCGTCGGCTTTATCCGTATGCTCCGGAAAATATTTTTTCGCCAGCAACAGCAGGGCCTGCTTTTTTTCTTCCCTGTCCCCGACCGGGAAAACCCGCCCGATAACCAGGGCACACCCGTAATAGGTCGAAAAACTTCCGGCATACACCGGCTCGACATCCGCAACCACGGTAAAACATACCCGGTTGTTCCGGGCCATGATCCCGATCTTGCGCCCGGATTGCGCGCAGTGGAAATACAGGACGCCGTCCGACAGCACATACGACAGGGGCACGGCATAGGGCCAGGAACTCCCGTCGTCCAGAGCCAGCACTCCGTATTCGCCCCGCTCCAGCAGGTCGAGGACGGCCTCGCGATTGATTTCGCGATCCCGCCGGCGCACCGGTCGGGCAACGGGAGCGCTCGCCTGCGCCGCGCGCACGGCCCGCATGATAGCCGCAAAAACCTCGTCAGGACTCATATCCGTGGTATCTATAATGAGCGCATCGTCCGCTGGACGCAGGGGCGCCAGCGTCCGGCCCTCGTCCTGCCCGTCCCGTTCCCTGATCCGCGATTCAAGTTCCCGGATATCGGCGTCCTGTCCGTCCGCGCGCAGCTGCTGCAGACGCCGCTCGGCGCGCACCCGCGCCGAGGCCGACAGATAAATCTTGCAGAAGGCCCCCGGAAAAATTACCGTGCCCATGTCCCGTCCTTCCGCTACCAGAGGACAACTGTCGCCCAGCTTTCTCTGCGCCTTCTTCATAAATTCCCGCACCGTCGGCAGTCCGGCCGCCTTTGCCGCCGCCATGCCCGCCCGCTCGGTGCGTATCTCCCCGCCGACCGGCCTTCCTCGGCATAAAAGGCGGGAAGACGCCCCGACGCCTTCCAGGCTGAAAACGCAGGACTCAAAAGCCCGCTTCAGTTCCGGAGCATCGGGATCGGCTTTTTCCGGGTTGAAACCCATACGCTCCAGTTTCAGGGCCAGGGTCCGGAACATGGCCCCGGTATCCAGACAGGGCAGGCCGAGTTCTTCGGCCGCGCGAACGGCCAAGGTGCTCTTGCCCGCTCCGGCTGGTCCGTCAATGGTCACAATCATGTTTCGGCCGTATCCGCTCATGCGCATATTTCCTTGACAAGACCGATGAATCGCCTGTTCTCCTCCGCCGTACCCACGCTGACCCGCAGGTGATCTTCAAGCCCGTAGCTCTTGAGCCGGCGGATGATGACGCCGCGGGCCAGGAGTTGCTCAAAAATGTCCGCCGCGCTCTTTGTATGGGCCGCGCCCGGCCGGAACATCAGAAAATTGGCCATGGAGGGATAAACGATAAAGCCCAGCGACGACAGTTCGTCGGACAAGCGGGCGCGGCCTTCGGCGACGACGCGCCGCGTTTCCTCGTAAAAATTCCTGTCCCGCAGAGCGGCGATGCCCGCTGCCTCGGCTGCGGTATTAACGGAAAAGGGCATATGCACCGCATGCAATACCGAGGCCTGCGCCGGGGACATGACCCCGTAGCCGAGACGAAGCCCGGCCAGCCCATATGCTTTGGAAAAGGTGCGCAGGACGACGACGTTGTCGAAATCGTTCAGCAAAGGCACAAAGGACTGTGCTCCGGGCTCCGGGCAAAAGTCCACATAGGCTTCGTCCAGCACCAGAATGCAGGAAGGCGGGAGCGACCCGGCCAGGGACTCCAGATCCGCGCGCGGGGGACAAAAACCCGAGGGGTTGTCCGGGGCGGTGACGAAAAGCAGGGCCGTTTCGTCATCCGCCGCCGCCGCCAGACCGGGCAGATCCGGGGAAAAGTCATCCCTGCGCGGAACAGCGCGGAACTCCACCCCGCAAAGCCTGCTCAACACCCTGTACATGCTGAAGGATGCCCGCGAAGCGACCACGTTGTGCAGACCGGGCACGGGAAAAACCCGGAGCAGGAGGTCGATTATCTCGTCCGAGCCGTTCCCCGGGACGAAACGATCCTCCGGCAGACCGTAATGTCCGGCCAGAGCCGCGACGATGTCCGGGTTGCCCTCCCGCGCGTAGCGGAAGCTGTAGCCGGCATGCTCCCGCACGGCCGCGAGCGCCAAAGGAGAAATTCCCAGAGGATTTTCGTTGCTCGCCATCTTGATCACCGTGGAAAGCCCGAAACGCTCGCGCACTTCGTCTACGGAAAGACCCGGAACATACGGATCAAAGTCTGCGGCTTCCGGCCGGAGATGAAAGGCAACCCTGCTCATCACAATTCCTTTATGTCTGAAACCCCTCCCTTCAGGGAGATTTTTACAGGGAGATTTTTCCCTGACTCCCAACAAAGCCGGGAGCAGATTTTCGGTAACCTCTTCCTTCCCGCGCGAGGCAAGTTATGCTTATTTTCCGCGTCTCGCAACAGCGTTTTGCGTTGCGGATTTTTTTGCCGCAAATGAAGAAAAATTCTTGACCGCCCGAATCCGACGGTGTATAGGCTCCCTTCGCGCCGCTGAACAGCCTTCAGCGCGGCGCGCCCGCGCTCCGAAAAACGCGGGAGGCGGATGGATTCCGTCTCAGTGCTCCCGGTCGTACCTTCGCCGACCGGGGTTGACATTTGCAGGCTTGCCGGCCTTTTATGTCCGCCGTCCGGTTCCGGCTCCAGAGCTGAAAACGCCCGCAGGCTCCGCCTGCGGAGCCTGCAAATCATCGTGAACCGCAAAAAACGGTTCAGCCGGCGAATGCAGGCGACGCCTTGAAGGAAAACGGTCGTTTGGAGCCGGCTTTTTTTCTCTATTATGATGGAGTAAGGTGATGACGACAGTCAGCAGTGATCGGATCAGAATCAAACTCAAGGCTTATGACTACCGCATCCTTGACAAGGCTGTTTCCGAAATAGTGGATACGGCCCGCAATACCGGAGCCGGAGTGGCCGGCCCCATCCCGCTGCCCACCGGCATCCATAAATATACGGTGAACCGCAGCGTGCATGTGGATAAAAAGTCACGCGAACAGTTTGAGATGCGCATACATAAAAGGCTGGTGGATATTCTTGAACCCACGCAGCAAACCGTGGACGCCCTCGGCAGGCTTTCCCTGCCGGCCGGAGTAGATGTCGAGATCAAGCTGTAGGGAGACCGCCATGATTGAAAAACTGGGAATTTTGGGCAAAAAGCTTGGCATGACCCGCATCTTTGCGGGCGACGGTTCCGCGGTCGTCGTAACGGTCATTGAAGCCGGTCCCTGCCCCGTCATACAGGTCAAAGATGTGGACAAAGACGGCTACAACGCCGTGCAGATCGCCTTCGGCGCGATCAAAGAGAAGCGAGTGAGCAAACCCTTGGCGGGGCATTTCGGCAAGGCCGGCAAGGGCTGCTTCCGCAATCTGCGGGAAATCCGCATGGAAGGGCCGGCCGGACAGAGCATCGGAGACAGCATTGACGTCACGATATTCACGCCCGGCGAAACGGTCGGAGTGACGGGCAGAAGCATAGGCAAAGGCACGGCGGGCGTGATGAAACGCTGGAATTTCCGCGGCGCCTGCGCATCGCACGGCGCGGAAAAAGTGCACAGGAACGCGGGCGGCATCGGCAACAACACCGAGCCGTCCAAAGTCTGGAAAGGCAAAAAAATGGCCGGGCATATGGGTGACAGACGGGTGACGATCAAAAGCGTGCAGATCGTGGCCGTCCGCCCTGAGGACAACGTGATACTGGTCAAGGGGCCGGTGCCCGGTCCCAGGAACGGCCTGGTCATGGTGCGCAAGCAATAGAGGATAGCTTCATGGCTCAGGTGGCGGTATTTGATCAGGAAAACAACGAGGCGGGGAGCGTTTCCTTGGCCCCGGAAATTTTTGAGGTGCAGGCCCGGCCCGAGATACTCCATCTTGTGGTGCGCGCCTACCGCGCGGCCCTCCGGTCGGGTTCCCATTCCACGCTGAACCGCGCGCGCATGAAAGGCGGCGGCAAAAAACCATGGAGGCAGAAAGGCACCGGCCGCGCCCGCGCCGGCTCCAACACATCGCCCATCTGGACGGGCGGCGCGACAGCCTTCGGCCCCACGCCGCGCGATTACGGGTTCAAGGTGAACAAGAAAGTCCGGCGGCTGGCCCTGCGCATGGCCCTTTCCTCCCGCCTCGCCGCGCAACGGCTGACGGTGGTCAGGGATATAGCCCTGCCCGAGGCCCGGACCAAGCATTTCGTCAAGGTGCAGAAAGCCCTCGGCCTGGAGAAAACCCTGCTGGTCGCCCCGGCCGAAGCGGGCAATCTGGCGCTGGCCGCGCGCAATGTGCCCGGGGTCACCGTGCTTCCTCCCGAATTGCTCAACGCCTATGAGGTGCTCAGGCACAGAAGGCTCGTGTTTCTGGAAAGCGTTCTGGAACCTGTGACCGCGCGTCTGGCGCCCCGCGGGGACGACTTGAGCGCGGAAAACGCGGAATAGGGGAACCGATCATGGATTATACGCAGATTCTCATCAAACCGCTCATTTCCGAAAAAGGCACCTTCCTCAAGGAAAATGCCGGGCAAGTGACCTTTTATGTATACAGGAACGCCGACAAACTTCAGGTGAAAAAAGCGGTGGAAGAGGCTTTCTCCGTTACCGTCAACGCGGTGAACATCGTGGTGAAAAAACCCGTGGACCGCATCTTCAGCCGCGGGCGCACGCGCCGTCTCGGCCGGGTCCCCGGCTTCAAGAAGGCTTATGTAACGTTGAAACCGGGCGACAAGATAGAGTTTTTTGAGGGAGTATAACAATGTCCATCCGAACATTGAAGCCGACTTCGCCGGGTAGACGTTTTCAGACGGTTTCCGATTTTGAGGAAATAACCTCCACGCGGCCGGAAAAATCGCTGACCGTCGGCCTGCGCAAAAAATCCGGGCGGAACAACAACGGACGCATCACCAGCCGCCGGCGCGGCGGAGGACACAAGCGCCTCTACCGCATCATAGACTTCAGACGCGACAAGACCGACATCGTTGCGACCGTGACGGGCATCGAATACGATCCCAACCGCAGCGCGCGCATCGCCCTGCTGCGCTATGCGGACGGCGAGAAGCGCTACATCATAGCCCCGGTCGGCCTGAACGTCGGCGATTCGATAATCGCCGGGACCGGCGCGGACATCAAGCCCGGCAACGCCCTCCCCCTGATAAAGATCCCTGTGGGCACGCTGGTCCACAACATAGAACTGCGCCCCGGTTGCGGCGGGGTGTTCTGCCGTAGCGCCGGTTCCTACGCTCAGGTCGTGGCCAGGGAAGGCAAATATGTAACCCTGCGCATGCCCTCGGGCGAGGTGCGCAAGGTGCTGGCTGCCGGCTACGCCTCCATAGGGCAGGTGGGCAATATCCAGCACGAAAACATCTCTCTGGGCAAAGCGGGACGCAACCGCCTGCTGGGGCGCCGGCCCAAGGTCCGCGGTGTGGCCATGAACCCGGTGGACCACCCCCTCGGCGGCGGCGAAGGCAGAAGCTCGGGCGGTCGGCATCCGGTCAGCCCGTGGGGTATGCCTACCAAAGGGTACAAAACGCGCGACCCCAAAAAGTCGTCTTCCAAGCTCATCATTAATCGCCGGAAGTAGATCTGGAGTGTCAACATGCCGAGATCGTTGAAAAAAGGTCCTTTTATTGATGGCCACCTGCTGGGCAAGGTCGAAGCGGCCAATGCCAACAGCGACCGCCGCGTAATCAAGACTTGGTCGCGCCGCTCCACCATACTGCCCGAAATGGTGGGGCTGACCTTTGCCGTACACAACGGAAAGAAGTTTATTCCCGTGTTCGTCACGGAAAACATGGTCGGTCACAAACTCGGGGAATTTTCCGTCACACGCGTGTTCCACGGCCACTCCGGCGACAGGAAAGCCAAGGCCGTCAAAAAGTAGGTCAAGACTATGGAAAGCAGAGCTACCCTGAAAGCCGTGCGTCTTTCGCCGCGAAAAGCCAGACTGGCGGCTGAAAACGTGGTGGGCCTGGATGCGTCCAGGGCACTGGACATTCTGCGCTTCATGCCGCAGAAGGCCGCGGGCATAATCCGCAAGGTCATGTATTCGGCCCTGTCCAACAGCGCCGCCAACATGTCCCTTGATCCGGACACTCTGGTGGTCAAGCGCATCATCATCAACGAAGGCCCGAGCTGGAAACGCTTCATGCCGCGCGCGCAGGGGCGCGCAACCTCGATCAGAAAGCGTACCAGCCACATAACCGTTATTCTTGCCGAGAACTAGATGCCGGTGTCTTGTGATGATAACAGCTTGCAATCATTGAAGATTATAAAACATGGGTTTGCAGGATTCTCAAGTTGTTTCAAGTCGGCGTATAGTTACTGAGGACACCCTCTAGAGCATTTCAGCGTTGAAAATGCTCAGGCGGCATAAGCGCAAAGCGCCGCCGCCCGCCCCGCAGGCAAGGCGAAACCGTGTTTCGCCGTCAAGCGCCGGGGAGGCGCTTCAAAATCAAATTGCCTTAGGAACGAAATTATGGGTCAGAAAGTCAATCCCTTCGGTTTCAGGCTCGGATACAACAAGAACTGGCAGTCCCGCTGGTACAGCAAAAAGGACTATCCGGCCTATGTCCTGGAGGACCACAAGATCCGCGTTTACGTGAAAAAGCTGCTCTATGCGTCCGGGCTTGCGCGCATAGAGATCGAGCGCCCCGGCGACAAGGCCCGGCTTATTCTCTCCACGGCCCGTCCGGGCATCGTGATCGGGCGCAAGGGAGTGGAAATTGAAAAGTTGCGCGCGGACTTGCGCAAACGCTTCGGACGCGACTTCGCCATTGAAGTGAATGAAATCCGTCGCCCGGAAATAGAAGCCCAACTCGTGGCCGAGGCCGTGGCCCAGCAGCTTGAACGGCGCGTGGCCTTCCGCCGCGCCATGAAGCGCACTGTTTCCATGGCGCGCAAATTCGGCGCCGAGGGCATCAAGATAGGCTGTGCCGGCCGACTGGCGGGCGCGGAAATCGCCCGCAGCGAATGGTACCGCGACGGGCGTGTGCCCCTGCAAACCCTGAGGGCAGACATTGATTACGGCTATGCCGAGGCCAAAACCACCTACGGCATAATCGGGGTCAAGGTCTGGATATTCAAGGGTGAAATTCTGGACCATGAGGTGTTCGGCAATGCTTAGTCCAAAAAGAACCAAATTCCGCAAGCTGCAGAAGGGCCGGATCAAGGGGCCCGCGCCGCGCGGCGCGGAAGTCGCCTTCGGTGATGTCGGCCTGAAAGCCCTGGAACACGGCAAGCTTACCAGCCAGCAGATAGAGGCCGCCCGTATCGCCATGATGCGCCACATCAGGCGCGGCGGCAAGGTCTGGATACGCATCTTCCCCGACCGCTCATACACCTCCAAGCCTCTGGAAGTGCGCATGGGCAAAGGCAAAGGCGCTCCCGCCGGCTGGTATGCCGCGGTGAAGCCGGGGCGCATCCTGTACGAACTGAAGGGAGTGTCCCTTGAACTGGCGCGCGAGGCGCTGACCCGCGCGGCGCACAAGCTGCCCGTCAAAACGCGCATCGTGTCCAGGGAGGGCTTCGCATGAGCAGGGCACCGCATAAAATTAAAAAACGCGAAGCATACCGCGCTAAGATCAAGATTTCCCGTCCGGCCGTGAACCCCGGCAAAGGCCGCAACGCAGCGCGCGAAGCCGCGCGCGTCAACATCGGCGTTGAGCTTGCCCGCAAAAAAGTCACCGGGCGCGCGATGCGGGAATTTGAAAACCTGAGCGCGGAAGAATTGCAAACGCGCCTTGCCGAGGCGCGCAAGGACCTTTTTCTCCTGCGTTTCCAGAGGGCGACAGGGCAGGCGGAAAATTCCTCGCTGCCCGGAAAGCTGCGCAGGCGCGTTGCCCGCATACTCACCCTTATCAGGCAAAAGGAAGTGGTGTCTTAAGATGAGCGCGGTTCTCGCACACAAAAAGGGCCGGTCCCTGGTGGGCACGGTGGTCAGCAACAAAAACGACAAAACCATAGTCGTGCGTGTCGAAACCTTGGTCCGCCACCCTCTGCTGAAAAAATTCATCCGCCGGCACAAGAAGTTCACGGCGCATGACCCCGACAACGAATGCGGCATGGGCGACAAAGTGAAAATTATCGAATACAGGCCTCTGTCCCGCAACAAGCGCTGGCACCTTGTTTCCGTATTGGAAAAGGCCGTCTAAGGAGTCCCCTCCATGATACAGGTTGAATCTTCCCTGGAAGTCGCCGACAATTCCGGCGCGAAAAACGTTGCCTGCATCAAGGTGCTGGGCGGCTCCAAGCGCCGCTATGCGTCCGTCGGAGACATCATCGTGGTCTCGGTCAAGGATGCCATGCCGCACAGCAAGGTGAAAAAAGGCGATGTCATGCAGGCCGTTGTGGTGCGTACAGCCAAAGAACTGCGGCGCGTGGACGGTTCCTACATCAAATTCGACACCAACGCCGCCGTTTTGCTGACCAAACAGGGCGAGCCCATAGGCACGCGCATCTTCGGACCCGTTGCTAGGGAACTGCGCGCCAAAAACTTTATGAAAATCGTCTCCCTGGCCCCGGAGGTATTGTAGGAGCGCCGTATGAAACAATTCCGCATTCATAAGGACGACGTGGTGCTGGTTGTCGCCGGTAAGGACAAAGGCAAGGTCGGCCGGGTACTCAAGGTGTTGCACAAAAAAGACCGCGTCCTGGTGGAAAAGGTGAATATGGTCGTGCGTCATGTCAAGCCCAATCCGCAGACTCAGCAAGCCGGCGGCCGCATTGAGAAGGAAATGGCCCTGCATGTATCCAACGTCATGGTTCAGTGCCCCGTATGCAACAAAGCCACACGCGTAGGCTACCGTTACCTTGAAGAGACAAAGGACGGCAGAAGCGGACTCAAGCGCGTGCGCTTCTGCAAAAAATGCAACGAAATACTGGCTCAGGGTGGTAAGAAGAAATGACGCGCCTTGAAAAAGAATACCGCGAAAGGGTAGCGCCGGGGCTGCAGAAGGAATTCGGTTACAAAAGCCCGATGCAGATTCCCGATGTGGAGAAGATCGCTCTGAACATAGGCCTGGGCGCCGCTTCCCAGAACAACAAGCTGATGGAGGAAGCCGTGGCGGAACTCACTGCCATAGCTGGCCAGAAAGCCATCGTCACCCGCGCACGCAAGTCCATAGCCGCCTTCAAACTGCGCGAGGGTATGCCCATCGGCTGCCGCGTCACCCTGCGCGGGCCCAGAATGTGGGATTTTCTCGACAAACTGCTAAATTTCGCCCTGCCCCGCGTACGCGATTTCCGCGGCATACCGGACAGAGGATTTGACGGACGCGGCAACTTTACCTTGGGGATCAAGGAACATACCATTTTCCCGGAACTGGAGGTTGACCGTGTGGACAACCCCAAGGGGATGAACATAACCATTGTCACCACGGCGGCTTCCGACAAGGAAGGCAAGCATCTTCTGGAACAACTGGGGATGCCGTTCAGAAAATGAGGAGCGGCGCCCCTTGCCCGCCCCGATGGCGCAGGCGAAACCGTGTTTGGCCGTCAAGCGTCGAAAGAGAGCGTTTCAAAATCAACTTGCTTTTAAGGAGAATATGCCTTGTCCCGTACTTCTCTTGAGGTGAAAGCCGCGCGCAGTCCCAAATTCAGTTCCCGCGGCTATAATCGGTGCCCGGTTTGCGGCCGCCCCCGCGCTTTTATGCGCAAATTCGGACTTTGCCGAATTTGTTTCAGAAACATGTCCTTGCGCGGCGAACTCCCCGGCGTACGCAAATCAAGCTGGTAAGCGAATTTTTTCAAGGAGTTTTACATGCTGACCGATCCCATTGCCGATATGCTGACGCGTATCCGCAACGCGCACTTGGCCCTGCATAAGGAAGTGAGTGTGCCGAGCTCGAAGATGAAAAAGGCCCTTGCCGACATCCTGAAGCAGGAAGGTTACATTGACGGCGTTCGCGATGAAGGCAAATGCATCGTCATCACCCTCAAACATTTCGGGGGCAAACCCGCCATCCGCGGCCTCAAGAGAGTGAGCAAGCCGGGCCGGCGCGTTTACGTCGGCTCTTCCTATATACCCCGCGTGCAGAACGGCCTCGGCATCTGCATCGTTTCCACTTCCAAAGGCGTCCTCGACGGAGTGACCGCCGCGGAGCGGCAGGTCGGGGGCGAACTTTTGTGCGAGATATGGTAGGGGTGAGAAGATGTCCAGAATAGGAAAAATACCCGTTCACCTGCCCCGAGGCGTGGAAGTCGCGCTGGAGGACGGCGTCATCCGGGTCAAGGGACCGAAAGGCAGCTTGGTGACCCCGGCCGACGAAAACCTCAATTATGAGTTCCGCGCCGACGAAGTCGTGATCACCCGCAAGAACGAGTCGCGCATCGCGCGCGCCCGGCACGGTCTGCGCCGCACCCTGCTCGCCGGTTGCATCGAAGGCGTGGACAAAGGCTTTTCCAAGACCTTGGAAATCATAGGCGTGGGCTACAGGGTGGCGGTCAAGGGGCGGACGGTTGAACTGGCCCTCGGCTTTTCCCACCCCGTGCTGGTTGATCTGCCGCAGGGCATTGATGCTAAAGCCGAAGGCCAGAAACTGACGCTTTCCGGCATCAGCAAGGAACAGGTCGGCGAGACGGCGGCCCGCATCCGGCGTCTGCGCAAGCCTGAACCATACAAGGGCAAGGGCATTCGTTATGAAAACGAACAGATCCGCCGCAAGGTCGGAAAGTCCGGCAGCAAGAAATAGGCAGGTGAGACATGTCTGTTGTTTCCAAAGAAACGGCGCGCAGGAAGCGCAAGGTGCGCATCCGCAAAAAAATTTCCGGTACGGCCGAGCGTCCGCGTCTGGTCGTCTTCCGTTCCAATCTGCATATCTATGCGCAGTTGGTGGACGACGGTCCCGGAGCCACTCTGGTCTCGGCGTCCACTCTGGTCCTGCAGAAGGGTGAGGGCGGTGCCCGCTGCAACAGGGCCGGGGGAGAACTGGTAGGCAGGGAAATAGCCCGGCTGGCCAAGGAAAAAAATATCGTGCGCGTCGTCTTCGACCGCAACGGCTATATTTATCACGGACGCATAAAAGCCGTGGCTGACGGCGCGCGCGAAGCGGGCCTGGAATTCTAATCCGGTAAGGTATTTCATGGAACAGAACGAACTCGGAATAGTTGAGAAGATAGTCTCTCTCAACCGCGTCGCAAAGGTTGTCAAGGGCGGCCGCAGATTTTCCTTCTCCGCGCTGGTGGTGGTCGGAGACGGCAAAGGGTCCGTCGGTTTTGGGCTCGGCAAGGCCCAGGAAGTGCCGGAAGCCCTGAGAAAGGCCGGTGAACGAGCCAGGAAATCCATGATCCGGGTGCCGCTCATTGAAGGTACCCTGCCTTATGAAGTGCTGGGCGCATACGGCGCCGGCCGGGTAATGCTCAAGCCGGCATCGCGCGGCACGGGCATCATTGCCGGCGGCGCGGTACGCGCCGTGATGGAGGCAGTCGGCATTTCCGATGTGCTGTCCAAGGCCATCGGCACAAACAACCCGCACAATGTGCTGCGCGCTACGGTGCAGGGTCTGGCTTCCCTGCGCGGAGCCGACGATGTCGGCGAAATGCGCGGGAAAAAACTGTTTACCCCGCGCAAGTAGGTATCCCCATGCTCAAGGTCAAACTCATACGCAGCCCGATCCGCAGTACGCCCAAGCAACGCAGGATACTGGCCGCGCTCGGCTTGCGGCACATGCTTCAGGAAAAGGAACTCAGGGACGATGCGTCCGCGCGCGGCATGATCGCCCATGTCCGGCATATGCTCAAGGTGGTGGAATAATGGAGCTTCATGATCTTTATCCCTTTCCCGAAGAACGAAAAACCCGCAAGCGGGTCGGGCGTGGTTCCGGTTCCGGCTTGGGTTGCACGGCGGGCAAAGGCAACAAGGGCCAGAACGCCCGCTCGGGGGGCGGGGTCCGGCCCGGCTTTGAAGGCGGCCAGATGCCCCTGCAGAGAAGGCTGCCCAAGCGCGGTTTCAAGAACCATCCCTTCCGCAACCGCTACAGCGTGGTCAACCTTGCGGCTCTGGTCGCGCATTTCGAAGGCGCGGCGGAAATCCGCCTTGAGGATATTTACGCCCGCGGTCTGGCCGCGAACGGCAGTCCCGTCAAGATACTGGGCAACGGAGAGCTTTCCGCTCCCCTGAGCGTTGAAGCGCATACATTCAGCGCTTCCGCAGCGGCAAAGATCGGCGCGGCGGGCGGCACAGCCAGGGCGCTGGAAGAAAAAACGGAAAGAAAACCCGGCTTCAACAAATTCAAAACCGCTCCCGCCAAGGCGAAAGGATAGGCCGTGTCTGTCCGGGGTATTAAAAACATGGCCTACATGCCCGAACTGTGGCGCAAGCTGGGCTGGACCTTCCTGCTCCTGCTCGCCTACCGCGTGGGTATTCATGTGCCCATGCCGGGCGTGGACACCGCCGCCATGGCCGCGTTTTTCGAGCAGGCCAGAGGAACGCTTTTCGGTGTGTTCGATATGTTTTCCGGCGGCGGCCTGCGCCATGTTTCCATATTCACCCTCGGGGTCATGCCCTATATCTCGGCCTCCATCATCATGCAGCTAATGCAGGTGCTGAGCCCGGACCTCAAGCGGATGGCCAAGGAGGAAGGCGCGGCGGGGCGAAAAAAGGTCACCCAGTACACTCGCTATGCCACCGTGCTGATCACCGTGGTCCAGGGACTCGGTCTGGCCTTTATGCTTGAGGGCATGCAGAGTCCGAACGGCGCGATCATGGTCCTGAACCCCGGCGTCATGTTCCGTTTTGTGACCATCATCACCGTGACCGCGGGCACCATACTGCTCATGTGGATCGGTGAGCAGATGACTTCCAGAGGCATAGGCAACGGCATTTCGCTGATCATTTTCGCCGGCATCGTGGCCGGCATTCCCACCGCCCTGATCCAGACCTATGCCCTGACCGGGGACAGCATTCCGTATATTTTACTGCCGGTTGTCGGGGTGCTCATGCTCGGCGTCATGCTCGCCGTGGTTTTTGTGGAAAGGGCGCAGCGGCGCATCCCCGTGCATTACGCCAAAAGACAGCAGGGACGGCGCATGTACGGAGGGCAGAGCACGCACCTGCCCCTGCGCCTGAACACGGCGGGCGTGATTCCGCCCATTTTCGCGGGTTCCCTGCTCGTCTTCCCGGCCACCATAGCCGATCTTTCGCAAAACCCGATTCTCAAAAGCGTTTCCGAATGGTTTTCGCCCACAACGATTTTGTACAATGTCCTCTACGTCGGACTGATCATCTTTTTCTGCTATTTTTATACGGCGATCATCTTTGATCCCAAGGATATAGCGGAAAACCTGAAAAAACAGGGCGGCTTTGTCCCCGGCATCCGCCCCGGCGATAAAACCAGGGAATACATAGACGGCGTGCTGACCCGCATTACCTTGTGGGGGGCCATATACATAAGTCTGGTCTGCCTCCTGCCGCAGTTTTTGATACAGTACCTCAATCTGCCCTTCTATTTCGGCGGCACCAGCGTGCTTATCGTCGTCGGCGTAGCCATGGATTTCATGGGACAGGTAAATTCGTACATGATTTCACGACAATATGAAGGTTTGCTGGGCAAGGCCAGAATCAAGGGCCGTCAGTGAAGAAATTTCGCGGGATTTTTCTTAAGAATGAAAATGAAATCGCGGTGATGCGCGAAGCGAACCGCATCGGGCGGCGCATTCTGGATGCCATGTGCGACGAGGTCCGCCCCGGCGTGCCCACCATGCGCTTCGAGGAAATAGCCCAGGATATGTGCCGGACCTGGAAAGTGCGTCCCGCGTTCCAGGGATACTGCGGATATCCTTTTGCTCTCTGTTGCTCGGTCAACGAAGTCGTGGTGCACGGATTCCCCTCCGTGACGCGGAAACTCGTTGAAGGGGACATTGTGAGCATGGATTTCGGCGTGATCTTCGAGGGATTTTTCAGCGATTGCGCGCGCACGGTCGGGGTAGGCGAGATTTCCGCCGATGTAGCACGCTTGATCCGGATTACGGAGGAAAGCCTGTTGATCGGCATTGAGGCGGCCCGGCCGGGGAACACCCTGCGCGATATATGCGCGGCAGTGCAGAAGCACGCCGAAGGGCACGGCTATTCGGTGATCCGGCGTTTTGTCGGCCACGGCGTGGGCCGGAGCCTGCATGAGAAGCCGGAGATACCCAATTTCGCCCTGCCCGTTTCCATGCCCCTGCCCCTGCCCCTGAAAGCGGGCATGGTGCTGGCCATAGAACCGATGCTGGCCATGGGCGGCTGGGAGGTCGAGGTGCTGTCCGACAACTGGACGGCCGTGACCAAGGACAGAAAACCGGCTGCGCACTGCGAGCACAGTGTGGCCGTGATGCCGCACGGACCGGAGATTTTGAGTCTGCCGGCCGCCTGAATGACCGACAGCATTACCAGAGCAGTTGCATGAAATGGACAAGCAGATGAAATATCAAGATAGCTTTCGAGGCTTTGATTTAAAAATTCTTATTATTTCAAGGTATTATCGTTTTTTTATCCGGGGCTCAGCCGAGAAGCTGCAACCGTTGCCGCATGTCATCCTGAACGGAGCGCAGTGAAGAATCCATCTTCCCCAAAAAATATCAAGATGGATTCTTCGCTACGCTCAGAATGACGAGACAAGAAGCGTGGTGGTTTATGGCGGGCAGCGTATATTGACAAGAAGCGAACAAAGGAATATTTATTTCTGTTCGGACCTGTGTTAACCGGCGTCATCGGGCGTCGAGCGGAGTATGTCATGAAAGTCAGGCCTTCAATCAAGCGGATGTGTCCCAAGTGCAAGGTGATCCGCCGTTGCGGCATTTTACGCGTCATTTGCGAAAACCCCAGGCACAAACAGCGCCAGGGATAGGCGGTCGGGAGCACAGGATATGGCCAGAATTGCCGGAGTAGATTTGCCGCGCGGCAAGCGCGCGGATATAGCGCTCACCTATATTTACGGCATAGGACGCGCTTCCGCCCTGAAGATACTGGACCGCACCGGCGTAAACTGGGCGCGGGGCATAGACGATCTTTCGGCGGAGGAAATCAACGAGATCCGCAAGGAAATTGAGCAGCACCATAAGGTGGAAGGCGATCTGCGCCGCGAGGTGGGATCAAGCATCAAGCGTCTCATGGACATAGGTTGCTACCGCGGCCTGCGTCACAGAAAGGGCCTGCCCGCCAGGGGCCAGCGCACGCATACCAATGCGCGCACACGGAAAGGTCCGCGCCGCGGCGCTGCCGCGAAGAAAAAATAGGCATGCCGCCGAAGACGGTGTGAGCCGGGTAGAAAGCGCATTTTTTGCCCGGCGGTCCCGACACTTGAAAATTGCATTTTTACGTGTCGCGCGGTACGGACCCCGATAGTTTTTGTATCTCTAACCGACACCCTGTGAGTCAGCCATGGCCAAAGCCAGACGCGTCGTAAAAAAGAAAGAAAAAAAGAATGTGCCTGTCGGGCTTGCCCATATTCAGGCATCTTTCAACAATACCATAATCACTTTTACCGATACCAGGGGCAACGCGATATCTTGGGCCAGCGCCGGCCAGGCGGGTTTTAAGGGATCGCGCAAATCCACCCCCTTTGCCGCTCAGGTCGCTGCCGAGCAGGCTGCCCGCAAGGCGCAGGAACACGGAATGCGCACTGTGGGCATCTATGTGTTGGGTCCGGGGTCAGGGCGCGAATCGGCCATGCGCGCCATAAACAATGCCGGGTTCAAGGTGGCCTTTATCAGGGATGTGACGCCCATACCCCATAACGGCTGTCGTCCGCCCAAGCGCCGCCGCGTTTAAGGAGGAAAATCTTGGCCAAGTATAATGATTCCAAGTGCCGCTTGTGCCGCCGCGAGGGGGTCAAGCTGATGATCAAGGGAGACCGCTGTCATACTGAAAAATGCGCTTTCGACCGCAGGCCGTATGCCCCCGGACAGCACGGCAGGGCGCGCAAAAAGGTTTCCGACTACGCCCTGCAGTTGCGCGAAAAGCAAAAAGTGCGCCGTATCTACGGAGTGCTGGAACGCCAGTTCCACAGCTATTTCATCAAGGCGGACATGGCCAAAGGTGTTACCGGCCACAATCTGCTCGTCAGCCTTGAGCGCAGGTTGGACAATGTCGTGTACCGTCTGGGCTTCGCGTCCTCGCGTCAACAGGCCCGGCAGCTCGTGCGCCACGGTCTGTTCACCCTCAACGGGCGCAAGGTCAATATCCCTTCCATCCAGGTCAGGTCGGGGGATGTGCTTGAAGTGCCGGAAAAGAAACGCAAGGTTGCCGTGCTTGCGGGAGCGCCGCAGGCGATAGCCCGCAGAGGGCTGCCGGGCTGGCTCGAAGCCGACGGCCCGGCGTTTCGCGGCGTGGTCAGGACTCTCCCGCAACGGGAAGATATTCAAACTCCGATCAATGAAGACCTTATTGTCGAACTCTACTCCAAGTAAAGGCCGTATCCCGGCCGGCGGGTGTGCATATGATTTTTAAACAAGGCGACAGGCTTATCAATTCGCGTAACTGGTCGGAGTTGGTCAAGCCGGAGCAGGTAACGCGTACGGGAGACGTCGCGGATCCCATGTACGGGCGTTTTGTCTGCGAACCTCTGGAGCGCGGCTACGGCACCACCATAGGCAACGCGTTGCGGCGCATTCTTCTTTCTTCCCTGCAGGGAGCGGCCTTTGTCTCCGTGAAGATCGGCGGGGTGCAGCACGAGTTCACCACCATACCCGGTGTGCTGGAAGACGTGACGGACATCGTCCTGAACCTCAAGCAGGTGCGTATGGCCATGGACACGGACGAATCCCAGCGGATATCCCTCAAGGCTTCGAAAGTCGGTCCGATAACCGCGGCAAACCTGAAATGCACCCAGCATCTCGTCGTACTCAACCCGGATCTGCATCTGTTCACCATTACCGATCCCGTCGAGGTCGAATTTGAACTGGAAGCCCGCATGGGCAAAGGCTATGTCCCTGCCGACATGCACGAGGGAGTCGGGGAGGAAATCGGCCTCATTTCCCTGGATGCCGGCTACTCGCCGGTACGCAAGGTTGCCTACACGGTGGAGCAGGCCCGCGTCGGCCAGATGACCAACTATGACCGCCTGATCCTTGAAGTCTGGACCGACGGCTCACTCAGCCCTGACGATGCCATCGCATACAGTGCCAAGATTTTGAAGGACCAGCTCACGGTCTTCATCAATTTCGACGAGCGCATCTCCGGCGAACTCCCGGCCGACGGCGCCTGCGGCGGGGAAATGAACGAAAATCTTTTCAAGTCCATCGACGAGCTTGAACTTTCCGTGCGCGCCACCAACTGCCTGAAATCCGCCAATATCGTTCTTGTGGGTGAAATCGTGCAGCGCCACGAAAACGAAATGCTCAAGACCAAGAACTTCGGCAAAAAATCTCTCGACGAAATCAAGCGGGTACTGTCGGAAATGGGTCTTGATTTCGATATGAAAATAGACAATTTCGAGAAGAAATACCAGGAATGGAAAAGGAAGCAGCAAAATGAGGCATAGAAAGTCCGGCCGCAAGTTCGGCAGAAAACCTTCTCATCGCAAAGCTCTTCTCCGCAACCTGGCCAAGGCCCTGATCATCAACAGCCGCATCACCACCACGGAGGCCAAAGCCAAAGACCTGCGCACCGTTGTGGAGCCGCTGATTACCCTTGCCCTGAAAAATGACGTGCCTGCCCGTAGGCAGGCTTACCGGGTGCTCGGCGAGCACAAGTTGGTGAAGCGGCTTTTTGACGACTTCGGCCCTCTGTTCAGCGGAGGAGGCGGCGGATATACCCGCGTCGTCAAACTGTCCATGCCGCGCAAGGGTGATGCCGCGCCCTTGGCTCTTATCGAATTCACGAAAAAACCGGCCGGCGCGCCCCCCTCCGGGGTGAAAAAGCCGGCGGACGCCGTACCGGAAAGTTAGGACATTGTGCAATTTCATTTGCACAATGCTCCGCCGGCGGGTATCCGCCGCCCGCCCCGCAGGTGCAGGCGAAACTACGTTCCGTCGTTAAGCGCCGATGGTTATTCCTGAGCGCAATACCGGCGCCGTGCCCGGAGACGCATTCTTTATCTTCACCATGGGCTGCAAGGTCAACCGCTACGAGGCACAGGCTCTGCGCGAAGCCTGGACGGCGCGAGGCTTGAAGGAAGCGGCAAAAGTCGAAGATGCCGGGACCGTGATCATCAATTCCTGCGCCGTCACCACCGGGGCGATATCCGATCTGAGGGCGGCCGTGCGCCGCTTCAGGCGGGCGGCCCCGGACGCCGAAATCATCGTCACCGGTTGCGCCGCGGGACAGGCGGAAACGGCGGACCTGCCGGGATTTTCCCGCATTGTGCCGCAGAGAGACAAAGCCGATCTCCTGCGTCTTTTCGCTGAGGACGGTACTGCGGGCCGGCGGGAGTTTTCCGTGTCGTCAGGCGATCGTTCCAGGGCGGTGCTCAAAATTCAGGACGGATGTTCCCGGTCTTGCGCCTTTTGTATCGTTCCTTTGGTCCGGGGTCCTTCGCGCTCCCGTCCTCCGGACGCATCGGCGGACGAGGCCCTGCGCCTGTTGCAAGCCGGATTCCGGGAAATCGTGATCAGCGGGGTCAATCTGCGCCAATACCGGGAACAGGGGGGGAAGGATTTCTGGGATTTTCTGGAACGGCTGGAGGAAATTCTGGCCCCCGACTGGGCGGGAAGCGCGCGCCTGCGTCTCAGTTCTCTTGAGCCGGGACAGCTCGGAGATAAGGCTCTTGCCGTTCTGAGCCGCAGTCGTATGCTTGCGCCGCATCTGCACCTGTCGCTGCAAAGCGGCGACCCTGCCGTTCTCAAACGCATGGGGCGCGGGCACTATGACCCGGAGGAACTCCCGAATTTTTTTGCCCGCCTGAGCAAGATTTGGCCGCGCTTTGCGCTGGGCGCGGATCTGTTGACGGGATTTCCCGGCGAAACGGAGGCGGAGTTCGCCGCCGGTCTGAACTTCCTCCGGCGCATTCCCCTGACCTATGCCCATGTGTTCCCCTATTCCCGACGTCCGGATACACTGGCGGCCAGCGCGGCGGATGTCGTCGGGGCCGGGGTGAAAAAGGAAAGGGCGGCCCGCCTGCGCGCCTTTGCGCAGGAAAGAAAAGAGGCCTTTCTGCGCTCTCTCCTTGATGTTCCGTTGTTGCACGCGGTTTTTGAGGGAGAAAACGGCAATCCCCTCGCCGGCATGTGCGAGTACTACGCGGAATGTCTTCTGCAGGAGCAGGACATCGTCTTTGTCCGCCCTCGCGAGTTGTTGCCCGTCCGCCCCTTGGATCTGCGCGGGGGCAAGCTGATTACAGCCCTGACGCAATGTTTTAAGGCAATTTGATTTTGAGGCGATCCCTTCGGCGCTTAACGGCGAAACGCAGTTTCGCCTACGCCTGCGGGGCGGGCGGCGGATACCCGCCGCCGGAGCATTATGCAATTTCATTCAGAATCATTTTTGGAAAAATGCTGTTTTTCCAAAAATCTACGCCACTTACCGCGGCGCATTGCCCTTGCGGGCAACGAGAGCGCTTGGACTTTTTCAAAGGCAAACCGCTCTAAAGCAATTTGATTTTGAGACGCCTCCTCCGGCGCTTAGAGCATTTTACGCTTGAGATTGTCGCTTGCGGCGGGCTTTGCCCGCCGGCTCCAATCTCGCTACGCGGGTTTGCAGGCAAACCCGCGTAGGTCGGTTTATACACTTTTAAAGTCAAAATGCTCTAACGGCGAAACGCGGTTTCGTCTACGCCGGCGAGGCGGGCGGGGGTGCTTCACGCTCACGCCGCTTGAGCATTTTCAACTTTGAAATACTCTTATCCACAATCGACTCCCTCCGCCGATTGACTCCGTCTCGACGGATGAGAATCGGCCAGCTACCCCCCGACGGAAGGGGTCAGCGCAAAGATGCTCCCGGCAAGCAAGATCGAGAGTCGAACGACAAGTTCCTCGAAGGGAGAAATTTCAAACCATAAAGGAAGGTTGGATGAACGCGGACAAGGATACGGCAATGCGGATGCCTCCCATGCCGCTGATCTTCCCCCGGCAAAAACGGCGGAAGAGGGAACGCTTCTGTCCCCCGCCCGAAAGGTCCGCCCGCTTGTACGTCTACGTCGCGCCGTCCAAGGTCGGCCTTTTCCGCTATCTGCTGGAATCTCATGACAACCTCGGCCTGATGACCGTGCTTGACCGTGGAAGAGCGGCGTTGCTTCTGCGTTTCGCCCCCGGCATGGAGAAGGAGATGAGAGAGTTCATCAAGGGAGTGAAAGAATTCCTGCCCTGCGTCGGGCCTTTGCTTCCGCCTGCAGCAAGGACATGATGCCGGCCAAGACGGGTATCCTGCTGGTTGCTTACGGGTCGCCCGGTGCGGCGGCGGGAAAGGGGCCAGCCTTTTTCGAGAGTCTGGTAAGACGAACCTTTTCTTCTCTGCCGGTGTACCGGGCTTATAGCTCGGAGCGTATGCGCGCCCGCCGGAAGGCATCCGGCGGAGAAGCTGATTCAGTATACACGGCGTTGTGCCGCATGGGATCGGAGCATTATGAGCGGGTCGTGGTACAAAGCCTGCATCTTGTGGCCGGTCTGGAATACCGGGCCTTGGAAGTGGAGATTGAGGAGGCGCGCATTGCCGGCGGCGGGCCGAGGCTTGTCGGCATCGGTGGGCCGCTCATCCGCGACGGAGCCGATGCGGATGAAACCGCCGCCGCACTGACGGCCCATATACCTGAAGACCGCGGCCCGGATGAAGCCGTGGTCTGCGTTGGCCACGGCGGACAGGCGGCGGACGGGTATTACGCGCTCCTTGAGGCCGCCGTCGCGGCGCGGGACAAGCGGGTGCTGATAGGTACCCTGTCGGGGGCAAAAAGCGCGGGGAAGATACTTGAGGAATTACGCGCTCTGTACGGCGGCACCGGGGGCAGTGTACGGTTGCTTCCCCTGCTTGCCTCGGTCGGCGGACATGCGGTCGGGGATATTGCCGGCGCGGGGCCGGACTCCTGGCGCGGACGCATTGAGGCAGCCGGTTTCGACTGCCGCGTGGAACTCAAGGGTATCGCGGAGTATGAAGGGTTCGCCCGCATCTGGATTTCCCGTCTGGCTGCGGCGCTCGGCGAGCTTGAGAATTTGCGGAGGCCGGGGGGGGGGGATGTGACGGAACTTTTTCTAGGGAAGCGCTGAATAATTCAGCCCCACAGCGGCGATTTGTCCCAGGGGCATCAATTTTTGAGGAAATTTCCGTATTTTGACCGGAATTTCAGCATATTTCTCCTCATTTTCGCCCTTTT
>JAISRC010000142.1 GCA_031273845.1 Desulfovibrio sp.
TTTGAGACGCCTCCTCCGGCGTTTAACGGCGAAAGCAAGTTTCGCCTACGCCTGCGGGGCGGGCGGCGGCGCTTCGCGCTTACGCCGCCTGAGCATTTTCAACTTTGAAATGCTCTAAACTTCTTTCTGCTTGGTGAACAGGATGATTGCTATATATTCCAGATCGCCTGTCCCGATGTTTTCTATGCCGTGCGATTCGCCGTCGGGGCAGAAATTGACGTCTCCGGGGCCGAGTTTCACTTCCGTGCCGTTGTCGTTGAGCAATGCCTCGCCTTTCAGGATATAGTAAACCTCACAGTCCCCCTCGTGTTTGTGTACGCCTATGGAGGCTCCGGGGGGAATGACTGTTTTGCTGAACAACCTGCCTGCGCCGTTGGACTGCTTCAGGTCCAGAAAATGCTCCATGCCGACCTGGCCTTTGCCGCCTCTGAATTCCTTGTGGACATCTTTTTTGAGTTCGGAATGCTTCTGAATCATGGGTTCCCTTCCTTGCCGTTATCCGCCGTCGGGCGGGTGAAGATTACAGGCTGTAACCAAAATCCTTGATCCACGCCAGACTTGAGAGGGTATCGGGGCGCGGGACGTATTCCAGGCCGATACAGCCTTGGTAGCCGAGCGTTTCCAGTTCCTTGAAAACAAAGGGGTAATTTATCTCACCTGTACCGGGCCGGCCGCGTTCGGGGTTGTCCGCGATCTGAATGTGCCCGATATAGTCCAGGCGTTTGCGCAGAGTATTGACTATTTCCCCCTCGCTGCGCTGGGCGTGGTATATGTCGTACTGCATGCGCACGTTGGGGCGGTTGACCTCGTCAAGCACCTCGAAGACGAGGTCCGTACGGTGCAGGTAGAAGCCCGGAACGTCCGTACGGTTTACGTTTTCCACGGTCACGCAGATTTTGTGTTGCAGCAGTGCGTCGGCGGCATAGGCGAGGTTGGCGGTCAGGGTGCGCCGGTGCTCGGCCTCGCTGAAGGCGGGATTCATCCTGCCGGCCAGACAGTTCAGGAAAGGCGCGCGCAGGACCGTCGCACAGCGGGCGGCCACGGCGACGCCGGCGCGGAATTCCTCCGTCCGGGCCGGATCGGCGGCTATGCCGCGCTCCCCTCCGGCCCAGTCGCCGGAGGGCAGGTTAAAAAGCACGAGGGTTTGACCGTTTTCCTTGAGCAGGGCGGCGATCTCTTCCGCTTCAAAATCATAGGGCAGTTGAAACTCAATAAAGCGGAACCCGGCCTCTTTCGCGGCCCTGAAGCGTTCCCGGAAGGGAAGCTCGGTAAAGAGCATGGAGACGTTGGCGGCAAAGAGCAACATGGGTGTTTCCTCCGGGTTATGGATATGGGGAACAGGATGAAGCCAGCTCCAGGCCCAGATCCAGGGCGCGGTTGTTCGAGGAGTGGTATACGGGGTCGAAGTTTTTTTCCAGCCGTTTGCGGATTGAGCCGGGACCGACGGTTTCGGTCAGGGCCAGAAGAACGCCCAGCACGCAGATGTTGAAGGCGACTGTACGCCCGAGCGTTTCGCGCACGGCGGCGTACATGGGCAGCCCGACTTTCCGGGCGTCAACGCGCCCGTCCGGCTGCACGAGGTCGGAATCATAGAGCAGCAGACCGCCGGGACGGATCAGGGGCAGGTATTTTCCGGCGGCTTCGTTGGTGAGCGCGACCAGGATGTTCGGCTGACGCACCTTGGGGAAAAAGATGGGCGTGTCGGAAATGATCACGTCGGAGCGGGTGGCCCCGCCGCGCGCTTCCGGCCCGTAGGACTGCGCCTGCACAGCGGTCAGCCCTTCTTCGAGAGAGGCGGCTTCGGCAAGCAGAACGGCCATGCTGATCACGCCCTGGCCGCCGGAACCGGACAAAAGAAAGCGGTATTTTTCCATACCTGACTCCTGAATCAACCTGACTTTGAAATACTCTTAAGGAAACACCGAGTTATCGATTTATTTATTTAATCGGGGCTCCGCCCCGAACTTCGCCGGGGGAAGTGACTCCCCCCGGATCCCCTCAAGTATAACCTGCCGAAATATCCTATCGGGGCGCAGGGGAAATATTCCCCTGCCGGGGGAGCATGAGGGGGCTCCGCCCCCCTCAGAGAGATAAATCGGTGCTTCCTTAACGTTATAACGTACTATGTCTCCGGGCCGGTTTCCCCGCGGACGCGCTCGACGGTGCGGGCGTATTCGGCGCAGTATTCGGCGCGTTCTTCCTGCACGAAGATGCCGCGCAGGATGAGGTCGGGCCGTTCCTTCAATTTCGCCGAGCCGATGGGCGCGGTATTGTCGCGGTAGTATTCCATAAGTTCCACCTGGCCCCCGACCTTGTTTTTGCGTCCGAAGTATGTGGGGCAGCCGACCAGCACTTCCACCACGGAAAATCCGCGGTGGGCAAGGGCCTTTTTCAGTATATCACGCAGCTCCGCGACATGAAAGGCCGTAGTGCGGGCGACGAAGGAGGCCCCCGCGCCGACGGCCAGTTTTACCGTGTCGAATTCATTGTCTATGCTGCCGTAGGGCGCGGTTGTCGCCAGAACGCCGGTGCCTGAAAGGGGCGAATACTGTCCGCCGGTCATTCCGTAAATGCGGTTGTTGAGCACGACGGCCGTAAGCTCTATGTTGCGCCGGCAGGCGTGGATGAAGTGGTTGCCGCCTATGGCGAGGGCATCGCCGTCGCCCATGGGGACGATGACTTTCAGGGAGGGCCTGACCATCTTGATGCCCGTGGCGCAGGCCAGCGCCCTGCCGTGCATGGTGTGCATGGTATGGAAATTCACATAGCCGGAAATGCGCGAGGAGCAGCCTATGCCGGAAACCATGCACAGATTGAGCGGGTCGTAGCCTTCGGAGTCCACAACGTGCAACAGCCCGTTGAGCACGATGCCGTGCCCGCAACCGGGACACCAGAGATGCGGGAAAAAACGCCGGCGTATGAGATCCTGTACGGCCATGGTCACATCCCCCTGCCTTCAACGATGCGCATGATGTTTTCTATGTCCGAGGGGGCGACAAGGGAGCCGTCTATGCGGTTGATCAGAAAAACATTGTCCGGGTTGACCGCCGCCGCCTTGACCCGGGTCAGGACCTGCCCCATGTTCATTTCCACCACAAAAATGTTCCCGGCGCGCGCGGTCTTTTCCCGTACGAGCTGTTTCGGGAAAGGCCAGAGTGTCTGGAGTTCCAGCAATCCGAGCCTGTGGCCCCTGGCTCGGCGGTCCTCGACATACTGCAGGGCGCTGCGCGCCGATGCGCCGTAGGAAACGAGTATGCCGTCCGCGTCTTCAAGGTGGTATTCCTTCCAGCGTGCCAACTGATGGGAGCGGTTTTCGATTTTGTCCACCAGATGATACAGCAGGGCGCGCGTTTCTTCCGGGTTTTCCGTCGGAAACCCCCAGATATTGTGATACAGCCCCGTCACATGAAAACGGTGTTCGCCGCCGTAGTCCGACATGGGCAGGCGACCGTCCTCGCGCGGCAGATAGGGATGGTAGTCGACACCGACCTTGACCGAGGTTTTCAGACGTTCCACGACCGGCAGTCCGCCTTCTTCGGGGATGATCAGCTTTTCGCGCATGTGCCCTATTACCTCGTCAAAGAGCAGTATGACCGGCGTGCGGTAGGTTTCGGCGAAATTGAAGGCTTCGACGGTGACGGTAAAGACATCCTGCACGGAGGACGCCGTCATGGCGATTATGGAGTGGTCTCCGTGCGTGCCCCAGCGGGCCTGATTGACGTCGCCCTGGGCGACTTTGGTGGGCAGCCCCGTGGAAGGCCCGGCGCGCTGCACGTTGACAATGACGCAGGGAATTTCGGCCATGACGGCATAACCCACGGCTTCCTGCTTCAGCGAGAAGCCGGGACCGCTGGTGGCGGTCATGGATTTGGCCCCGGCCAGGGATGCGCCGCAAACGGCGCACATGGAAGCGATTTCGTCTTCCATCTGAATGAAGGCGCCGCCGATGCGCGGCAGTTCGCGTGCCAGATGTTCGGCTATTTCGGTCGAGGGCGTGATGGGGTAGCCTGCGAAAAATTTCAGGCCGGCGTAAAGCGCGCCGCGGACGCAGGCTTCGTTGCCCTGCACGAAGAGACTGTTCGCCTTATTTCCGCCCATGTTTTTTCTCCTTGCGGAGCCTTGCGGACCCGGGGTCTATGCTGATCGCCAAGTCGGGGCAGTAGAGTTCGCACATTCCGCAAAGGACACAACGCTCCGGATCGACGGAACATTTTTCCCCGACCAGTTTCAGCGCCTTGCGCGGACAAAAGGCCACGCAGATGCCGCAACCTTTGCACCACCCGGTGTTGATCGTCAATGCCTCCACTGTACCTCCCGCGTTGCTCGCCGCCGCGCTTTGACGGACTGAACCCGACCGGGCGCCGCCGGACGCGATTGTTTCCCTCTTGACTCCCGGCCCCGGCGGGGGCACAGAAGGAAGGGGTTACGGAAATGTGCTCCCGGCTTTGCCGGGAGTCAAGCGGAAATCTCCCCCATAATCCGTCCGGCCCTGTCGTTCCGAGGCGCAGTCGAAGGGCCTGTAGGCATTGCCGCACAGCGTCCTGCCATTCCGAGCCGAAGGCGAAGAATCCATCCGGGCGCCGTGAAAAACAAGCCCCGAAGATAGATTCTTCGCGGAGCCTGCCCTGAGGGCTTCCGAAGGGCTCAGAATGACAAGACAAGACAAGACAAGACAAGAAGCGTGGCGGATTATGGTCCCTGGAGCATGCCGAAATCATTATGCTCCAGAAAAGTGAGCTTTCAAACCATAAAGGAAAAAGTGATGCAGATGCTTTCGGATGCCGTAGCGGAAAATGTCGGTCGCGGCTCAATGATCCGCGCCATGTTCGAGGCGGGCGCGGCCCTGAAAAAGCAGTACGGCGAAGAGGCCGTCTGTGACTTCAGTCTGGGCAACCCGGATCTGCCCCCGCCGGGCATCGTGGCCCGGACCTTGCGCGAGGCCGCGGACAAGGCGGGTGAGGCCTTTGCTTTCGGCTATATGCCCAATGCGGGATTGCCCGATGTGCGCGAGGCTCTGGCGCGGCATCTTTCCACCGAGCAGGGCCTTGCCCTTTCCGGGGAGGATGTGTTGCTGACCTGCGGCGCGGCGGGCGGGCTGAACGTGCTCTTCCGCGCGGTGCTCAACCCCGGCGATGAAGTTCTGGCGCCCGCGCCCTGCTTCGTGGAGTACGGCTTTTACGCGGCCAACCACGGCGCCCTGTTCCGCACCGTGCCCACCCGCCCGGACACCTTCGCCCTGGACCTTGAGGCCGTTGATGCGGCCGTGAACGCCCGGACCAGAGTGCTGATCATAAACTCGCCCAATAATCCGACAGGGCAGGTCTACGGGCGGGAAGAACTGGCCGCTTTATGCGCCCTGTTGCGGGAAAAATCCGAGCGTTTCGGCAGGCCCGTTTATCTGGCCTCGGACGAGCCGTACCGCTTCCTTGTCTATGACGGCGCGGAAGTTCCCCCGCTTTTGCCCCTGTATCCCTATGCCGTGCTGGCTTCCTCATTTTCCAAGAGCCTGTCTCTGCCGGGCGAACGCATCGGCTATCTGGCGCTCTCGCCTTTGGCGGAACACAGGAAGCGGCTTATGGACGGGCTTGCGCTGTGCAACCGTATTCTGGGCTTCGTGAACGCTCCGATTCTGGGGCAGCGTATTGCGGCGGCGGCGCTCGGAGCTTCCGTGGACGCGGACGTCTACCGGCAGCGCAGGGATACGATGGCGGCGGCGCTCAAGGATGCGGGTTATGAGTTTTTGATGCCGCGCGGGGCCTTTTATTTCTTTCCCAAAGCGCCCGGCGGGGACGATGTGGCCTTCGTGGAGAGATTGCGCGCGCATTTGGTGCTGGCCGTGCCGGGTTCGGGCTTTGCCGGTCCCGGATACTTCCGCCTTGCATACTGCGTGGATGAAAAAGTGATAGAGCGGGCCGCCCCGGCGCTGAAAAAAGCTTTCAAAGAGTGATCTGCCCTGCAAGGATTTGCCGGCAAATCCTTGCCGCGGGATTGGAGCAGGCGGGCTGTGCCCGCCGTAAGCGACAATCTCAACGGAAAGAGGCGGCGCCCTGCGGCGCCGCCTCTCTGTTTAGTTACTGTTGCCGGAGGCTTGCCGGCCTCCGGGCCGGGATCAGCCGGCGCTGTTCTGGATCATCTGCTGAAGCAGTTGTCTGGCCGCTTCCTCGGCCGCCGCATCGCTTCCGTCCATAATATTTGCGAAAGCGGTGGTGTCGGAGGCCTCAATGGTAATGGTCTGGAGCGGGTCGTTGCCGGCGCCGTTGCTCAACGTAAGGACAAGCGTGTCGGAATCCGTTGCCTGAGCCGTCAGGGTGGTCCCGTTATCGTCCCTAACGGTCAGCTTGCCGTCTTCCCACGACGCATTTCTGATCAGGTCGTCAAGGGTTTCCGGAGTCCCTATGATGTCCTTCAGGTTGATGGAATCCTGGCCGACATCAAAACCCTGGATGGTATCCTGATAGCCGCCGAGATCCTCGCTTACCCAGCGGAATTCGGTGGCCCCGTGGCCCGCCGGGGCTATGAGCAGGTCATCGCCCGCGCCGCCCGATATGATGCCGCCGCCCGCGCCGCCGTAAATGACGTCGTTGCCTTCGCCGCCGTAGATGATATCCACGCCGTCGCCGCCGTAGATGGTGTCGTCGCCTTCACCGCCGTAGATGGTGTCGTCGCCCGCGCCGCCGTAAATGACGTCGTTGCCTGTATCGCCGGTTATGACGTCGTCGCCGTCGCCGCCGGACAGGGTATCGTCGCCCGCGCCGCCGGCTATGGTGTCAGCGCCGGCACCTCCGTGATAGGCATCGGCATTCGCGCTGCCGTCAAAGGTGTCCGCGGCTTCCGTGCCCTGAATGATCGACGGAGGATCTCCCGCGGGGCTGCCCAGGGCGAAGTTCAGGTTGCCGCTGTCCTGGAGGCCGTTGCTGTCCGTCACCGTGACCGTCACGCTGTCCCATACATCCTGAGTATGCGCGCCGGCTTGGTCGTGCGCCACATAGGTATAAGTGCCGTTTGCAAGCACCGTCAGTGTGCCGTGCTGCAGTTCCAGGCTTACGGAGCCTGTTTCGGGAACCTCCACCGTGCGCAGCACACCGAAGACGTCAATCGCCGTCAGGGCTACCAGAAGCGTATCGCCCTGATTTCCGGCTTCCGCATCTTTGTCGCGGTATAGATCGGCAAGATTGCCTATCTTCATGCCTTTGCTTATTTCCGTCAATCGGCTCGTCACGTCATCCACTTCAGGCGCGTGGTTGACCGCATCCACATCCACGGTGATTTGAGTTGACCCTGCTGCGTTGAAGCTGTCCTTGAAGCTGACGTCGAAGGTCTCCTGCCCGTCGTAATGCTCATCGGTCAGGTGATAGGTATAACTGCCGTCAGCCTTCAGGATCAGGTAGCCGTGGTCGCCCTCGATCTTCCAGCCGTCCTGGACTTCAGTCCATGCGGCGTCCGGAGTTATGGTCACCTCGTCGCCGTGCGCATCATAAAGGTTGAGGTTGCCTTCGGCGGTAAGGACCGCGGTATCGTTCTCGTCACCGCCGCCTACGCTGAGCCGGTCGGCATTCGCTGTGGGCGGGGTGTTCGGAGCGCCCAGAGTGATGGTGATCGCGGCCCCGTCCGTGCCTCCGTGATCGTCGATAACGGACACGTCGAACACATCCTGTGCGCCGTTCAGCCCGATACCGCCCTCTCCCTGGTATTCAGGCTTCAGGGTGTATGTGTATTCGCCGGTTTCCTTGTCTATGGACAGGAATCCGTATCGGCCTTCCACCAGCAGCTTGCCGTCGTCCTCTGTGGACACCGCGGCGGTATTGCCCCGGGAACTTATACCGACAACATCCACATCGTCGCCGTCGGCATCATGGAGGCTCAGGGAGTCCGTCACCGAGGGGGCGTCGGGCCGCAGGATGTCGGCCACTTTGGCCGCATCGTCAGGCACGTTCGGGTTGACGTTGATATCGCCGGTATGAAGGGTCCCTGTTTCGCCGGTCGTGAACTTGTATTCACCCTCGCTGCCGTCCCTGGAACCGGCGGCATAGATGAATTCTCCCTCGAAGTTCTCGTCCAGAATCAAGCCGCTGAAGCTCGCTTCGGGGGTCGCCGCCGTATTGGAAACGTCCCTGGCGAAGACCACGTTGCCCGAGTCGTCCAACTCGCCGGCCTTGGGGTCGCCGTCTGCAAGCCTGGTCCAGCCGGCAGGCGCCCAGCCTGCGGGCATGTTGGCCAAGGCTTCAGGCGGCAGGGAAAGCAGGACAAAGTGGGTTTCAGAACCGTCAAGGTCGCCGCCCGTAAAGTCGGCTTTCACCGTGATGGTCGCCGTGCCCTGGTGATGCGTGCCGTCAGTTATCTTTGTGGACTGGTCCACATCGTTCGGGGCATCGGTCACGGCAGTGACATGCACGGTGTCGGAACCGCTGACTGTTTTGGTCGCGCCGGAATTCGTATCCTGAATCACGGCGGTGTAGTTGAGGGCTATGTCTCCGCCGGCATTGGGGGCGGGCTGATAATACAGCCCGCCGTTCAGGGCTTGGGCGATCAATTCCGGAGTATTCAGCACGCCGTTTGTGGAAACGACATTGCCGTCCGCGTCCACCAGTGTACCGCCCTTAAGGTCTATCGTCAGGCGTTGCAGGGTTTCGTGCGCCGCATCGGCATCATAGCCGGCTCCGCCGGTGATGCTGATGTTCAGTTGCGCGCCGGGCACACTGTCCGGATCGCCGCCGGCGTTTGCGCCGTCCTCATGGACTCCTGTGCTGTCGGCGTTGAATCCGACGCCGCCGGCCTGTACCGCGCCGATCGTCACAACCGCCTCATCGGCTTCGTCGTCGAAATGAACCTTGTAATCGCCGCCGGTATTCTCCATGGACAACGCGCCGACTTTCAGGGAAACGGAATCGTCGTCCGGATAGTCCTTCGGCACCGTGAGCTTCACGGTAGGCTCTCCCCTGAATCCAGAGGGAGAGGAAGCCGGAATCCGGAAGTAGGCCGTGCCGCCGTCATTCGGGCCGACTATCTCACCCTGATCGTTCAGGTAGATCGTTGTCGCGCCGGAGTTGTTGCAGGTCCAGCCGTCACGGGCTTCCACCAGAATGTAGTGGCTTTCCGAACCGTCCCCGTCCGGGAAGTCCGCGCCGACCGTAAAGGCGACCTGTCCTCCGGGCTGGGCATAAGCCTGGATTCCCGCAACGGCGGTGTTGTGATCCACCGTGTAGACGTCGACGTTTGTCGCGGCGTCCGCGATGTCCTTCGGGTCCACATCCACCTTGACAGGGGCCATTTCTTTGCTGTCGCCGGAATCCACATCCGTCACCGTCGGGACGGCATTGATGGTCACCTTCCCGCCGTTGTGGTTATCCTCGGCCATCGCAAATTTGAACTTGCCTTCGTCGTAGCCGGCATCGCCGAAGTCCATGACCACCGTATCGCCGGGTTTGACTTCAACAGGCAGATCACCTTCATACGGCACGCCGTTTATCGTTACGGCCACTTCTCCATCGTAATCGATAGTGCCGATCGGCTTATCTGCGGCTGTGCCCGGCTGAGTGATTTCAAGAGCAAGGGAGGTGATCCTTTCAGGATTGCCGCCGGCATAGGTCGCGTCAACCGCCCCGTCCGTGTCCGCAAAGCCTTCGAAATGCAGGGTTATGCCGTTGACGGTGTCATCTTCGGTCAACTCCCCGGTTCCCGTCATCGTAAGCGATTCCGTTTCCACCACGGCCGCGCTTACGGTGACATACCTGATGTCCTCGGCCCAGTTGTTGTCCAGAGTTTCCTCCACACCGCCCATATCGCCGGGCGCGCCGGTGGCCTCTTCGACCGCTATGCCGCCGATCTTCAGGTTCTGGCTCCGGTCCTCATCCGTCCCGGGCGCGTTGAGGATGAATTCGACATCGGCTTCAGCGGCGCCGTCAGGCAGTTCCACGGCATAATAAGGCGTGCCGTCTCTGCCGAAAACGGTGGTGGGTTCAGGAAGGAGATCGCTGTGCACTCCCTGTGAATCTTCCCATCCCTGTCCGGGTTCCCATGTGTAGGTTTCGCCGTCTATGGTGACCCGCAGGCTGTCAAGCTTCCACTCCGGATGCTTCTGCAACACGGCATAGTGGGTTTCGGAGCCGTCGGTATCGTCGAAGGTCAGGCTGGTGGAGGCGATGACCTTGCCCTCGCTTTGGGCCGCCGCATAATGCTCGCCGTTATCACGCTCGGCATCGACATAAGAGGCGTTGTCGGCAACCGGCCTGTCGGCTACGGCGTCCACCCGGATCCAGATGTTCGCGCCGGGGACTCCGTTGACGGAAACGGACAGGGAGCGGTCGGTATCGTCCTCGCCGCCCGGCGTGAAGGTCATTTGCTTGCCTGTATCGACGTCTTTCCAATCCAGGTAGGTACCGTTGTTCACAAAGCCGGCGCCGTCCCATTCATAGGTTGTGCCGTCATAGACTATCCTGTCGCCGTCGTGTCCGCCGGCGATTTGTCCGCTCAGCTCGCCGTAATCGGCCAGCTTGACCAAATCAACGGGGTAGCTTTCTGTGGTGTCGTCACCGAGATAGCTGTTCGGCTGCCCGTCTTCATAGGCATCTATGGTCAGGAGAAGGCCGGAACCGCCGCCGGTGCCGGTGCCGGAGGGAACTTTAGTGGTCACCGGATCAGGGGCAATGGTGTGGGCGACATTGTTGTTGACATCGCTGCCGCTGTGGAAGTGTTCCCCGTCCATGGCCTCGGTGCTTTCCTCAGAGAGCGCTCCGACGCGCATTGCAAGGTCATCGCCGCGCCGCCAGTCGGAGATATTCTTGAAACCTACCTGGGCGGTGAGTGTGCCGTTGTTGGCGACGAGCCATTCATTGTCCACAGGGATACGCCAGAAATTGCCTATACCGTCCACCGGCTCCCAGCCGACATTCGCAGGCACGGGATACTCATGCTTATTGCCGTCATCGTCATATATGATGATGTAGCTAGGCTTGCCGATGCCGGTTTGCGCTTCCACCAGGAGATAGTGGGTTTCAGAGCCGTCCGTGTAATCCTCAAATTGCACCATGGCGCCTATAACGACATCGTTTTCGTGACCCTCTACGCCTTCTGCTCCGCCGGCGGCGACAATCTCCGCGGCCTGAGCCACGGCATCGACCTCGATAACTCCGTCGCCGACAAGGACAGTATCATTGGTGTAACTTTGTTCGCGTCCGGAGTTGTCGTCAGTGACAGTCACGTCGGCCTTCACGGAAATGTCGCGGCCGCTGAAGTTGTCGGCGGGCTTGAAGGTGAGGTCCACGCCGGCGGCGCCGGTGGGGCCGACAGGTATGGCGACGGGCGCTCCGCCTTCCGTTGCGGCCGGGGTATAGCTGCCGGGGTTCTGCGGGTCATCAACGAGATAATACGTTGTCCCGTTGTAAATAATTTGGCCGCCGCTGAGGTCTGTGGGGGTGCCGTCGGCCTCCTGGGCCGCGAAGGTCAGTTGCAGATGCCCTGTCTCGCCCTGGGCGATGCCCTCGACGTGAATGCTTGCCCCGGCCTGCGCGATTGCATCGTCGCCGATGGTGCGGGCGGCGTTCCATTCCTGCCCTTCGGGGGCAATAGCGGCAGTCTGGTCCGAAAGGTGGGCGTTGGGGTCGTTGTTTTCAAAAACAAAGCCGCCGACGGACACCTTGGGCGCGGATTCTATGGTTCCCAGAACAACGGTGACGGACTTCAGATCATCGGCCACATTATTGCCCGTTGTAATTTCACCGTCCGGGGAGTTGTAGGCGATATTGCCGTTCGCATCGACCGAACCGCGATCCACGGCAACGCCGCCGGCGCTGATACCCGTGTTTTTCGTCGCATAGTTCTCCGGGATATCCAGTTCAGCGGTCAGGCTGACATCGGCCTTCCCGTCGGCCGTGAAACTGACGTCCACATCGCCTACGGTGTAGGTATCGCCGGATACGGTTACGGATACCTCTGCCGTGCCGTTGTTAACGGTATAGGTGCCGTCCTGGTTATCGATGACCGTGTAACCGTCAAGCGTATTGCCGGCCAGGAAATTCCTCACGGCATCGGCGGCGTCTATCTCGTCGGTCACGTCATATCGGAAATAGGTTTTGCCGCCGTAGTTAAGCAGGCCGTCCGATTCTTCGGGTGTCGTCCAATTCGCGTTCGGCCTCTGCACGACCAGATACTGGCGTTCGGAACCGTCCGCGAAATCGCCGAAGCTCGCGCTCACCTCTATGGCAACCGTGCCGCCGGGTTCCGCGTTTCCGCCCCGGGAGGCATGATGCTCGACACCGTGCTTGTCGGTGTAGACAAGGTTGCCCGCGGACGCGCCGACAGGATCGTCGGCAACGGCGTCCACAGTCACCGTGAATTTGCCGGTCCAGTCCTCTGTCCCTTCGGCGCTGTATCCGGAGTTTTTGTCATGCACATCGGCGCTCCATGTGAAGTTCACATCGCCGTCGCTGTTCGGACCGGGGTTGAAGCGCAGTCCGCCGTTCGCCGCATTCTGGTCGTAATTCTTGATGGTGTAGACAAGATTGCCGTCATCGTCTTCCGTCACGGAGAATTCCGCATTCGGATCTGTCGACGCTTTCTGCCCCTTGTAAGTCAGATATCCTTCGCCGGCCTCCTCCTTGGAGCAGGTCAGGGTCAGGCTGTCCACCTGGTCCGAGGCGTCATGGAGCAGGTTGATCTTGCCGCTGGCCGCATTTTCAGCATAGTTGCCGGTATTCTGATTGGGAGCATGGTCTTCATAGGCTTGCGCCTTAAGGTTGAGATTGGGATTATGTGTATCGTCCACCACCGCGCCCACGTTTACAGTGGTCTTGCCTTCGGTAAAGGCGTCATTGTTTTTGGTGTCGGATTCCGCATCCGCAGCAGCCGTTTCATGAGCGTGGGCGATGACCTTGACCGAATAGGACGTATCTCCGTCTCCGGATGTCGCGATCACGTCCGGCGCGGTGACATTAAGCGTGATATTGACGGTTCCGTCCGCATTAACGGCGTCGTCGGCAACCTCCACCTCATAGTAAGTGCGGTTGGGGTCAAGGCCCGCGCCTCTGGCGTTCAATTCGGCTATGCGCCCGGGGGACAGTTGAGTCAGAGGTTCCCCGCTGAGGCTAGGTACGCCGAAGCCGGCGGGAAGTTCCACGATGACCGAATGTTCTTCGGAGCCGTCAAAATCTGAGAACTTGGCGGTGAGCTTGAGATCCATCGCTTCGCCGGGTTTGGCTGCCGTCTGCTCGCCGTTGTAATCGGCGCTCACGCCGGCGGAGGCCGGCCTGTCGGCCACGGCGTCAACGACCAATGTGCCGAGATCCGCTTCCAGATCGGCGGTGAAGCCGCTGTCGCCCGCTTTTACCGGCACGCTGAAGTGCAGGCCGGTGAGGTCGGTGTCGTCGTTTGCCGGCGGGTTGTAGCGGATGCTGATTGTGCCGTTGGCGGAGTTGTAGGCGCTTCCCAGGGAAGCGGCAGGCACGGTCACTACCCAGTGCCCATCGACAAATTCAGGAGTGTAATTCACCCCGCCGATGCTGAAAGTGCCGGGATCGCCATCGCCCGCGAAATCAAAGGAGAGCGTAAACTCTTTGCCGGCGGCCGTATCCAGGGTTTCGCCCTGACCGTTTATGGTCAGGGTGATGATGCCGTCGCCGGTTTCCTGATACTGCGACGCGCCCGTATAGTTGGTGCTCACGTCCTTGTCGTGGTCTTCGTATGCCGCGGCCGCGCCGGCCGTCAGATCGGAGTTCAGCAGGTTTACATGCACTCCGTCTTCGACAATATTGTAGGCATGGTTGTTGGAGTAGTCGTACTCGTTCACCTTGCCGTCTTCGCCCGTGTAATCCACCTGTTCCACGGCCAGAGTGCCCACAGCAAGGGTAACGTCCTCAGAGCCGGCCGGGGGCGTGAGGTGTACGTCATAGGGGCCGGTTTCCCCGGTGACTTCCACCTGGAAGAATTCTTTGGAATACCCGTTCGGGTCCGGAGTCGGATCATCGTAGGATTGCGTTTCGGGGTTCCACACAGGAGGCAACACATTGCCTGCCGCATCGTAGTATACAGTCACCACTTCCGCGCCGGGATCGGTGCAGGTCCATTCAGGCGCTCCGGATGCTGTTGCCGGTTTCTCCACCAGCACATAGTGCCTTTCGGAGCCGTCGTTGTCCGCGAATGCGGCCGCAACGGAAACAACGATGGTCCCGTCGGCGGCATCGTCGGCGGCATATTCGCTCCCGGTGACGGCGGCCAGATCGGCCACGGCGTCCACCACGACGGTCGTTTCGCCGGATACCAGGAATTTGTGCCCGCCTTCGTCCACTTCCACCGCATACTGCAGGGTAATGTCCGTATCGGAATGCCCGTCGGCCGGTTTGAAGGTCAGCCGTCCGCCCTGCAGTTGATTGAAGGGGTTATATTTGCCTTCGCTCGGATCGTTGGGGATGGTTACCCTGCAATACGTTTCACCGTCCGCGCCTGTGAAGGTTTCTACGCCCTGTATGGTTTGGCCGTCGACCAGCAGTGTGCCGTCGGATTGCTTATAGACAAAAGTAATGCCGTCCACAGCCTCCAGGTTGCTGAACTCCACCGCAACCGGCGCGCCGATCGAGCTGGTCGAAGCGGCGTCGGAAACGGCATCGCCGGGAAGGCTGTGCGTTGCGTCGCCCGCCAGATGTTTGTCATTGTCCAGTCCTTCAGAAGCCCAACCTGTCTTGACGGTCATGGATGTGCTCAACCAGGCGAGATTCAGGTCCTCGGACGCGACCTCGCGCATGGCGACGTCGTTGCCGCCCTGATTGCCGTCTATGGAGCCGGTTTCCTCGGTACGCACGATGACGCGTACAGAGCCTTCCGTGCCGTGCTCGACGAGCAGAGGAACAGTAAAGTTGCCGTCGCCGTTTTCGTTCACAAGAGCGCTTGCTTCGCCTTCCGTGAACACGGCGTATGCTTTTCCGTCTATATACTCAAACTTGCCCGGGTCGTCGTGACCGGCAACCGTGATGCCGTTGCCGGCAAAGTCGCCGGCGGAGGTTCCGGTTCCGACTTCCACAAGTATCTGGGCGTGTTCCGAACCGTCAAGGTCATTGAGAGTCGCGCTCAGGTCCAGGGTGGCGGAAACAGGCGTTTCGTTGTCGGCATGGGACACAAACCAGCCGGTGTAATCAGCCGCGGCGCCGTCGGTGGCCTTTTCAGCCGCGCCGTCCTCCGCCGCGACATCAAAGAAGTCGCCCTGCACGGTATCCTGAGTCACGTCATTGACGTGGGCAACGGCCAGATCGGCAACGGATTCCACATGCACCGTTATATCTTCCGGGTCCTGGGTAATTACCTGCCCGGTGGCGTGGGAAGCCAATTCGGCTTCATATGTAAAGTCTACATTGCCGCTGTAGTTGTCCGTGGGCTTGAAGGTCAATTCGGAGAGATCTACCTCTCCGGACGGGTCAGTGACGGTAAGGCCGGTTACCGGCTCGCCCTTATAGTAAAGGGTTCCTTCGGAAGCATCGGGCAATTCGGTAAAAGTCACGCTCTTCACATATTCCGAAGAGCTGCCGTCCTGCAGTTCAAAGAGCGGCACGCCGAACGGGCCGGCCAGTCCGGCGCTCGTATCGGCGTCAACGCCTTCAGCCACTATCTTGTCGCCGGCCGCATCGGTCCACTGACCGGGCCGGTTGTCCTCATAAAGACCGGTGCCGGCATCGGTCAAAGCCGGATTGATGACCAGATTGCCGGTGATCACGTCCACGTCGACAGACGTATTTTGGACGTCTCCGGCGCTGATGTTGTTGGCGTAGTCGTATTCGCCGTCGCCGGGGTCTTTTTCCAGAGCAACGCCCCAGGAAGCGACCTCAAGAGAGCCGTCCCCGGTCAGTTCCGGCGTCTGTACGGGCACGGTCCAGGTCAATTCGCCCGTGGCCTTGTCGTAGCTGATGCCGCCATAGAGGTCGGCATACTCTGCCTTATCCAGAGCGACCGCGTTGCCCGCGGCGTCCATGGCATAAATGGTGATTTCGCCGCTTGCGGAGTCGGCCTCAATAAGCAGGAAGGGTCCATCACCCTTGACCGCTCCGTCCAGAGCGCTGTTCACATCGTCGTTGTTGTCCGGCATGCCGCCCGCGTTTTGCCAATGCGCTTTTACGGCATCGGCGTCGAGCAGTTGCGCATGGCCCAGACCGGCTATGCTCCAGGCCGCATCGGGTACGGCTATGACGGCATAGTGCAGTTCGGAGCCGTCCGGGTCGTTGAAGGAGGCCGAGCCGCTCACTTTCACGACATCGCCGGGCGCGGCCGCTGTGGCTTCCGCGATGCCGTCGTGTTCAATGTAATCCGCCTTCACGGCGCCCGTATCGCCCCTGTCGGCCACGGCGTCGATCACCACAACGGTTTCGCCGGAGTACTCGGCGCGGGCGCCGTCGCTGTTTTCCACCACAACTTCATACTTCAGGTTCACATCGGAGTCGGAGTCATTGCCGGGGGCGGGCTCGAATTTCAGGGAGTCCTCAAGGTCCGTAACCGCCTGACCGGCGGTAAAGGTGATGGTGACTGATCCGGAAGGATCACTGTATACGGCTGTTCCTTCACCGTCGTATCTCAGGTAGCCGTCCGCCGGATCCCAGGTCAGGGTCACGGAAGAAATGAAGTCGTCGCCGTCGCCGTCAATAGCTATACGCACCGGGGCCGCGCCGTCGTCGGTAGCGCCGGCTTCAGCGCCCTCGTACACATGCTCGCCGGAAGCCAGATGCTTGGCATCGTCGCCGCCTTCGGAACCCCACCCGGCCTGTATGGTCAGGCCGGCGTTGATATTGTTCACGCTGAGGTCGAGGGTGTCTTCCGAAACGGTGTAGGCCGTGTTGTTGGCCGTTGTGAGTTCGTCGTCCGATGCGGTTTCGCGGGCCACGGCGACGACGGTCAGGGGATCGGAAGGAATGTCGCTCCCGGCCAGATTGTCGCTTTCGTGCCGGAAGGTCAGATCCGCATGAGCCTTGCCGTCGGCGTCAAAGGTGATGAGGTTTTCCGGTACTTCATAAAATGCCTGACCTTCATGGCCGGGCACGTCATGGACGATAGCCAGGGGTTCACCGTCCGGGCCGAGCGCTGTCCAGCCTTCGGCCGGGGAAGGAACGGCAACGTAGAGGGTATGGCTTTCCGAGCCGTCAAAATCGTTGAACCCGGCATCCAGAGCCGCCGGGATCTCGACGACCACCGCTTCGGTGTGCGCGGCGTCGAATTCGGTCTTGTTCCAGCCGTCTTCATTGCTTTTTACGGCATCCTTGTCCATGTCCACGGCGACGGTCGCGTAATCCACGGCATCGGCTGCCGCCTGCACGTCCACAGGCTTGTCGGCCGCGGCGTCCACGATTATCTCAAAGCTGCCGCCTATGGTTTCCGTCAGGCCGCTGCTTTCCGCGCGCAGGGTCACCTGGGCGTTGACGGTCATATCCGTGTCGTCGTTTGCGGGCGGCTTGATGTATACGCCGCCGTCCAACTGGCCCGCCGTGACGTTCACTACCTGATCGGCGGATTCAACCACGATGGGCGGGGAGTCCAGGCCGTTTGTGTAGACTTCCGTGCCGGGGGTGAAGCCGGAAAGGGCCACGCCGTCCACCACGGTCGTGCCCGTGCCGGTAAAGTCCAGCACCAGACGCGCGGGCGTTTCTGCCGCGGCCTCGCCGTCCAGGTGCTGGTTGGCTTTCCAGTCTTCAAAAATACCGTTATAATGACCGCCGGCGACCGCGCCCGGACGTTCGTCCGAGGGCACTTCCGTGCCGGAACCGCCGGGACCGACGCTGATTATGGAGAAGCTGAAGGAGCCGCCGGGAATTTCCGTCGTGCCCGTGTATTCCTCTTCGTTTTCGGACCCGCGCCCCCATTGGTCCGTGCCCAGTTTACCGTACTTGTCCAGGCCGTCGAGCAGGCTGCCGGCGTTGTCGTCATAACTGGTGCCGCTGCCGGATGCGCGGCCGGGGCCGGCGGCGGTGGTCATATCCATATCGCTGCCCGCGAAGAAGTCCGTTGCCGCCACTTCCACGCCGTCAGGCAGGGTCAGGGCGGGCAGGGATTCGTCGCCGACCTCGAAAAAGCCGACGATTGTTACCTTGCCGCCGCCTTCGACCTCAAAGACCAGATCGTTGCTGTTTTCCGGACGGGAAAAGTCGGCCTGACCGGGATCGAAACCGAGATCAAGACGCCCCCCGGGCGAGGATTCTACGCTTACTTCAGCGCCCTGTTCGGGGCGGGGCACTTTGACGCTTTGGCCGCTGGGACGGGGAACTGAAAGTCTTCCGGGAACCTGTGACATGATAAACCCCCAATGCTTTGAAGTGATCGGAACATTTCAGAATTGAAATGCTTCAGAATCGGATTGCTTTGAAAGGCCGGCGCAAGCCGGTTGCAGGTAACGACAAATCCGCGCGGCGCGCTGCAAAGCGGCCGGCGTATAATACACGGCGAAAAAGGGGCGCGGGCCCGCCTTCCGCCGAAGTATGCATCAAGAAAAAAAGAAGAAGCTGTGATCAATGAAAGCATCAGAATGCCTGACTGCTCACGGTCGATATGCGCGCGTCCCCAGGGCACTCTGCCCATGGATCTCACCCCGGCGCGCATGCCGAATAATCGAATCCCCATGCGGCACGGCGCTTTTACGCCGTAACCGATTTGCAATGTAAAGCCGTCCGGGGGCTATGTCAAGCCCTTTACGGACATTTTTTGATTTTTTTGCGGAGAATTTTTTGGAGAACTTTTTTTCGGCCCGGGGCGACCCTGTTTGCCCCCGACCGTGCCTCTGAACGGCATGGCGCGGCGGGTTCCGGCGGTCAGGATCACTTGACCGGGGCCTTTTACGATGTTAAATATAATCCTGAATAATACTCTAAATAATGAGAGAAATATCATGCAAACTATCCGTGCGGAAAAAACAGTCAGTGTCACGGAGTTGAAACGCAATTTTTCCACTATCCTCAGTCAGGCTGAAGGCGACCCCGTTGCCGTGCTCAACCACAACAGACCGGAAGCCTACCTGCTGTCCGTCGCGCACTATGAACGGCTGTTGGATCGCCTGGAAGACCTGGAAGATATGAAGCTGATTCAGGAACGCTCCGGTGGGCCTTTTGTGGAAGTGAACCTCAATGAGCTATAAACTTCGCTTTCACGAATTGGCCCTGAAAGAATGGCAAAAGTTGGGAGACACTCTGCGGGAACAGTTCAAAAAAAAACTGTCGGTGCGGCTTGAAAACCCGCATATTCCCGCGTCCGCCCTTTCCGGTATGCCCGGCTGCTATAAAATCAAGCTGAGAAATGCCGGATATCGGCTCGTATACCGCGTGGAGGGAGATGTTCTTTTTGTGACGGTTATCGCTGTGGGCAAACGCGACAAACTGAAGGTATACAATGCGGCGCAAGACAGGCTGTAAAACTGTGCCCTGCAGGTATCCGCCTGCGCCGGCCGGGCTCCCCCCGGAGAGATTTTCACTTGACTCCCGGCCTTGCCGGGGGCACATTTCCGCTTGCGGAGCGCAACATTTTTCTTGCGGGCGGCCGCGTTGCGCCGGACCTTTCCGTCCCGCGTCCCAGACATCTCCCCCGACCGGAGCCGGCAATGAACTTCCTTCTGCTGAAAAAACGCCTGTACCTTTCGCGCCTGATCCCCGGCGTCCTCATCGCGCTCCTGTCCTGCGCTCCCGCCCCCGGCGCGCAATCCGCCCCGGACAATACCGCCGTGCGCGAGGCCGTGCGCCGGGAACTCAGGGAACACCCCGAACTGGTGCTGGACATTCTTAAAGACAACAGCGAAATCGTCCTGGAAATAGCCCAGCAGGGCAATATGCTCCGCAAGCGGAAAGCCCTGCTTTCCCAATGGGAACAGGACGCGAAACAGCCCAAGGTGGTAAAACTCGACGACAGAGCATTCCGCGGCAAAGCCGACGCCCCCGTCACCGTTGTCGAGTATTCCGATTTCACCTGCCCGTACTGCCGTCAGGCCGAATTCGTCATTACAGGTCTCCTGAAAAAGTATGACGGCAGGGTCCGCGTGACCTTCAAAGCCCTGCCCAAAGACGACCCGGTTTCCATGACCGCCGCGAAATTCGCCACGGCCGCGTTCTTTCTGGACCCCGCCGGGGGCTGGGCCTTTCACGACGCCCTGTTCAACGGCGCGGAACAGTACGAGCGCGAGGGCGAGGACTTCCTCAGAAAGACGGCTGAAGGCCTCGGCTACGACTTCAAAAAACTCAAAAACGAAGCGGGCGGACAGGCCGTGCAGCAACGCCTTGATTTCGACAGCCGGGAGGCAGACAGCCTGGGCATCTCCGGTACCCCCCATTTCCTGGTCAACGACCTCATGGTGCGCGGCGCCGTCGGCAGGGAACTCTTTGAAGAAGCCGTGCAAAAGGCGCTGCAGTACGCGGGGAAACAGTAACAGGGCATGACTCCGTCTACGACTTTTCACATGCGGACCTTCGGCTGCCGGATGAACGCGGCGGACTCGGATCGCCTTGCCCGCGCGCTGACCGCCCGCGGCTTTCAGGAAAGCTCCTTTGAAGACGCCGGCATATATATCGTCAACACCTGCTCCGTGCGCGACAAGCCGGAACAGAAGGTCTACTCGGAACTGGGACGCATAGCCGAATACTGCAAGGCCCAAAAGAAAAAAGACGCCCTGGTCTGCGTCGGCGGCTGCGTCGCCGCGCAGGCGGGCGAAAAGCTCGCCGAACGCTTTCCCCAGGTGCGCCTGCTCTTCGGCGGCGACGGCATCGCCCGCGCGCCCGAGGCCATAAGCCGCCTGGCCGAAGACCCGCGACTGCGCATAAGCCTCCTTGAGTTCAGCGAAACATACGAGGAACCCTTCGACCCCCTGTGCGCCCCCGGCCTGCGCGACGGCTTCGACGTCGCGCCTTCCGTTTTCGTCAACATCATGCAGGGTTGCGACAACTACTGCGCCTATTGCATCGTGCCTTTCACGCGGGGCAGGCGGAAATCCCGCAAAGCGGCGGCCATACTCGGAGAATGCCGCTCTCTGGCCGAAAGAGGCGCGCGCGAAATCACCCTGCTCGGGCAGAACGTCAACGCTTACGGCCTGGACGACTGCGGGGACGGCACAAGTTTCGCCGAACTCCTGCGCGCCCTTTCCGCCGTCCCCGGCCTGCTGAGACTGCGTTTCGTCACCTCCCACCCCAAAGACCTCTCCCCGGAAGTCACAGCGCAGTTCGGCGACAACCCCGCGCTCTGCCCGCGCCTGCACCTGCCCCTGCAATCCGGCTCGGACAGGATACTCAAGGCCATGGGACGCCGCTACGACACGGCCGCCTACCTGGACCTCACGGAACGGCTCAGGAAGGCGCGGCCGGACATAGCCCTGACCACGGACGTCATAGTCGGCTTCCCCGGCGAAACGGACGAGGATTTTGAAGACAGCATGCGCATGCTGGGACGGGTGGGATTCGCCTCGGCCTTTTCCTTCGTGTATTCGGACAGGCCGGGGACGCGCGCGGCCGGCTTTCCGGACAAAATCAGCCGGCCCCTTGCCCTGGAACGCCTCGCCCGTCTGCAGGACTATCAGGAAAAGGCGGGGGAACGGCTGCTCCGCAGCCGGATCGGCACAGCAGACGTCATACTCCTGGAAGGCAGAAGCCGGATGCCGGAACTGCTGCCGGCTCCCGGCGCATGCGCCGCCCCCTCCGGTGGCGGGGGCGGGGAAGCGTGGACGGGGCGCACGCCGCACGGCTTCATCGTCAACGTCGTGCCGGAAAAGGGTTCCGATGCGCCTTTTGCCGAAGGGGGCCTGCGCGGCGCCATGTTGCCCGTACGCATCGAATCCGCGGCGCGCCGCTCCCTGAAAGGCGTACAGGCGGGGCGGCCGTGGTAGGCTGCGCCGGCCGGGATATCCTGCTTGAGGCGCGGGATCTGCGCCTGGGGTTCACGCGCGGAGGGGCGCGCGAAGAAAACGCCCTGGCCGCGGACGGCGTGGACCTGACCCTGGAACGCGGCAAAACCCTGTGTCTGGTGGGCGAATCAGGTTGCGGCAAGAGCGTCGTCGCCCTGCATCTTCTGCGGCTTCTTCCTTCGCCTCCGGCGAAAATTTTCGGCGGCACGGTTCGCTTCAAAGGCATAGACCTGGGCGCCTTGTCCTTGACGGAACTGAACCGCATACGCGGCGACCGGATCTGCATGATTTTTCAGGACCCCATGACCTCCCTGAACCCCGTCATGCGCATCGGGGAACAGATGAGCGAGGGTCTGCGCCTGCACAGGGGCCTGTCGGCACGCGAGGCCCTGCGCGAGGCGGAAGCCATGCTGGAGCGCGTGGGCATGCCCGCTTCCGGGGTGCGGGATTTTCCGCATCAGATGAGCGGCGGCATGCGCCAGCGCGTGATGATCGGCACGGCCATGCTCCCCGGCCCGGATATGCTCATCGCCGACGAAGCGACCACGGCCCTGGACGCCGCGACAAGCAGGCAGATACTGAGCCTGATGCGCGCCCTGCTTGAAAATTCCGGCGCGTCCATGCTCTTCATAACCCACGACCTGGGCATAGTCTCGCGCATAGCCGACGACATAGCCGTCATGTACGCCGGACGCATCGTGGAATACGGCCCGGCCGGCGCGCTGCTGACCGCGCCCGTCCATCCCTACACCGTCGGGCTGCTGCGTTCGCGCCCCGCCGGCGGGGAACGCCGCGCAAGGCTCGCGGCCATACCGGGCTCGGTGCCCGGCATCTGGGACAGGCCGTCCGGCTGCGCCTTTCACCCCCGTTGCTCACTGGCGACGGAACAGTGCAGACACGACAACCCTCCGCTCCGCGATGCGGGCGGCACATTCAGCCGTTGCGCGGCGGGCGCGCAATTACGGGAAAAATCATGACAGCGGAGCCTTTCAGGTGCGGCAGGGTAGCCCTCATGGGGCCGCCCAATGCCGGCAAATCCACTTTTTTGAACAAATGCCTGGGGCAGAAAGTGTCCATAGTGTCGCCGCGTCCCCAGACCACGCGCAACCGGATCACGGGCATACTTTCCGGCAAAGACGCCCAGGTGATTTTCATCGATACTCCGGGCATTCATCAACCGCACGGCACGACGCATCGCCTGATGACCCGCGCCGCATGGGACGCCCTGGACGGCGCGGACGCCCTGGGGGTGATCCTGGATGCCGACCTGTACGCCCGGAAAGCGGAATTTCTGGAAAACGACATCGAACCGCTGCGCGCTCCGGTCGCCGCCGAGCAAAGACCCGTCTTCGTCATCGCCAACAAGGTTGACCTGCTCGGCGACAAATCCCGCCTGCTCCCGCTTCTGGAGCGTCTGCACGGGATTTGGCCGGAGGCGGGGCTGTTCCCGGTTTCCGCCGCGGACGGGGAAGGATTGCCCGCGCTTCTGGCGGCGATCAAAAGCGTTCTGCCCCCCCGTCCGTCCCTGTTTCCCGAAGACACGCTCTCCACCGCGCCCCTGCGCTTCATGGCCGCGGAAATAGTGCGCGAACAGCTTTTTCTTACGCTCAGGCAGGAACTTCCCTATTTCACGACCGTGGAAATCGAAGCCTGGGATGAAGACGGGGAAGCCGGGGATGTCGAGATCCACGCGGTGATTCACGTCGCCAGGAGTACGCACAAGGCCATGGTCATAGGCCGCGGCGGACAGAACATCAAGCGCATCGGCCAGGCCGCCCGCATGGAAATCATGGAGCTTCTGGGCCGGAAAACCCATCTGCGGCTGTGGGTCAAGGTTCGGGACAGCCGGGCGGAGGAGGCGGCCTTTCTGCGCAGTTTCGGTCCCGCGCCCGAAGCGTGGTTCTGAATGTCCGGGCTTGCGGAGCGTTTCGACGCGGTGCGCGAGCGGCTGGAAAGGGCGGTTCTGCGCTCCGGCCGCGCGCCGGGCAGCGTGGCCCTGGTCGCGGTGTCCAAGACATACGGCGCGGAAGCCGTTGCGGAACTGGCCCGGTACCGGGCATCCGGGACCGGCGCCCGTCCGCTGTTCGGCGAAAGCTACATGCAGGAAGCGGCGGCCAAGATGCCGCGGGTTGCGGAACTGCTCGCGCCGAACCCGGCGCCGGGGTGGCATTTTATCGGCGGTCTGCAGAGCAGGAAGGCCAGGGACGCCGTCGGACGCTTTGAACTGATACATTCCCTGGATTCCGTCAAACTCGCGGGCGCGCTGCAGAAAGCATGGGAAAAAAAGGCCGGGGAAGGGCGCTCCGTCGCGGACGGCACGAATTTTGCTTCGCAAAAGGCGCTGATCCAGGTGAACGTGGGCCGGGAACCGCAGAAATCCGGCGTGGACCCCGCCGGGCTGGAAGCCCTGCTGAACGCCGTCGCCCCTTTGACCGGCCTGCGTATCGCGGGCCTGATGTGCGTGCCCCCGGCGGCGCGGGACGGCGAAGATCCGAGACGCTGGTTCGCATTGCTCAGAAGTCTGCGCGACGGGATGGAAAAACGCTGCGGTCTGTCCCTGCCCGTTCTTTCAATGGGCATGTCCGACGACTTTGAAGAGGCCGTAGAGGAAGGAGCGACCCTGGTGCGCGTCGGAAGTCTGATTTTCGGCCCGAGGACGCGCGTTTGAAGGAATGTTTTATTTATCGGTGTGTTCTTAAGGCAATTTAATTTTGAGACGCCTCATCCGGCGTTTAACGGCGAAAGCAAGTTTCGCCTACGCCTACGCCTGCGGGGCGGGCGGCGGCGCTTCGCGCACGCCGCCTGAGCATTTTCAACTTTGAAATGCTCCAAAACAACTTATCTTATTTTATCTGAACTCCCCCGGCAGGGATCTGAGACCTCTGCCTCCCGATTTTCGGGGCGGGCAGCCGGCGGGACGGAGAGCGGGCATGGACCCTGCGACATTACTCGGGATGCTGGTTTCTTTCGGCATGATTGCCGTAGTTGTCGCCGCGGACGGCGACTTCATGCTTTTCGTCAACGTCCCTTCCGTGCTGATAGTGTTCGGGGGCACTTTCGGCGCTTTGCTGACCAATTATCCGGTGAGCGCCGTGTTTTCCATCAGCGGGCAGATACGCCGGACGCTGACCGGCAAACGGCCTTCCACGGACGAAATCATCGACTGCTTCATGGACTGTGCGGGCCGGGCCAGGCGCGACGGGCTGCTCAGTCTGGAGGAGAGCATCGGGCGCATGGACGACGAATATCTGCGCAAGGGGCTTCAGCTTGTCGTTGACGGCCTGGAGCCGGACGTCATCCAGAGCATCATGGAAACGGAGATGGACAACGCCGAGGCCCGCAGCGAGACGGGCATAGAAATGATGTCCGCCCTGGCCTCCTACGCCCCGGCCGTGGGCATGATGGGCACGGTGATCGGTCTGGTGCAGATGCTGAAAAACATGGATGATCCGAGATCCATCGGGCCGTCCATGGCGGTGGCCCTGATCACCACGTTTTACGGCTCCATACTGGCCAATTTCGTTTTTACGCCCATGGTCGGCAAACTCCGGCATCGTTCCAGGGAAGAAAGCAGAATAATGGAAATGCAGATGGAGGGGATGCTGGCCCTTGCGCGGGGGGAAAACCCGCGCGTGATCATGGAGAAGCTGACCGGCTTTCAGCCGCCGGGCAAACGCAGGGCGGCGCGGTGAGACGGCGGGGACGCCGGGCCGGGGAGAACGTCGGGCGCCGGCCCTTGTGGCTTACCGTCTATGCCGATCTCGTCACCCTGCTTTTTACCTTTTTTGTGCTGCTTATTTCCATGTCCGCCATAGATGCGCGGTCCAGAACGGCGGCTATGGGCTCGGTGTCCGCGGCCTTCGGCTCCGCCGATCCCGGAGCGGAGCGGCATTTCCCGGCCCGTTTTTCAGGCGCGGCCGAAAAGCGCGGGGCGGCGTCCATGTATGATCTGGTTGCGGACGATCCGGGCGGCGATCTGGATTTTCAGGAAAACAACGCCGTCCAGATCGTATCCGTCAACGCCGAGGCCCTGTTTCCGCCGGACGACACGGTTTTGAGCCGGCGGGGCGGGGAACTGCTGGAAAAACTCTTCCCCCGGCTCATGCGCGCCGGACGCCCCCTGCTCGTCGCCGGGCACAGCAGTTCGCGCCGCGACGAGGAAGGCGAAGCCTATGTGGCCGACCCGGACAACAGGAGCGTGGACCTTACCTGGCTCTTGTCTTTCCGCCGTGCCCTCGCGGTATACAGGCGGCTGGCGGACCTGGGCATGCCGCGGGAAAGGCTTTTCATGGCGGCTTACGGCAGTTCCCGCCCGCGTTTTTCCGAGAACAGCCCCGAAGGGAGACGGAAGAACCGCCGCGTGGACCTTGTTCTGGACGGGCGCGATGCGGAACAGCTGAAAAAAATAGACGCCCTGCAGGAAAAGGACGGCATAAAAAAGGAAACGTATTACCGGGGATTCAGATTCGCTCTCGACCTGCCCGGCGATGCCCGCGAGGATGCGCCGGACGGCGGGCGAGGGGAGGAGAAGCCGTGAGACGGCGCGCGGGGTTATATGCCTCGCCGCCTCGTGCGGCGGGGGAACCCGCGGGACGGGGGAGGCACGCCGGCGGGGCAGGGGGGAGAGATCCGGCGGAACCCGGTCCATGGATGACGACTTTCTCGGACATGATGACCCTGCTTCTGGCCTTTTTTGTCCTGTTGCTCAGCATGTCCGGGCTGGACGGCGCGGCGCTGGCCCGCATCAGCGCCCGGATGCGCGACCCCGCGTCCGTGGGCGTCGTATACGGCGGCGCGACGGACCGGCAGTTCGCGGATATCGTCAAAGAGCCGGCGAACCCGGCCGGGTACAGGGAACTGTTCGTCGGCGTTTCGTTGCAGGGGAAGAGCAACGAGGCCGTGGAGGGCGTATCCGTTCTGGAGCACCGCGAAGGGGTTGTCATAGTATTGACGGAAACGCTGCTTTTCCGTCCCGGTTCCGCCCTGCTTGAGCCGTCGGGCAAAAAGTTGCTTGACGCGCTCACTCCTGCTATTAAGGCCCTTGATGCCGATGTGAATATAAGCGGGTATACGGATTCCGGTCCCGCGCAGGGTCTTGCGGACCCCGCGCCTCTCTATGATCTGTCCTTTTCACGGGCGGCGGCCGCATTGGAACATTTCCTGCAAGCGGGAGTGCGGGCGGATCGCTTTTCAGTCGCCGGCTACGGTCCGGACAAGGAGTTGTATCCGAACGATGCGTCCGACGGCGGACGAAAAAATCGCCGTCTTGAGATACTTGTAAAAACGGTGCCGCGCGCGGCTTCTTATATATGAAGTCCGGCGGCGGAGGAAAGGGTCATGGCGGACGAAGAGGCTCCACCGAAAAAAAAGGGCAAAGCCAGGCTGTTTGTCGTCCTGCTCATCATCCTGCTGCTTATAGGCGGCGGCGGGGCTGCCGCCTGGTTTCTTCTGGGCGACAGGATCAGGCCGGTGGTTGAAGGTTTCCTGAACAAGGAGCCGGCGGCGGAGCAGGCGCACGGGCCGGAAGCGGCCCCGCCTCCGCCCGGACGCACCGTACCTTTGCCGCCTTTTGCCACCAATCTGGCGGACCCTCTGGGCCAGCGCCTTATACGCCTCAAGATAGAACTTGAGGTTTCGGACCCCAAGGTCAGGGATGAAGTGGAACAAAACAGCGCGCGCATCCGCGATGCCGTGCTGCTGTTGCTGTCGGGCAAAACCTATGCCGACATATCCGCGCCGCAGAGCAAGGTGCTTCTGAAAAGCGAGATTACGGAGCGCCTGAATGCCGTTTTGGGCAGAGGAAAGGTCATTCAGATTTTTATAACGGACCTTATAGTGCAATAGGGCCGGCATCGAAAAAGCATATTTATGGTCCGCCGCGCATTTGGCCTTGTCATTCCGGGCGGAGCGAAGAATCCGTCTTCATGCTTTTGCTTTTTCAGGATGTCGGGACAGATTTTTCGGTTGCGCCTCAAAATCAAATTGCCTTAGAGCAGATTGACATTGAAAATGTATATCTGCTCTGCAAGGATTTGCCGGCAAATCCTTGCCGCGGGATTGGAGCAGGCGGGCTGTGCCCGCCGTAAGCGACAATCTCAAGCGTAAAA